>JBGAWL010000031.1:0-11244 GCA_044227625.1 Saccharimonadales bacterium (SeqCode) | reverse complement strand
CCCAGCGGAGTTTGTTTATGCCGAGTTTGAGGTCAGCGTTATAGCGTTTGTTGTACACGCTCGCGATGGTAAAGTGGAAAAAGGCCGAGAGGAAAAAGAAGGCAGCAATCAGCCAGGGCAGGTCAACGTTAAAAAGCGTCGTTGTTGTCGGTTGGAGCGTTTCGGTTGCTTTGTCGAACTCGAGGTAATTGCCGCTGACGGGCACGAGCAACGACTTGCTGAGTACAAGGACCGCCACGGCTTGCACAAGGTGCAGACACCCAGCAATAATATTTAGTTTTTTGAGTGACTGCGGAGTTATTTTCTTCATAGAATAAATGTAACACATAACGCCATAAAATCATGTGCCGCACCCGTAATAGCTTGTGACAAACGGCGCAAAAGAACATTGCGCCGGAACAACCTCATTTTTTATCAACAAGAATTAGCTAAAAAACATCTTCGATGTAAATAATAAATTTACACCTATCTCCGGTCGATATTTTAGCCTTTTTTCGTACCTCTTGCTTTATGGGCAGTAGGTAAGAACCTGTTATTCTGTCTGGGAATATCGATGTAAACCATTCGGTATTGTTTACCGCTGCGCGTACACGTATTGAGCCGAAACCCCTTTTTGGTAATGTACCTGTAACCAGCTTTATGTCCTGGGCAATCTTTGCGGGAAGGGTAGCAAAAACCCACGCTCCTTCGCCTGGGTAAAGCCATAGTTCAGAATTAAACGCAAATTGCATAGTTTTATGATATCAAAAGCTATCTCCATAGAAGCCATAGATAATGAGTGATAAAGCGGGAAGAGGCTCTTCAACCCGCGCCGCTACCTATCTCCTATGAAAGTCGGAAAGGAGGGACTCACCGGCACGGCAGCCTTGTTAGTGAGGTCATTTCTCTCCAAAGAAAAACACCCAATCCTTGGGGACAGGGTGTTTTTCTTTGGAGGGTCAGGAGGGACTTGAACCCTCGACATTCTGCTTAAGAGGCAGACGCTCTAACCAGCTGAGCTACTGACCCGGGTGAGTGTTGCACCTTATTATATACGGGTTTAACAGGCGAAAGTGTACCAAAATACCTCTGTTTTGGCAAGAGTAGGCCACGACTGATACAATGAGTGACATGAAATTACTCAATGGCCTCGAATTAGCAGGGTTTATCAAAGAGCGGCAGGCAAAAGATGTCCGGCGTGTGAAGCAAGCACTGGGCGTGCAGCCCAAGCTGGCCATAGTCTACACGCTTGAACACGGCCCCAGCCTAACCTACATGGGCATGAAACAGCGTTACGGTGCGGATATTGGCGTAGATGTAGACATACACTATGTTGAGCAGGCAAAGGTTACAGGCTTGCTTGCCGACCTAAACGCCGATGCGAATGTGCATGGCATAATTGTGCAGCTACCGCTGGCTGATGCATCCGAGACAGATGAAGTGGTAAACGCAATTGCCCCCGAAAAAGACGTGGACGGGCTGGGCGAAACAGCGCCGTACACGCCAGCAACACCCATGGCAATCCTCTGGCTGCTTGCTGGCTATAATGTTGATCTCCAAAACGCACGCATTGCCCTCATTGGGCGCGGTAAGTTGGTGGGCGCACCGCTCATCAAGATGTTTACAGAAAGCGGCTACAACTTCGTGCTCATTCATAGCCAGACGTCGAACACGAAAGAACTGTGCTTGGAAGCAGATGTTATCATTACTGCGACCGGCCGAGCCGGGCTCATTACCTCAGACATGGTCAAGCCAGGTGCCGTCGTATGCGACGCTGGTGTGGCGGGAGAGAAGGGCAAAACCGTCGGTGATGTTGCAGACGATGTTTATGAGCGCGACGATATTACGCTTACTCCACGCAAGGGCGGCGTTGGCCCGCTCACCATTTGTGCCCTCTTTGAAAACACTATCCGCGCTGCTGAGGCTAGCGCGAAATAGTACTATGAAAATAGGTGTATTTGACTCGGGTATTGGCGGGTTGAGCGTCGCGCGTGTAATAGAGCAGGCTTTGCCTGGACACTCCGTTGTATTCCGCCATGACTCTCCAGAGCACTTTCCGTATGCTACAAAATCGCCAGATGAACTTTTTGGGTACGTTGTGCCCGTGGTACGGTCGCTCGTAGACGATGGGTGCCAGGTGGTTGTGATAGCATGTAACACGGTCACGACAACGCTTATCTCAAGATTACGCGAACATTTCAGCGTGCCGCTTGTCGCTGTTGAGCCGATGATTAAGCCCGCCGCCAAAATGACAAAGACTGGCGTCATTGCCGTTTGTGCCACGCCGACAACACTTGCCAGCCCTCGGTACACCAAACTAAAACAGCTGCATGCCCAAGGCCTTACTGTACTCGAACCGGATTGTAGCGATTGGTCCGTGCTTATCGAACACAACGCCATAAACCGAGCACGCTTAGAGGAAGTGATTGAGCCCGTTTTACGTGCGGGTGCCGACGTCCTGGTTCTTGGGTGTACGCATTATCATTGGATAGAGCACGAAATTCAGGCACTAAGTCGCGACCGAGCCCGAGTTATACAACCAGAAGAAGCCATCGTTGCCGAGCTTAGACGAGTGATTGCAGAACTTGCTTGAACTGATTTCCCCTATCTTTGTAGTTTTCAAACATTCCAAAACTGGCACAACCTGTGGAGAGTAGAACCACATCTCCTGGTTCTGCGCAGGAGCGAGCACTTGAAATGATTGCGGTCATGCTTTCGCCACCAGGTATAAAGTCGCGAAACCCAACGCGTTCAAGCGCCGCCTGGATGCGTCCGGCCTGGTCGCCTATAAGGAGCGCTTTACGAACATCGTTTGATGCAACAGCGCGTGCAAGTTCGTCGTAGGGAGCACCCTTATCCGACCCGCCTAGGATAACTACTTTTGGCTGTGCAAATGCCTCTATGGCTACAATTGCCGTTTCAGGGGTAGTGCCAAAGCTATCGTCATAGTAGCTCACTCTGTCTAGCTCTCTGACAAATTCGAGACGATGCTCAAGCCCTGAAAAAGTGGTCAATACGTCCCGGATGGCAGTTTTTACGGTGTTGATTTCACCTGGGATTGTTGGCTGGAGGGCCTGCCAGACGGCAGTGGTAGCCGCGCAGGCATTTTGCCAGTTGTGTTTGCCCAGGAGTTTGAGCTCGCTGGTTGTACAAATTTCCGCCCCACTAATAGTAATTGTGCCGTTCTCTACAAATGCACCTGGTGTTTGAAAATACGGGATTTTTTGCCCATGACTCTGGGAGGCTATCTCTGTAGATACTTCACTCTCTGCAAAATAAATTGCGACATCGTCGCGATTTTGCTGCAGGAAAAGCCTACTTTTTGCCGCTGTATATTCGGCCATATCTGCGTGCCAGTTCAGATGCTCGGGCACAACCATAAGGCACATCGCGATGTGTGGTGAGTGCCGGACATCGCACAGCTGAAAACTACTAAGTTCCAGTACAACCCAGTCGTCTGGCTTAATTTCGCCTATAAACTCAAGTGGCGAACAGCCAATATTGCCGCCCAGCCAGACCGTTTTTCCAGCCGCCTCTAACATTTTTGCGGTCAGGGTTGAGGTTGTGCCCTTGCCCTTTGTACCGGTTATACCTATGACGTTTTTTGTCGGGCACACGCGCAGAAACTCATCCACAGCCGTCGTAATCTTGCTTTCTATGTTCGGGTTTACACCAAGAAGCACGGATGGGTTAATCCCGGCGCTGCGTACAACCACGTCGAACCGGTCTAAGTTTGCAAGATAGTCATCACCAAGCTGTGGCTCGTATGCTTCGGGAACCACAACCGCTGTGTTTTGGTCGCACACGGTCACGCTGTGCCCTTGCGCCGCGAAATACGCTGCGCTTACTACCCCCTCTGTTGCAAAGCCAACAATCGCAATCTTCACCTCCTCATTCTATATCATTTTTTTATGTGAAAGGTTAGACCTCGCACATAATAAACTTATAATATTTAAGGTGTTTATGCTTGCAAAATATATGTGCGAGGTCTAACCTTTCACATATGCCGAGCCGGAATATTGTACGTGAATTTGAACAGGGTGGATATTACCATGTCTACAACCGTGGAGTAGAGAAAAGGATTATCTTTCTGGACAATGATGACTATAACGTGTTTCTAGGATTACTAAAAAAATATCTTAGCGGCGACAAGAAGGCTGCAAATACAAATAATCGCCATAAATTTCCATCACTTCAAGATGAAGTTAATTTGCTGGCTTACTGCTTAATGCCGAACCACGTGCATTTGCTTCTACATGAACTTACCGGAAGAGGTATAGAGAGGCTTATGCGTCGGGTGATGACAGGATATGTCATGTACTTCAATAACAGGTATCGCCGAGTAGGCTCTCTGTTCCAGGGTCCATACAAGGCATCGCGAATAACGAGCGATGCGTATCTGTATCATATATCTCGCTACATTCATCTTAACCCTGAAGGCTACCAGGTATGGCCATACTCAAGCTACAAATACTATGCCAATGCAAATGCACCCCAGTGGCTAAATGTGAAAATAATCTTAGAACTGTTTGACAACACTGATGCGTATCGTACGTTTGTATCTGATTACGTCAATAATCATGAAGAATTACAACTCCTCAGGTGGCAGCTCGCAAACGATATTAGTCGTGAAGAAATGTGAAAGGTTAGACCTCGCACATATATTTTGTTCGTATCATCACCTCACGTTTTATGTGCGAGGTCTAACCTTTCACTATCACTATGGTTGGGTGGCGAGCTCGGTCGTGACCATTTCAGCAACCTGGCGGGGGGTCATCTCTGCTTTGACTATGTAGCGGCGTATGCCAAGGTCCTTTAGCTCTGGTGGCGCCTGCTCCTCGCCAGAGTTTGTGAGGATGACAACCTTGATGTCCTTGCCCCAGCTTTTTTTGCGTAATTCGGCGAGCATCTCTGACCCATTCATCTCAGGCATCATAAGGTCTAGTAGGACAATATCGGGCTTCATGTGCTCGATGAGCTCAAGGCCAAGCCTGCCATTTGCAGCAGTTTCAACCGTGAAGCTCTCTGCCTCAAACTTAATGCGGTACATGGTACTTATGGCTTGATCGTCTTCTACAATTGCTACTTTCTTGCTCATACTTTGTATTATACAATACGCTGAAATTTATAGTTGAAAAGCAAGCATATATATTCTGCGTGTGCCATTTTGGGGACCTAGTAAGCTCGTTGCGGAGGATGGGCGATAGCCACCTAGGAGAATTGGGCTAGGTCTGTCTTGGTAGGTGTAGTACTTCCCGGACAACATCGACAACCTGAGAAGGGGTATAGTGAGCTTTTACTATATACCTATCGACGTGTAGAAAACGCAGCGATGAAGGTGCCTCGTCACGGCTTAAGTTTGTTAGGATTATCACTCGCATGGAAGCTCCCCAGTCTTGGGAGCGAATTTTTGCCAGCAATTCCTCGCCCTGCATGCCGGGCATTCGAAGATCTAGTAAGACTATATCTGGCTGTTCATTTTTTAGTAACCTATACCCCTCCGCTCCGTCCTGAGCCGTTGAGACGGTAAAGCCTTCAAGTCTAAACTTGGTCTCATACAGTCGCCGTATTGCAATCTCATCCTCAACAATAGCGACTTTTACAGACGTCATATGATGTAATAGTAACATACCACTCTCGTGCTATTGATTTTCAGACTGATTTTTGCTAGATTTATGGTGAAAGTACATTTTGAAATGAACGCAACGTAAACAAGAAGAGGTTGAATGTTTACGTTGCGTTTTCTTTTGGAAAATAGACGAATATATTATTGACTGACATGATAATAAATGGTAATATAATATGACTATGACACACCATATTGAATCAGGTGAACTAGCTATGCCTTCTATTTGCCCAGAAGGTCACGTTCCTAGCTATGTCCCTATATACCCAATGGGCGCCCACCTTAATAGAATGGAAAGAGCTGGTGATCTACTTATTCAGCAGGGTCGGGCGACTGATGCTGAAGTTGAGAGATCTTTGGCTTTCACCAGGCGCGCACATGATTTATATGTCGGACGACAAGAACCTGATGGCGCAGGAAGCTTTGTGTTTGCTGTGCCGACTCGAGTTACACGTGCAAACGGACATCTATATCCCAGCGAGATAACACCGTTCTTGCCCATGGTGAAGAATTGTAGCGGGCGGGAAATGCTTTATCTTCTTGACAGTATGCCACCAAGTGTAATCGAGTCATATGCACCGGACAGCAAGGGTAGGCGGGGTCACGTCCTATTTGTGCCGTTATTTGGCGATATTCTTGGTGATATGCAGAGAGCCCCTAAAAGAGCATTCGGAGACCGCAGAGGAGAGGAAATAGGCAATAAAATTGCAGGGCTAATCGCTCTTACCGTAATCAACCAAGCTGCCTCTTTTGCAAAAAAGAGGCTCGGTGCTGAGGTTATGGGGCTAGGAGCTGTGCTCCCGGCATTAACTGACTACGGCAGGCGGATACGTGTAAAAGGACTGACAACGACAACGGGCCATGGCGGAACAGTTGCGTTAATAGGAGATACCGTTGAAAAGGTCATTGAGGACACTGGTATAACAAACGATAGGATAGGTGTAATTGGTGGCGCAGGTTCGATTGGAAGGTCAAGCTTGGCATTACTACTTGAGAAATACCCCTCCACGAAGTTTGTTGTCCACGATGTGAGGTCAATGGACAGGGTAATGAGCTCTCTGTCCTCAACCGACAGGGCGAGGGTAATTGTAGCCGGAGCAATGGATGGTGTCTTTCAGGAGGCTGACGTAGTCGTGTCTGCAATAACGAGTACAGTTAATTTTGCTCGAGATTTTCCTGGGATTGATTTATCAAGAAAAATAATTATTGATGATAGTCAACCAGGTGCTTTCGACAGAGGCGAAGTAGAGTCGCTTGGCGGAAAAGTTGTTTGGGTCGTAGGGGATGACACTAGTAGCGATAGTACAACGACTAGGGTTGGCGGCTATCTATTTGGTGATCATACGGGTTTGATGGTCAATTCAAATGTCTGGGGCTGTGAAGCCGAAGCAGCAGCAATTGCACGAAATAGACGATATGACCTAGCCTTACGATCGGCGGTTACACCCCAAGCTGCAAGAAAAATCGGTGGGCTACTTAGGAGTACGGGTATAGGCGTTGCGCCGTTTCAGAGTTTCGGGAAGCCGGTTGATTTGCCGGCGGTAGCGCGGTAGCTATCGGTAACAATCGTCGGAATAATTATAACGCTTGTGTTACACTGGCTGTGGTGTTCTCTGTGTAACAATAATGCAACTCGTTCTACTATCACTACTTGCTATCATTCCAATAAACCTTTCGCTCGGGGCATTGATATTATTGCGCGATCGTAAGCTACTTTCGAACATATTTTTCAGTACGTCAATACTGTTTCTTTGTGTCTGGGCCTTAGGTGATGCACTATTGCTTTACGGGTCAGGTAAATTATCAATTGTGCTCGGTTCGAGGCTATTCTATATTGGGCCAATGTTCACAGCACTGTTTCTAGTGCTCTTTTCATTAAACTTTCATTCCCAGAAACAGGTTAAAGCCGGCTTATTGGGTGCTGCCCTCTCTGCCGTGAGCGTAGGCTTGTCTGTCACTATTGCGCTACAACAAACGATATTAGTCACTGACATCCAAGTGACAGGAGAGGGCAGGAATGTTGTTGTAGTCAACCCCAAGGGTTGGTTATTATATACGGCCTATTTCAGTATATATTTTGTCATCTCATACGTTGTTCTAATTCGAAAAGCACGCAGATCAGGGGTTGTGCAGAAAGTACAGCTTGAGTACGTTTTTGCGGGTGTATTCATTACTAGCATCTTTGCTTCCATTACAAATCTAGCGCTACCATTAAGGGGGCAGACGGATTATATCTGGTTAGGGCCACTTTTTACCATGTTATACGTCGGCATAACGGCTATGGCCATATTGCGGCACAGGCTTTTTGATATTCGAGGCTTTGTGTTGCGGGCCGGTGTTTATTCCCTAACAGCTTTGATACTGGCACTTCTATACGTTGCACCGGTGATATTTATTATGCTGCTAGTTTTTGATTTAAAATTTCATGCCAAAGACTTTATAGTAGCTGTATTCATAGGGACAATTGCATCGACGAACTATAATAGGCTGCGGCAATGGTTTGACAGGGTCACAAACAAAATATTCTTTAGGGATGCTTATGATCCGACAATGCTTATTACTGAGTTAAATAAAGCACTTGTGGCTACGATCGATCTACAGCACTTACTGAGGGATACTGCTAATCTTCTCAAGCACCATATGCGTCCCGAATACTGTTGTTTCGTACTAAAAGGGGTAGATAAGACAAGCCTAAGAGTTGTAGGGGAATCTTCTATTGGAGCGAGGGACTTTAGCACAGGACAGTTGGAGCGCGTTCTCCCACACATTGCTGAAAATATCATCATAACCTCGTTGTTAAGCGAAGAAGATTCATGGATCAAAACAGTTCTCCACGATGCGGATATTTTTGCCGTAGCACGTTTGAGCGCTGGACGAGGTGTGAGAAAGGAGATAATCGGCTACATACTGTTGGGGCAGCGGAAGAGCGGAAAGGGATATAATCTGCAGGATGCACAAGTTCTTGATGCTGTATCCAATACTTTGGTTATTGCCATGCAAAACGCACTTCATTTTGAAGAAATCCAACATTTCAATGCAACCCTTCGCTCTCAGGTTGAAGAGCAGACACGGAAGTATCGGACGGCGAACGAAAAGCTCAAAAAGCTTGATGAAACAAAAGACGAGTTCATTTCTATGGCAAGTCACCAATTGCGCACGCCGCTGACGAGCGTAAAGGGTTACTTGAGTATGGTGCTCGAGGGTGACGCTGGCCCTCTCAAACCTCAGCAACGAGAGCTGCTGAAACAGTCTTTCATGAGTAGCGAGCGGATGGTAAACCTTATCGCTGACCTCTTGAATCTATCCCGTCTCAATACCGGTAAGTTTGTGATAGATGCGGCACCGGTAGATTTGCGGGTTGTCGTAGACCAGGAGGTTGCTCAGCTGCGCGAAACGGCAAAAGCCAAAAACGTCAAACTAATCTGGGTAATACCAAAAACGTTCACGATTATGCCACTTGACGAAGGTAAAATGCATCAGGTTATTATGAATTTCATCGACAACGCACTGTATTACACACCGTCCGGCGGGAATGTCGAAATAATACTGACCGAAACACCGACGTCGGTCGAATATCGCGTGAAAGACACTGGTATAGGAGTACCGCGAGATACTCAGCATAGGCTATTTAGTAAATTCTATCGAGCAGATAATGCCAGACGCATGCGGCCGGACGGCACGGGGCTGGGACTGTATATGGCAAAAAAAGTTATCGCAGCCCAGGGCGGTTCTATAATCTTCGAAAGCGAAGAAGGCAAGGGAAGTACGTTTGGCTTCCGCTTTGTCAAACCAGCGGGCTCCCGGGCAGCTTAAAGCCGCGCAAGTGCTTGCCAGAAAACCTAAGGGTTACCTTTTTTGTCGATTCTAGCAACCGTTCGTGTAGCGAACAGCGAGTATCTGCCTATGGCCGAACAATAAGCCGATCGCCACACAAAAGCATATGCAGCATATAAAGTACGAGTTGCACATACTTATTTGATATCAAGAGTGCCTACCGAGGTGGAAGGGGCTGTATTTGTGCTATTTGCTGCAGTCCAAATACAGAGAATAAGCATAAGTAAATTAAAAAATTATATTGACTTTACGTAACCTTTAGTGTAATATATAGCCATAACATCTTTCGGGAGGAAGAATTATGAAAATTATGGATATATTTAGTAGGCACCCAAATAGACCAGTCAAAGCTATTGCAGCAGCCGTGAGCGGTTTTGTTGCGTTTTCAGCGTTAGCTATAGGAATTGCCGTGAATGCGCCAAAAGTTGATGCCGGTGTTTGTGATAGTAGCAACATTATCCACTGCGGGCTAAGCGGGACGACAAAAACGCAGTTTATGGCGTCATTAAAAAATTTCTACACGAGTAATGACGACGGGGCATACCGATATTCAGAGCGTATTTAACTGGTCAGGCTTTTCACCGACTTTAGTTAACGGCATAAATACCAGCAACACTAAGCTTGGATATATTTATAAAAACGGTGACGTTAAGGTAGGAGACGAACTGGTCGGGACAAGCGCTGTCGTAACAACGCGACTTAGTGGCACCGGTCGGACGCTCATTCTCCCGGGCGTCTACAGCCGACCTGCCTCAATGAACTACTCAGAAGCGCAAAGCGTGTTGGTTGTATTTGACCAAAAGGGGCAAGCAATATCAGGCGTTATGACACTTTGCGGAAACTCAATTAAGTTTATATCGGTAAAGCGTGCCCTGAGCTGTATTGACTTGAAAGTGAGTGCAACCGGTAAGTTACGAGAATACCTCTTGACTGCAAGTTCGCAGACAACCAATATGACTGTAACGGGCTATAGGTTTAGCTACGGTGACGGTGGTAGTGAAATTGTAACTACCGCTAACAAGACCGCAAGTATTAAACATACGTATCCATCATATAATAAGACGTATACAGCTAAGGTAACTGTGGCAGCAAAGAATACTTTCGGAACGGCTACTGATTTCTGTACCGAAACGCTTACCACCCCGAACCCTGCGATTTCGATTGACAAAAAAGTCGATGGTGTTGACCAGAAATCAGTAAACGTCGGGCAAACCTTTGTTTATGAACTAACGGTTAAGAATACGGGCAACATGGCTCTGACGAATGCACTTGTTTCCGACAAACAGCCAGTCGGAGTAACTTTCTTGAGTGCCGATAAGGGTACGATAGCAAGTGGTAGATGGACCTACACTATCCCGTCATTGGCAGTGGGTCAGTCACAGGCATTCAAGATAACCGCCAAAGTGAACGCCTATGTATCGACTCCTATCCCGAACACCGCATGTGTTAACACGCCAGAGGTAGTTACCAATAACGATCCAGCGGCTCAAGATGATTGTGATGATGCGACAGTGACCGTGAGTATGCCAGTGTATACCTGCGACAGCTTAACACTTACTCAAGGTCAAAACCGTACTGTGACAGCTCAGCTCGCATACACGGCGAAAAACGGTGCGGTCTACAAGAATACGACGCTGCTATGGGGGGACAGTAAACAGAGTCTTGTAACAGGCGTAACCGGCTCGCACCAATACGCTGTAGATGGCACGTATACCGTCAAAGCAAATATGCTCTTTACCGTTGCCGGCGTAGATGTCGCGCCCGCTGTTAACCCAAACTGTGCAAAATCAATCACCATCAAGACC
>JBGAWL010000030.1:282-11803 GCA_044227625.1 Saccharimonadales bacterium (SeqCode) | reverse complement strand
AGCGTGATGCCCGCCTTGGCGAGGCCATCCATGAACCGGGAGTAGGTCATGCCGTGTTCGCGCACGCCGGCGTTGATCCGCTGGATCCACAGGGCGCGGAAGGTGCGCTTGCGGTTGCGGCGGTCGCGGTAGGCAAACTGCAGTGCTCGGGTAGTGGCTTGCTTGGCTCGCTTTATACTAACTTGGTTCGGATGGCTAAAGCCTTTTGCTGCCGAACGGATTTTATTGTGTTTTGCTCTGGTGGTGACACCTCGTTTGACTCGCATGACGCTAAACCCCCAACTGCTTACGGATTATTTTAGTGTTGGTAGCGTTAATTGTCTCCAAACCAGCCAGCTTGCGCTTGCGAGCGCCGCTTTTCTTCTGTAGGAAGTGGCTAGCGTGTGAGTGACGGGTGCGAACACGACCGTTCTTAGTGACTCGTACGCGGTCTTTGGTGCCGCTATGAGACTTGAGTTTTGGCATGGTATCTCCTTGTCAATGACTCGTTTAAATTGATAAAACCGTATCAGATGACGCTGCTTCTGGCTCCGGTTTGGGAGTTTTTACGGCGACGCCTCTGATAACAAACGAAAGTTGTTTGCCAGTGAGTTGCGGATTTTGGTCAACAGCTATACTGTCGCCAAAACTTGCAATTACCCGGTCGGCAAGTTTGAAGCCAATATCTTTGTGTGCGAGTTCGCGTCCGCGGAAGAAAAGAGTGATTTTCACCTTGTGCCCGGCTTCGAGGAAGCCAGTTACTTTCTTCATTTTGACTGCGAGGTCGTGGTCACCAATCTTGAGGCCGAAGCGCATTTGCTTCATGTCAAGAACCTTGTTGTTTAGGCGATTTTTCTGTGCCTGTTTTGTCTTCTGGTAATTAAACTTACCCCAGTCGACGATTTTGCAGACAGGTGGGTTGGCCCCCGGTGAAATCTCGACTAAGTCGAGTTCCTGCTCTTGCGCGAGCATATACGCTTCGCGTGAGCTCATGACTCCGAGCTGTTTGCCATCCGCATCGATGACCCGTACTTCTGGTGCCCGAATTTGTCCATTCAGGCGCGTACTCGTGCTGATTTCGACTTCTCCTTGGTTACTTTCGTGCTTGGAAGTGTAACAGATTAAGTCACAGAGGTCAAACAGCTTCTTCTGGGCGCTGATTAATTGTCGTGGAACTGGTGGGGGCGGTACTGGAGGGCTTCCGCAATGTGCTTTGGCTGGATGCTGTCGGAGTCATCTAGGTCGGCAATGGTGCGGGCAAGTTTGACGCAGCGCATGTAGGCACGGGCGCTCAGGCCAAACTTTTCTGCTGCTGTGTCGAGCATATCTTTAGCAGCCGGTTCTAGTTGTGCAAGTGCTTTTACCTCTCGGTTGGTCATGTCGGCGTTCAATTTAGCACTTGAACCGAAGCGGGCTGCTTGGCGGGCCCGGGCTGCAGTCACTTTTTTGCGGATTGATTCTGATGAAGGCCCTTCGGAGCGGCCTTCGCGGAGCAGGTGGCTGTTGTCGATTTCATGGACGTCTACGTAGATGTCTATACGGTCAAGAATGGGGCCAGAAAGCTTCCGTCTGTACTGCACAATTTGGTGTGGCAGACAGCGGCAGGGCTTGCTGGTGCCATAATGGCCACAAGGGCAGGGGTTTGCTGTGGCTATGAAAATGAAGTGCGCTGGGTATTCAGCGGTTTCTTTAGCGCGGGCGATGGTAACGGTGCGAGTTTCAAGCGGTTGACGGAGTGCCTCCACGGTCACGCGCCCGAACTCTGGGAGCTCATCGAACAGCAAGACACCGCGGTGTGCGAGGCTCATTTCGCCAGGCCGGACACTGTTGCCGCCACCAACTACGGCAACATTGCTAGCACTATGATGTGGCGAACGGAACGGCCTTGTGGTTACGAGCTGATTGAAGTCATTGCTCGCAAGGCTATGCAGGTGGGTTACTTCTAGCATTTCGTCGCGGGACATGGCGGGCAGCAGGCTTGGCAGTATCTTTGCGAGCATACTTTTACCCGTGCCGGGAGGTCCGCCTAGTAAGACATTGTGTCCGCCGGCGGCGCTGATTTCGACTGCCCGCTTGCCAAGCATTTGGCCGACAACATCTTCAAGACAGATGAGGTCTTCATTGGCCTCTATGGGTCGTTCGGATGCGAACTGCTCATCTGAAGTTTTCAGGATAGTCGGTGTTTTGTGACCATTCAAGTAATCATATAGCTCTGTGAGTGTAGACACGCTAACGAGACGAACGTTTGGTACCAAACGAGCCTGTGCAACATTGTCCTTGGGAATAATGAATGTATCTATACCGTGGTGTTTGCCTGCAAGTAGCTTACCGATGATTCCGCGGACTGGACGGACCGAACCTTCCAGGCCAAGCTCGCCGATGATGGCGCTGCTCATGGGAATCTCTCGGCATTGGCCAGACGCACGTAGTATGGCTACTGCGATAGCCAGGTCGAAGCCGGTGCTTTCTTTTGGGATATCCGCCGGCGCTAGGTTTACCGTAATTCGTTTAATAGGGAGTTCTAGTTTTGAACTGGCAAATGCATTTCGAATACGTTCCTTTGCCTCGTCGACGGCCTTTGTGGCGTACCCTACAATGACAATGGCAGGCAACCCCTTTGTCAGCTGGCACTCTATATCTACGACCAACCCGTGCTGACCGTTTTCCACCACCCCGTGGATAGGCTGAGATCTCATACTTCGTTAGGTTTGGATTATACAACTCTACAAAAAGAACGCAACCCATCTGTAGGAGGATGGGTTGCGTAACAATATAAATTTTTCTCTGTGTTTGGGTTTCGTTTTTCTTTATAAACGACGGCTTGCGAGAGGCCGTCGTTTTTTAGTCGTTTTTGTTTTTGAGCACTTTTTTTATTCAGTGCTACCCCTATAGTAGCTGGCTATTTTATGCTTGTCAATAACAAAATGGCTATGCTTTTGTGTGGCGATGAATAATAATTCTGTTTGGCTCGTTCAGGACAAGCAAAAGCGTATTGACAAATCAGGCATGATGTAGTAGTATTGAACTTGGCTCAGCCAAAACAAAAACAACAAAACAATAGTCGCTCGAGTCGCCCTAAAGGCGGCAAGAGCGGTCAGTCAGTCGAAGGCGATAAGCGCTATACATTAATTTATATTGAGCGGATTTATCGCCTTTCGACCTATGTAAATTCAACGCCTAGGTAATATGCCTAAGGCGTGTTTTAATTAATCACGAGTTTCGTACCAGCCAGCCTGCCGTCCAGCGAAGCTGGCCGCACCGCTGGCTTCTTCGGCTCCTGCGCATTTTTCCTCTCCAGTACTCACTCGCCGTACCTCAGTACGGCTCCTTCTGTGCTTCGAGGAGAAAATGCACATGAGCTCAAAGTGCGAAACTCGTGTTAATCTAGGATTACATGAAACAGATGGAATTTATACGTGCTGGGATTTTATGGCTAATTCTCCTTGCCTTTATGAGCTTGACGAGGCCGTATACGCTACCTGTTTCTGTACTTATTGTTCCGTTTATTGTGAGTGGCCTTGCTTTGTTTATGTCCTGGCGGGCAATAGTAGGGCTATACTACAAGAATAAACAAGGCAAGTACGATACTAGACGGGTAAACCTGCTCGGAGCAATCGTAAGCGCAGTTCTAGTGTTTACGCTTGGACTAGAGTCTTTGGGAGAACTAACCCCTAAGGACTTCTTTGTTATAGTACTTTTTGGCGCGGTCGCTTATTTTTATATGGTGCGCTCAACCAGGGAAACATAAAAGGTAAGATGTACTATCATTGGTAGCCGCTAACGGTATATACTAGAAATAATGAACGAATTGCCACAGCCCATGGCACCACAGGTTTCGAATGTGCCCTCGCCCTCGCAAGCTCAACCGGTTGAGTCGGGTGTTGCTAGTATGTCACAGGCAGTTGACCCGAAAATACTACTTGAACGCGCTGCTGAACAAATAGACAGTATTGCTCTTCAGACGGCATCAAACCCATATGAACGTGCACAGCAGATTCATTCAATTAAGAGTGCATTTTTACGGGCAGCCCATGGAGTCGAAGTGAAGGACGGTCCACAGTAGTTATGAGGATTTTCTGGATTATATGTGAGCAAGGAAAACAATAACGATGTTATTAAGTCTACAAAGAATTAACGCAAAAAAGCTGAAATACGAGCGTGGACTTTCTATGGTCCCGATGCTCATACACTTGCCTCCAGCAAGCGAAGATACAGAGGTAAATGGTCGAGATGTTCGAGACCTAGTTGATGAAAATATTTCTAAAGCACAAATTATTTACAACATTATTGCGAGCACAATTGAGCAAAGTTTTAAAAATCGCTTTCATGGCCAACGTCATTTTTCGTTCGAAATCGTCGGGCTAAAAGGGTTCGTCCGATTATATGTTGCGGTGCCCGTAGACTACATAAATGTCGTGCAGCAAGCTATTGTTAGTGCATATCCTGCGGCTCGCCTTGAAATGGTTCCTGAGTACAATATTTTTAGTCAGGTAGGTGGCATGAACGCGGTTATAGGCGGGCAGTTTAACCTGAAAGAAAAATTTGCATACCCAATCGCAACCTATCAGGACTTGAAACGAGATGCCTTTCAGTCGATATTGAACGCTCTCTCTACTATGGAAAATGAGGACGGTGCTGCCATACAGCTCCTATTTCGTCCTGCAGATACTTCGTGGCGAAAAACAGCGACCGATTTTGCGTCTGCGAAAAAGAAAGGCACAGACAAAGGTCTGTCGGCCGGAGCGTTAGCTAGAGATTTGGTGACTGCATTTGTAAAACCTCCCGAACCTAAAGAAGAAAAAGACAAGCCAAAAGAAATATCTTCGCTCGAGCAATCTGTTATAGACGCTATAGAAGATAAAACTCGTCACCCGGGCTTTGAGGTTGCAATACGGGTTATTGCGTCATCGAACGTATCGCAGCGCTCACAGGGAATTGTGAATAATATTGTCGCGAGCTTTTCGCTTTTCGATGCGCCGGGGCGCAATGGGTTTGAGTATCATTCAGCAACTGACCCCTCGGAATTAGTAACGAATTTTCTTCTAAGAGCCTTTCCGCACCATAAGAAAAAGAACATATTGAATTCGGTTGAGCTTGCTACAATATTCCATTTTCCTGACCAGCGCAGCATTCCCACCTCACAACTTGAGCGTCAGGAATCAAAACAAGTGGACGGTCCTCGAAATATGCCTAACGAAGGCCTCCTGCTTGGTTTCAATGTGTTTCGCGGCGTAAAGAAACCGGTTCGGATTGGGCTGACAGATAGACAGCGCCATATGTACGTGGTTGGACAAACCGGTACGGGTAAGTCAACATTTCTTGAAAACCTAGCACTGCAAGACATGTTGCGCGGTGATGGCTTCGCGTTTGTCGACCCACACGGTGATACGGCAGAAAAGTTACTAGCGATGGTGCCAAAAGAGCGCACCGAAGACGTTATCTATTTTTGCCCGTCTGACATGGCATACCCTATGGGGCTGAACTTATTCGAATTTCATACGCCAGACCAGAAGGACTTTATTATTCAGGAAGTCCTGAACATGCTCTACAAGCTGTACGATCCGCAGCACCAGGGTATTATGGGCCCGCGCTATGAAAGCTTGTTTCGAAATGCTGCTTTAACAGTTATGGCTGACCCTGCGGGGAGTACATTTGTAGATATCCCGAAGCTGTTTCGTGACCCGCAGTATGTCAAGCAAAAGTTGCCGTTCGTGAAAGACCCAAATGTCATTGAGTTCTGGGAGAAAGAAATGCCCCAGAGTCAGCGCAGTAATGAGTTTGGCGAGGTCGTGAGTTGGTTTGTCAGTAAGTTCGGGGCATTCCTGAGCAACGAAATGATGCGCAATATTATCGGTCAAACAAAAAGCTCTTTTGACCTGCGCGATATTATGGATAACAAAAAAATACTGCTTGTTAACCTGAGTAAGGGTAGGACGGGTGAGCTTAATAGTAAGTTGCTCGGCATGGTTTTCGTTATGAAGTTCCAGGCTGCCGCTATGAGTCGCTCAAACGTCCCAGAAAGCGAACGAAACGACTTTGCGCTGTATGTCGATGAGTTTCAAAACTTCTCTACCGACAGCTTTGCAACTATCATGAGCGAAGCGCGCAAATACCACCTGAACCTCATTGTGGCCAACCAGTTTACAACCCAGCTAACAGAGGAAATCCGTGATGCCGTGTTTGGTAACATCGGTACAATTGTATCGTTTCGCATTGGCCAGAATGATGTGGAAAGCCTCAGTCGCTATTTTCAGCCCCAGTTTGACGGAGATGACCTGCTTCGTGTTCCAAACGCAAACACTATTGTCCGCACCCTCATAAACGGTGTTCCGACACAATCTTTCAGTATGGCGACGCTTCCACCTCTAGGCAACCCAAATCCGGGGCTTGCAGATGCGCTCAAGCAGCTATCTGCTGCGAAGTATGGCAAACCAAGGGCTGTGGTCGAGAAAGAGATATTTGAACGCTTAGCAACAAAAACGCCTGAACCAAAGCCATTTGCGAATCCATTTGCTGGTTCGGCTCCGGCACCGGGCGGTGGAGCCCCAGCAAGCGTATCTGCACCCCCAGCTCCTGTCATGGGCTCTCCATCAGCTGGCTCAGGGTCATTTCTAGATGAATGGCTTGCGAAACAGAAAAGTGTGCCAGCGACACCACGGCCCACAGTTACGCCACAGCCGAATGCTCCGGTAGAAACTCAGATCCAGCCTCAAGCAGCAGCAAATCCTGTTACCGACAGCCCCGCAATGCCCGCGGCTTCGCAAAATACTGATATCACGACCCCGCAAGGAAGCTATGAGTCCGGTAATGTCTCGAGCGCAGAACTCGACCAGCAGGAAGTAAAAGATATCGCAGCAGAGCTGAAGAAGGGGCTAAAGACGACCGAAGGTAACCTTGACGTACAGGCTCCACCGAAATCTCTAGAGATTTCGAATAGTCCACAACCAAAAAGCCAAAACGAGGTGGCTCAGCCGGGCGAAGACACTATAGTGATAGATAGTGACGGCACGATTCATATGAAAAATCCATCTGAAGACGATTAGAGCTTAGCGCCCGAGGGGCGTACGGGAACGGCTGTTTACGGCGTGTCGTATCTTGTAGAAACGTCAAATACACGATATACTAGAAGCTGAGTACAAAAGGTGTAGAACCAAAACGTAGAGGGGATATTCGAGTGAGTCAAGGGAAACAGTATTCTGCTGATCAAATTCAGGTCCTGGAGGGACTTGAACCGGTTCGGAAACGACCCGGGATGTATATAGGTGGCACCGGTATCGAAGGACTTCACCATCTGGTGTGGGAGCTTGTCGATAATGGTATTGACGAGGCATTAGCCGGGTACGCAACCCACGTTGTTGTTGAAATGCTCGAAGACGGCGCAATCCGCGTGACCGACGACGGGCGTGGCATACCAACAGATATCCACCCCAAGACAGGAAAGAGCACCGTTGAAACAGTGCTTACTGTCCTGCATGCTGGTGGCAAATTCGGCGGCGGTGGCTACAAAGTCTCAGGGGGTTTGCACGGTGTCGGCGTGAGTGTCGTGAACGCACTGGCCACCAAACTAGCAGTGAAAGTATTCCGCGACGGCAAAGTTTACTACCAAGAATACGAAACGGGTGTTCCGCAGGGCGACCTGAAGGTCGTCGACAAATGTGATGCCGACAAGCATGGCACCGAAATTACGTTCTATGCAGATGGCACAATATTCACCGAGAGTACGGCCTTTAGTTACGACACCATTCTTGACCGTCTACGCCACGCTGCATATCTCACAAAGGGTGTACGAACAACCCTTATTAATCATGCAAATGGCAAGAAGTACAGCTTTTATTTTGAAGGTGGTATAAAGTCATATGTTGCAAACCTAAACCAAGGTAAGGAACCGGTCGACGAAGACATATTTTACGTCGATAAGACCGTCGAAGACACCCAGGTTGAGGTTGCGCTTCAGTATACAGAGAGCTTTAGCGAGACCATAAAGCAGTTTGCTAATAACGTATTCAACCCAGATGGCGGCTCGCACTTGACTGGTTTTCGTTCGGCGCTAACACGTGTCATTAACGACTATGCTCGCAAACAGGGTCTGCTCAAAGAAAAAGAAGAAAATCTCAGCGGGGAAGACACGCGCGAAGGGCTGACGGCCGTTATATTAGTAAAGCTGCCAAATCCGCAGTTTGAAGGGCAAACGAAGAACAAGCTCGGTAACCCAGAAGTGCGTGGTTATGTCGAGCAGGTTATGACAGAGTATTTGTCTTACTATCTCGAAGAGCACCCAAACATTGCCCGTAAGATTGTTGGTAAGGCGCTGCTTGCTGCTCGCGCTCGTAAGGCTGCCCGAGCTGCCCGCGAAAACATTATCCGTAAAGGCGTGCTTGATGGTGCTAGCATGCCAGGCAAATTGGCAGACTGCTCCAGCAAAGACCCAGCCAGTTCTGAGATTTATCTGGTTGAGGGTGACTCAGCCGGTGGCTCTGCCAAGACCGGTCGTGATAGTAAAACACAGGCAATTTTGCCGCTCCGTGGTAAGGTGCTCAACGTAGAACGCGCTCGACTAGACAAGATGCTCGCGAACAACGAAATCCTGAATCTCATTAAGGCCCTTGGGGTTGGGATTGGCGATTCGTTTAGCCTCGATGGACTGCGCTATCACCGAGTGATTATTATGACCGATGCCGATGTAGACGGGAGTCACATCTCGACACTATTGCTTACATTTTTCTTCCGTTACATGAAAGAAGTTGTTGATGGTGGGCACATATATCTTGCCAAGCCGCCGCTATTTGAGCTGGTGAAAGCAGGGCGAAAGAACAGTGTCTTTATATACGACGAAGCCGAGCTTGAAGCCAGGCTCGACCACACCATTGCTGCTCGTAAAAAAGAAGGTATTAAGGTTAACCCGGAAGACGAGCGCTACAAGCAGGCAGGCTTTATAGAGCAAAAGCGCTACAAGGGTCTGGGTGAAATGGATGCCGAGCAACTGTTCGAGACAACAATGAATCCGGAAAAACGCGTGCTTGTACAGGTCAAAGTAGACGATGCCGAAAAAGCCGATGCTATTTTCAATAAGCTTATGGGTACAGAGGTAGAGCTACGTAAAAACTTCATTACGGCAAACGCAAAATTTGTGAAAGATTTGGATATATAAGATATGGATGACCAAACACTAGATAACACACCACTTGATGTCGAGGACGAAGAGCGCCTTGAGCATCGGAACGAAGTAGAAATTATACAGTCGGATCATTCACGCGTGGTCGAAGGTCGCACGGTCGAGAGTGTCATGGAAGATAGCTATTTGCGCTACTCCATGAGCGTTATCATCGACAGGGCTCTCCCAGACGTACGTGACGGCATGAAGCCGGTGCATCGCCGCATTATGTATTCCATGAACGAAGAGGGGCTTCGCAGCAGTGCACGGCACCGCAAGAGCGCAAACGTGGTTGGTGCAGTAATGGGTAAATATCACCCCCACGGTGACGCCTCTATATATGACTCTATGGTGCGCTTGGCGCAGCCCTGGTCAACGCGCTATTTGCTCGTCAACGGGCAGGGCAACTTCGGCAGTATGGACGGTGACCCGCCCGCAGCTATGCGGTATACCGAAGCCAAAATGCACCGGCTGGCCGATGAGCTTCTGGCCGACATAGACAAAGATACGGTAGATTTTCGTGATAACTATGACGGCACCACCCAAGAACCCACTGTGCTGCCGGCTAAACTACCAAACCTACTCCTAAACGGACAGCTTGGTATTGCTGTGGGTATGGCCACGAACATTCCGCCCCACAACTTAAGCGAAGTTATAGACGCTACGGTATATAAAATAGACCATCCCGATGCTCCACTCGACAAACTGCTCGAGTTCATTACTGGCCCCGACTTCCCGACAGGAGGTATTGTGTATGGTGTTGGCTCTATTCGTCAGGCTTACGCAACCGGTCGCGGCGGAGTGGTGGTGCGCGGTGTTGCCGAGATAGTCGAAGGCGCCAAGGGCAAGCACCAGATTGTGATTAGCGAGATTCCGTACGCACTAAACAAAGAAAGTTTAGTTATCAAAATTGCCGACCTTGTGAAGGAAAAGAAAATATCGGGCATCAGCGATTTGCGCGATGAAAGTGCTCGTGGCAGCGTCCGGATTGTTATAGACCTCAAGAAGGACGCCTACCCCAAAAAGTTGCTCAATCAGTTGTATAAGCTCACCCCGCTTCAGACCAGCTTCCACTACAACATGATGGCCCTTATAGACGGCATACAGCCTCGAGTGCTTGGCCTGCAGGATATTCTGAGCGAACATATCAAACACAGACAGCAGGTTGTGCGCCGAAGAACAGAGTTTGAACTCCGTAAGGCGAAAGACCGAGCCCATGTACTCGAAGGGCTCAAGATTGCGCTCGATAATATCGACGAAGTCATCAATACTATTCGAGCCAGTCAGACAACCGAAGAAGCTCAGGCAAATTTGATTAAAAAATTTGCACTGTCTGAAATTCAGGCCAAAGCTATCCTTGCCATGCAGCTTCGAACGCTCGCCGGTCTTGAGCGCAAGAAAATTGAAGACGAACTAGCCGAACTTATGAAACTCATTGCTGAACTAGAGGCCATTCTTGCCGACGAAAAGAAAATACTGGGCATCATAAAAGACGAGATGAAACAGCTCAAAAAGCAGTACGGAGACGAACGTCGAACGCGCGTTGTTGCAAGCGAACTTAACAAGTTGAGCGACGAAGACCTTGTACCTGACGAGCAGGTAGTTGTAACACTTACATCGGCAAATTATGTAAAACGCAGTACTTTGGCAGAATACAAACGCCAAGGTAGGGGCGGAAAAGGTCGTCGGGGCATGGCTACTCGCGAGGAAGATGTCATCGAACACGTTGTAAATGCCTCTACACATGATTTTCTGCTGTTCTTCACAAACAAAGGTCGCGTCTTCCGCTTGAAGACATATGAAGTGCCCGCCGCCTCCTTAAATGCGAAGGGAATAGCCATTGTTAACCTCCTGCAATTACAGCCAGAAGAAACAGTAAGCGCTGTCATAAACGTGTCAAAGACAGAAAAGGAAACAAGCGCAAATCTCATAATGTGTACCGTTCGTGGCGTTGTAAAGAAAACACCGTTTGAACAGTATAAAAACGTTCGGACAACTGGGCTCATAGCCATTAACCTGGACGAAGGCGACGAGCTGAAATGGATTCGAATGACTACGGGTGACAATGAAGTCATCATAAGCACAAGCCAAGGACAGGCCATACGCTTCCACGAGCGCGATTCCCGGCCCATGGGCCGAGTAAGCCGCGGCGTGCGTGGTATACGGTTGCGTGCCGATGACCGGGTCATTGGCATGGATGTAGTGGATGAGCATAGTAGCATATTTGTGATTAGTCGCTATGGTTACGGCAAGCGCACAAAAGTTGCTCAGTTTACGCCACATGCTCGCGGGGGCGTCGGTATTCGTTCTGCCGTGGTAAACAGTAAAACGGGTGAGTTAGTCGGTGTGAACACATTAAGTGACACAGACGAGCAGGAAGTCATAATCATA
>JBGAWL010000030.1:0-272 GCA_044227625.1 Saccharimonadales bacterium (SeqCode) | reverse complement strand
TCTTGGGCTAAAAGATATTCCTGCACTCGGTCGCGCAACGCAGGGCGTTCGCATTATGCGCCTCAACGAAGGTGATGAAGTAGTCTCACTCGCACTCGTCGAAAAGACAGAACAATCAGAAGAAGACGAACAAGACCAGACGACTGAAGAGTTGTAAAAAACTAATATAGTGCTATAATAAGGAATATGTTAGTGGCCAGTTTAGAAGGTCGGCCAGTGAATACACTACGTGCAACAGATTTTGACGTTAACCCCAGCTTCACATAAGAGTC
>JBGAWL010000002.1:0-69719 GCA_044227625.1 Saccharimonadales bacterium (SeqCode) | reverse complement strand
TTGACGTGCAGGTAGAGACAAAAACGAAGGACAATGTGTTTGTCTTTGTCATTGTGAGTGTGCAGTATTTTGTACCAGCCGAAAAGGCCGTCGATGCCTTTTACAAATTACAAAATCCTCAGGAACAGATTACGGCTTACGTCTTTGACACTGTTCGTGCCCGTGTGCCGGCAGTTAACCTCGACCAGCTGTTCGAAATGAAGGATGATATTGCTACCGCGGTGAAGGCAGAGCTCGACACCGTTATGGACGACTTTGGGTATGCCATAGTAAAGGCTCTAGTGACGGACATCAATCCCGACGAAAAAGTCAAAGTGAGCATGAACGAAATTAACGCCGCACAGCGTCTGCGCGAAGCGGCCATACAGCAGGCCGAGGCAGATAAAATTCGTGTGGTGAAGGCTGCCGAAGGTGAAGCCGAAAGTAAGGCGCTACAGGGTCAAGGTATTGCCAACCAGCGCAAAGCCATCATAGAAGGCCTGAAAGAGTCGGTCGAAAACTTTAGTAGCGCCGTAAACGGCGTGAACAGCCAAGACGTTATGAACCTGGTAATGATGACTCAGTACTTTGACACCATCAAAGAACTAGGCATGAGCGGCAAAAACAGTACCATCCTTATCCCTCACGGCCCTGGCGGCATGACCGACATGAGCGACCAAATCCGCAACGCCATGATTACTGCTGAGCAGGTGAACAAAGCCACCAAAACTCAGGCTTAAACTTCAGGGGCTTGCAACCTTTGTCCCTTAGCTAAACCTGCCTCAACTGCTATTCGACCATTAAGCAGCGCAATTTCTCTTCTGAGCCCCACTCGTTCAGAAATGTATGCACTGCTAACACCTTTAAGTCTAGCTAGCATTTCCCGTTCGTGGGCTCTCGATAGGGGGTCTCCACACAGTAATTCGGTGATAACAGTCGGATTGCAATTTTGGACTTGTCTTTCGCCAACCTCTCTCCGCACATTTAGCGCTGCGGCGCCAATCGCGTCACAATGGGCTTGTAAATCATCTCGCATGCCACGCAGAGAAGGTTCTGGTACCAAGTTGCTCAATGGCGTATTGTCAACACCACCGCTGATACAATCAACATGGCGAAAAGCCTCAACCGTTGTTTCTCCCATGTATGGCATAGTGTTGGGTGTTTACATAATTACTTCAACGGTAATATATCGGACTATTCTACAATACACAACAGTATTTTTCTTACATTTTTGCCTCCGAGACCTTTCGGGAGAGGCTGTTTGGTTTCTCTCTATTTAACCTTGACGTACAACTCTGTATACTGGAAGTTAATATGACACTATCGGTACAACCATATAAGGGCGCGAGGGATTTTTACCCCGAAGAAAAGCGTTTGCAAAAATACATGTTCGCGAAGATGCGCGAGGTGTGTGAAACCTTTGGCTACGAAGAGTACGATGCGCCGGTGCTTGAGCCGACGGACCTGTTTTTAGCAAAAGGTAACCAAGAAATCATAGATGAGCAAACCTACACGTTCTTGGACCGCGGTGGCCGCAGCGTGACTATTCGAACAGAGATGACGCCGACGGTCAGCCGTATGGTGGCCGGTAGGCGTCAGGAGCTGGCCTACCCAGCGCGTTGGTACTCCATACCAAACGTCTGGCGCTACGAGCGGATGCAGCGGGGACGTTTGCGCGAGTTCTGGCAGCTCAATGTCGACATCTTTGGGGTAGAGGGTATAGAGGCGGAGCACGAAATAATCATGCTTTCGGACCGGATTATGCTTAGCTACGGCGCAAAACCGGAGATGTACACCATAAAGGTAAACAGCCGCAAGCTCATCAACTACCTGTTCCGTGACTATCTAGGTATGAGCGATACGCAACAAGAAATGCTTGTGCGACTCATAGACCGCATGCACAAAATGGAAGACGAAAGCTTTTACGCACAGGCCGATGCCATTTTAACGCCCACGCAACGGGAAAACGGTGTACTGACGAAACTAACCGAGCTCCTCAAGGCAAAAAAACTGAACGATTTGCCGCCAGGTGTCGAATCTTTGCCATCAGTGTTAGCCCTAAAGCAGCTGAGCGATTTGCTCGCCGAGTCTAAGGTGACGAACGTTCGCTTTGACATCACGCTCATGCGAGGCTTTGATTACTACACCGACATAGTGTTTGAGGTGTTCGACGAACACCCCGAAAACAACCGCAGCATGTTTGGCGGCGGTCGATACGACGGGCTGGTTGGCATGTTTGGCGTTGAGCCGGTGCCAACAGTGGGCTTCGGTATGGGCGACGTGACATTACAGAATTTCCTGGAAGGGCACGAGCTTATTCCTGTGCTTGCGCCCGAAACAGATGCGTACGTGGTGCTACTGGGTGAAAACATGTACGAAAAAGCCCAGGGCGTTCTAGCGCGTTTCCGGGAGGACGGTCTCCGTATAGCAGTGGATACCACGGGACGCAAACTGGAAAAACAAATAAAGACGGCGGTGAAAAAAGGCATAGACCACATTATTTTCATTGGCGATGCAGAAGTGGCCGACGACCGTTATAAGCTGAAAAACCTCGAAACGGGCGTGGAGGAAACGCACGGGACTGAGCGAATTGTGGCCATGCTGCGCGACCGACGCCGTAAGCACGCCGTACCAAAAGTAGTACCAGCAGAGACCGACGCAGACGACTTCGACGTATGACCGCAACGAACCATGCGCTAACGGGCGCCCTTATTGGCCTTAGCATAGGTAACCCCTGGCTGGCGCTGCCGGCTGCCTTTGTGTCTCACTTTGTGCTTGATGCGGTGCCGCACTTTGGGTTTAAGGGGAAGCTGTCTGACGAAGAATTGCTTTGGCGACCCGCGTTTAAGGTATTGCTAAGTGTCGAAGCACTCCTGTGTTTTGGAGTCGTGCTTACCCTGTGGCTGATACGGCCAGAATATTGGTTGCTTGGGGCGGTTTGCGCATTCGTAGCGGCATCACCTGACCTATATTCCTTGCCGCGGTTTATTGAGGTAAATGGTTGGAGTTCGAAAAAAACGCAGTGGAATGCGTTCCGGCGGTTTCATCGTGGTATCCAGACAGAGCGAATCTGGGGTGCGTGGATTGAGCTTGCTTGGCTGATCACCGTGCTGAGTCTGTTCGTACGGTCGCTAGGTTAGCTGGTAATCTTCGGTGGTATCTGGTACAGTAACTTACTATGCAAATTACGAAAAAACAACTCAACCCAACTACTGTACAGCTAACAATAACTGCAGGGAGCGATGAACTTGCCCCCGCCAAGCAAGCGGTACTGACCGAGCTAGCCAAAGAAGTCAAACTCGCTGGCTTCCGCAAAGGACACGCACCGGCTGCCATGGTCGAAAAGGTTGTTGACCAGCAGTTGTTGCAAAACAAGGTGATTGACCATGTGGTGAATGACCTCTACACTGCCGGGTTGGAACAGGAAAAATTGCGACCAGTTGCCCAGCCCGAGGTGAGCCTGACAAAGTTTGTGCCGTTTACCACCCTAGAGATGAACGCAACAGTCGAGGTAGTGGGTGAGGTGAAATTACCCGACTATAAGAAATTTAAGGTCGAAAAAAAGGTTGCACCGGTAACGGACGCAGAAATAGAGGCCGTAGTCGATGACTTGTTGGCACGCAGTGCAACAAAAAATGAAGTAAATCGCGCAGCCGCAGACGGCGATGAAGTTACTATAGACTTTGCAGGCGTGGATGCGAAATCTCAGGAAGAAATTGAGGGCGCCAAGGGTGAAGATTATCCGCTTGTGCTCGGGAGTAACACCTTTATACCGGGCTTTGAGCCAGAGCTGCTTGGGCTTAAGGCTGGCGAAAGCAAAACATTTGATGTAACGTTCCCGAAAGATTACGGTGCAGCGCAGCTTCAAAATAAAAAAGTAACTTTTACCGTCACTGTAAAACTCGTAAAAGAACGCGTTTTGCCCAAACTAGATGCGGCGTTTGCGGCAAGTGTTGGGCCATTTAAGAGTGTTGCCGAACTGCGAACCGATATTCGGAAGCAAATGGGTACCGAAAAGGAACGAGAAGCGCAGGCGAAGCTCGAGAGCGATGTGCTTGAGCAGCTCGGGCAAAAAGCGCACATCGCTATGCCAGATAGTCTCGTCGAGCAAGAAATTGACCGAATGGATGAGGAAGAAAAGCGCAACCTTATGTACCGTGGTCAGACATGGCAAGAGCACCTGAAGGCCGAGGGCAAAACTGAAGAAGAGCACCGTGAAAGCCACCGTGAACAAGCAGCACTGCGGGTAAAAACCGGCATTGCGCTCGGCGAAGTTGCCGAAAAGGAAGGTGTACGGGTAAGCCAAGAGGAGTTTGATGCCCGCCTGAGCGAGCTCAAAAAGCAATACACCGACCAGCAAATGCTCACCGAGCTTGAAAAACCCGAAAACCAACGAGACATATTGAGCCGCATGCTCACCGAAAAAACCATCGCCGTCCTCGTCGGCCACGCAGGAAAGTGAAAGGCGTAAACACATTAGCACTCTTGACTCGAGAGTGCTAACTTGGGTATACTGAACAGGTAACGATTAGTCCCAGGTGAAATTAGTCTGGGGTCACAGTATGAAATGAGGTGAAGTATGAGTGTGCTAGTCCCAACCGTTATCGAAAGCGAAGGCCGGTATGAACGGGCCTACGATATATATAGCCGGTTGCTGAAAGATAGAATTATATTCATTGGCAGCGAAATAAACGAAACGACGGCAAACCTGATTGTGGCACAGCTGCTTTTTCTACAAGCGGAAGATGCTAAGAAAGACATATTCCTCTATATAAACAGCCCAGGCGGCAGTGTGTATGACGCCCTGGCCATATACGACACCATGCACTACATAGCCAACGACGTACAGACGTTTGGCATTGGTGTTCAGGCTTCTGCGGCTGCGTTTCTTCTGAGCAGTGGTACGAAGGGTAAGCGGTTTTTGTTGCCAAATGCCACGGTGATGATTCACCAGCCATCGAGCGGTACGCGCGGTAAGGTAACCGACCAAGAAATAGACCTCCGCGAATCGCTGCGTGTGAAAAAACTACTCGAAGAAATTATGGCAAAAAACACCGGCCAAAAGCTAGAAAAAGTCCACGAAGACATGGAGCGCGACCGCTGGATGACTGCCCCAGAAGCCGAAAAATATGGTCTTGTAGACACGGTCTTGTCTTCGGGTGGCAAGTAACACGCAGTTACAGGCTGGTATAGCTTCGTCAGCAATTCATATGTGAGGTTTATCACTGCAAACTATTGACTCTAAGCGGACAACTCTGTACGCTATAGGGTAAGAAGTAGTGTAAGTTGGGCTGTGCTGGCTTAGGCGCCAAACCAGTTAAGCACCAAAACCTCCCACTTAGGTAGCTTCACGAAAAGTAGTTGGTTGGTAGTAGTCAACAGGTAGGGCTGTGGACGGTAGTGGCCAATGAAAACGTCGTATATGTGCGAAGTGACGTCGCACTGTTATTACTAATGCTCGGAGTTTGCCACCCCTATAGCCAACTACGAGCCACTAACGACAACCCTTAAAGGAGCTCACGCGCGTATGGCAAAAGCATCAACTGCGACCAAAACAACACGCGTCTACCTCACAGATGGCAGCCAGGACACTGGTCTTGGATTGCCAAACTTGGTAGACCATCAAAATAAATCATTTCAGTGGCTGGTAGACGAGGGGCTCGGTGAACTACTGGCCGAAATCAGTCCGGTTGATGATTACACTGGCACAAAGTTGAGCCTTGTCTTCAAACAGTACCATTTTGAAGATCCAAAGCTAACGGAAGCCGAAGCCCGTGAAAACAACGTGAGCTACGAAGCTCCCCTGAAGGCCACCGTAGAGCTGACAAACAAAGTCACTGGCGAAGTTAAAGAACAAGAAATTTACCTTGGTGACTACCCATGGATGACACGCCGCGGAACGTTTATTATCAACGGTGCAGAACGTGTTGTAGTGAGCCAGCTGATCCGATCGGCTGGTGTTTTTTATACCGCTGAACTCCATGGTACACGCAGCCTGTATAGCGCTAAGGTTATTCCTGGCCGTGGTGCCTGGCTCGAATTTGAGACGGCAGCCAATGGCGCCCTGTACGTCAAAATAGACCGAAAGCGCAAAATTCCGGTTACCACGCTGCTACGCGCTCTTGGTATGACCGAGGCCAGCATGAAAGAGGCATTCAAACATGTCGACCAAGCCAAAGATAGCTTCTTACAGTCGACACTCGACAAAGACCCAAGCAAGGGCCACGCCGAAGCACTCATAGAAGTGTATCGTCGCCTCCGACCGGGTGACCTCGCTACAGTCGATAACGCACGCAGTTTGCTCGAAAACATGTTCTACAACTTCAAGCGCTTTGACTTTAGCCGTGTTGGCCGCTACAAAATCAACCAGCGGCTCGGGCTTGATGTGGCAAACACGGCCGAGAACCGGATTATGCGCCTCGAAGACCTTGTAGCCATAGTCGCGGAACTCATCCGCATGAATGTAACGCAAGAGCCGGGTGATGACATAGACTCCCTTAGCAACCGCCGTATAAAGATGGTGGGCGAGTTGGTGCAGCGCCAATTCCGCATTGGTCTCCTTCGTATGGTTCGCAACACGCAAGACCGCATGTCTATGAGCGAGATTGAAACCGTACAGCCAGGTCAGCTTATAAATGCACGGCCAGTCGTGGCTGCCGTACGCGAGTTCTTCGCAAGCTCACAGCTCAGTCAGTTTATGGACCAGATTAACCCGCTCAGTGAGCTGGCGCACAAACGTCGCCTCAGTTCGATGGGTCCGGGTGGACTCAGCCGAGAGCGCGCTGGTTTTGAGGTGCGCGACGCGCATGCAACTCACTACGGGCGCATTTGTGCTGTAGAAACACCAGAAGGTGCCAACGTGGGCCTGGTGCTTAACCTCGCCAATTTTGCACGTATAAACGACTATGGTTTCATAGAAACTCCGTACCGCAAGGTGGTTAAGGGGAAAGTCACTGACGAAATTGTCTACCTGGACGCCGCAGCCGAAGAACATGCAGTTATTGCTGGCGCCGGTGTGCCAACCGATAAAAATGGCACATTTGTAGAAGCACGCGTCAGCGCTCGAGCTGGGCTGAAGTCAGCAACTGTCGACCGTAACGATGTCACTCATGTTGATGCCGCGCAGAACCAGATTATCGGCTCTAGCGCCGGGCTTATTCCATTCATAGAGAAAAACTACGTGTACCGGGCACTCATGGGTAGTAACCAACAGCGTCAGGCGGTACCACTAATTGCTCCGCAGAGCCCTGTTGTTGGAACCGGCGTTGAAGCAGCTGCTGCAGCAAACACAGGACAGCTCGTGGTCGCCGAGGCGGCCGGTGAAGTCGTAAAAGCAAATGCCGACCAAGTAGTTGTGAAATACAAGGACGGCAATGTCACCTACGACGCGCTTCACTTTGTTCGCAGCAACGAAGGTACCAGCATAAACCAACACGTGGTTGTTTCTACAGGAGACAAAGTAAAAGCCGGCGATGCACTCATAGAGGGCATGAGCATCCAAGGCGGCGAACTCGCGCTTGGCAAAGACCTGCTCGTCGCATTTATGCCCTGGGCTGGCTACAACTTCGAAGACGCTATCATCATTAGCCGCAAGCTGGTTGAAGACGACACGCTTACAAGCGTACACATCGTGGACTACATGATTGAAGTTCGTGAAACCAAGCTTGGCCCAGAGATTGTCACCCGTGACATTCCAAATGTTTCAGAAGATGCCCTTCGGCATCTCGATGATGACGGTATTGTCCGCATAGGCGCCGAGGTCCACCCAGGCGATATCCTCGTTGGTAAAATTACGCCAAAAGGCGAACAAGAGCTGAGCAGTGAAGAACGCCTACTTCGGGCTATCTTCGGTGAAAAAGCCAAGGAAGTTCGCGATACATCCCAGCGCATGAGCAACGGCAAGCACGGCAAAGTTGTTGGCGTGAAAGTATTCAGCCGTGAAAACGGTCATGAGTTGAAAGCTGGTGTGCTGATGCAGATTCAAGTTTTTGTTGCCCAAATGCGCAAAATTAGCGTTGGCGACAAACTCGGGGGTCGGCACGGTAACAAGGGTGTAATTGCCCGTATTCTGCCTGTCGAAGACATGCCGTTCATGGAAGACGGAACGCCGGTAGATATTGTGCTGAACCCGCTTGGCGTGCCGAGTCGTATGAACATTGGACAGCTGTTTGAAACACACCTTGGTATGGCTGCTCGTGCGCTTGGCATGAAAGTCGCTAGCCCAAGCTTTAACGGTGTGCCAATGAGTAAAATCCGAACCATGCTCAAAGAAGCTGGCTTCCCAGAAGATGGCAAGCAACAGCTATACGATGGCCGCACCGGTGGCGCCTACAAAGAACGCACCACGGTCGGTAGCATGTACATGATTAAGCTCAATCACATGGTCGCAGATAAAATTCACGCTCGCTCGACCGGACCATACACTATGGTTACCCAGCAGCCACTCGGCGGTAAGGCTCAGAATGGCGGTCAGCGCTTTGGTGAAATGGAGGTGTGGGCACTGGAGGCGTACGGCGCAGCCAATACACTGCAGGAAATGCTTACCATTAAGTCCGACGATGTCTATGGTCGTAGCAAAGCCTACGAAGCTATTATCAAAAAGACCGAGATTGTTGGGCCAAAGGTTCCAGAAAGCTTTAACGTGCTTGTGAAAGAGCTACAGGGTCTCGGTCTAAAGGTTGACCTCGTTGCTTCTAACCAAGTAATTGACGCCGAAGCGGTACTGGCTACAAACATCCACGAAGAAGCAACGCACCCTGCAAAGGTTGAGGCGCCGACATCAGTCATATCTGACGTGGATGTCACCAGCGAAGAAGCAGCATCGCAAGGCTTTGAATTTGAAGATGGCGATGGCAACCCCATTGTGACCGATTTTGACGAGGAAGATACAAGCCTCGTTGCAGCCACGACAGACGATGATATTACCGACGAAGAAGGGGAGGAGGCTTAGTCGCTATGCTCCAATTACCAATTACCAATTACCAATTACCAATGAATTATCAATTTTCAGTTACCAATGAAGCTGCAAATGCCACATCGCCACAAGCTAATGTATTGAAAATTGAAAATTGTAAACTGCAAATTGCAGCGACTGAAAGGAGTGTCTAATGCGACGCTATTCATATGGTACAAATATTGCAGATTTTGACGCAGTGCGTCTTGCTGTAGCCAGCAGCAAAGATATAGAAGATTGGAGTTACGGCGAGGTACTGAAACCAGAGACCATAAACTACCGAACTCAAAAACCAGAACGTGATGGGTTGTTTTGTGAGCGCATCTTTGGTCCGGTGAAGGACATAAACCCTCACGACGCCAAATACAAAGGTGTTCGCTCCCGCGAAGCTGCCGTTGATAAAAACGGTGAACTTGTTACGAGGAGCATCGTGCGCCGTGAACGCATGGGTCATATTAACCTGGCTGTGCCGGTGGCCCACATTTGGTTCCTGCGGGGAACCCCAAGCGCAATGGGGCTGTTGCTGGGCATGACAGTAAAGAGTCTCGAGCGTGTCGCTTACTTTGCCGCCTATGTCGTAAAAAGCGTTAATGTTGCTGCTCGTGACCAATATCGAGCCGACCAAGAAGCGCAGTGGCAAGCCGGACAGCAGGCAATCAAACTTCGCTATGAGAAAGAAGCAGAAGCCGAAGGCGCCGACGTGAAGGCGCTTGCTGAAGCCCAGACCAAAGAGCTCGAACAGTTTGACAAAGAATGGGAACTGCTTCGCAACCAGCTCGACAGCTTAGTCGCATTCAGTCTTATGAATGAGGGCGACTACCGTGCGCTACCTCGTGAGCTACGTGATATGATTACCGTTGGTATGGGTGGTGCCGCGCTTCGTGAGCTGCTCGAAGGTATCGACCTTGTGAAGCTCATAGCCGATTTGACCACTGAAGCCGAAGAAGCCAAGGGTCAGCGCAAGAAGAAGCTAATGAAACGACTCCGTTTGCTCGAAAGCATGGAGCGAGCAGGCATAAAGCCAGAAAGCACCTGCCTGTCAGTTCTACCGGTGATACCTCCGGACCTTCGTCCAATGGTACAGCTCACGGGTGGACGGTTTGCCACCAGTGACCTCAACGACCTGTACCGCCGTGTCATCAACCGCAACAACCGTTTGAAGAAACTTATTGAGTTGAATGCCCCAGAGGTTATTCGCCGCAACGAACAGCGCATGCTCCAGGAAGCGGTCGATGCGCTCATAGACAACAACAATGCTCGCAGTGGCCGTGCTGTAGCAGCGACTGGTCAACGCCGTCGACTGAAGAGCCTGAGCGATATGCTGAAAGGCAAGCAGGGTCGTTTCCGCCAGAACCTACTTGGTAAACGCGTAGACTACTCTGGTCGTTCGGTTATTGTTGCCGGTCCAGAGCTCAAAATAAACCAGTGTGGTCTGCCAAAGATGATGGCCCTTGAGCTTTTCAAACCATTCGTTATTGGCGAGCTCATTTTCCGGGAACAGGCACATAACATCCGGAGCGCCACGCGCATGATAGAAACTGGCGAGACAGAGGTGTGGGACGCACTTGACGAAGTCATTACTGGCAAATACGTCTTGCTTAACCGTGCCCCGTCACTGCACCGTCTTAGTATTCAGGCTTTCCAACCGGTACTGATTGAGGGTCGTGCTATTCAGCTTCACCCGCTTGTATGTAAAGGGTTTAACGCAGACTTCGACGGAGACCAAATGGCCGTCCACTTGCCGTTATCCGATGCTGCACAGGCAGAAGCGCGTGACATCATGTCGGCAAACCGTAACCTCCTGAAGCCTGCCGACGGTTCTCCTATTTTGCACATTGAGCAAGATATTGTCCTCGGTTGTTACTACCTAACCTATGAACGCCCAGGTAAAGAAGTAGCTCCACGAGCATTTTCGAGCCTCAACGAAGCCTCTATGGCATTTGACGCTGGAGTTATAAAGCTCCAAAGCCGAGTCCTTGTTTCGTTCCGGGGTGAGATGCGCGTGACGACCCTAGGGCGCCTGTATTTCAACGAAATTTTCCCTGAAGACTTTGCATTCCAAGACGAAGCCATGACGAAAAAGCGTTTGCAAAAAGTTATGGGTGCGGTTTACGCGCAGTATGGCCAGGAAAAAACGGCAGAGATTGCCGACAACCTCAAAGACCTTGGCTTCCGCTATGCAACCATGTCTGGCCTAAGCATGGGCATGGACGACTTCGAACCAATTACCGGGCTCGAAGACGTTTTGAAAGAAGGCGAAACAAAGAGCGCTGGCATTTCAACCCAGTACGACCAAGGCTTCATTACCGACGATGAGCGACATCGTCTCACTGTAGAAAACTGGACCAAGATTGACACACGTGTGCAAAACATGTTGTCAGAGCAGATGAAAGACCAAGATGGTTCTATGGCTATTGCTATTACTTCTGGTGCGCGCGGTAACGTTTCTCAGATGAAAATGTCAGTCGGTATGCTTGGCGTGTTCCAAGATGCGGCTGGTAACGTCATTGAGCTTCCCGTGAAAGCCGGGTACATACAAGGCCTAACGCCGCTTGAGTACTTTACCGGTACACGTGGTACCCGTAAGGCGGTTATTGACATTGCCCTCAAGACTGCCGACGCCGGTTACCTAACTCGTCGCCTTGTCGACGTGTCCCAAGATGTCTTTACCATAGACGACGACAGTGACGATGCGTCCGACCCAGGGTTCGCCTTGCTTCGCGCCGACGCTGCTGCCATAGGTGTTACCTATGCCTCACGCCTCGAAGGCCGTTTTGCCGCCGAAGACCTCAAGGGCTATATCAAGGCCGGAGAGTTGTTCACGAAAGAAGTTGCCGAAGCTATCGACGCCGATGAAAAACTCGACGGTGTCAAAATACGAAGTGCGCTGAGTGCTACATCGGTTCACGGCGTTCCGCAAAAGAGCTACGGAGTTGACCCAGCGACTGGCCATTTGGTTACCAGCCATAACCCAATAGGTGTTATTGCTGCCCAGAGTATTGGCGAACCGGGTACCCAGCTAAGCCTCGACAGTAAGCACCGTTCTGGTGCTGTCGTGGCCGATGACACTGCTCAAGGCTTGAGTCGTGTTGAGGAACTTTTTGAAGCTCGCTCACCGAAGGGCCAGGCATATTTGGCTGATATCAATGGTGTCGTGAACGCATGGGAAGAGGGTGAGCGCTACATTGTGCAGGTCACCGCAAATGACCGCGAAAAACTAGAACTCGCACTCGACGGCCGCACAGCCAAGATTGCGGGTGGTAGTGATGTCGCTATTGGCGATGTTCTCGCCAGCCGCGAAGAAGGCGCTGAGCCGCTTGTGTCGCCTATGGCGGGCAAGGCTGAACTGACCGACAAATCAGTCATCATCACCCCGACCAGCAAGAGTGTTGTTCGCTACGAAATCCCAGGTTTTAAACAGCTGCTTGTCCAAGACGGTGATGTCGTGGTGGCAGGCCAGCGTCTGACGAACGGTTCCATCAACCTGCATGACCTCATGCGTTTGCAAGGTGTTGAGCCGACGCAGCGCTACATCATGAACGAAATCCTCGGTATCTTTGCCGGGCAGGGGCAGAACATTAGTGACAAGCACCTTGAAATAATTGTGCGTCAAATGTTCAGCCGCGTTCAAATAGAAGATGCCGGCGATAGTGAATTTGTAACCGGCGATGTGGTAAGCAAACTGGCGGTCGCCGAAGCCAACGAAGCACTTGTCTCAGCCGGTAAACAACCCGCCAAGGTAAACCAGCTACTGCTCGGTATTACCAAAGCATCACTTTCAACCGATTCCTTCCTGAGTGCTGCCAGCTTCCAGGATACTACTCGCGTCCTCATTGGTGCTGCCACCAGCGGTCGTATCGACAAGCTTTTTGGTCTTAAAGAGAACGTCATCTTGGGTCGCAAGATTCCAGTTGGCACTGGCTATGGTGCAAGCAACGCACTCGATGAAGGTGATGACGTAGAGTTGGTTGAAGAATATCACAACGACCAAATCTTCCGCAATGAAGGCTAGTTGGTAGGGCAAAGTAAGTAGGGCAGAGGGCAGAGTTCGCTCGTTCTAGGGCAACTCTGCTCTTGCAAATGAAGTGAAGTCACATCTGGAGAAGTGACATCCCAGACGAAAACATCTCGCTGTCAGGGCGGGGTGTTTTCGTTGATGTGCAGGTTATCTGCCAAAGAGTCGTTTCAGTACTACGCGCCAAGGTTGGCGGGAAGGCTTACCTGCTTTCAGTACCTCGCGTACTTGTCGGGGATGAGATGCTTGCTTTGGAACGCTTGGCATGGGTTGCGGGTCGGGGGTAAAGAGGCGCTTGAGCACGACTTTCAGTGGCTGTCGGCGAGACTTGTTGTTTACTGCTACTTCGTGAGACTCTTCCGATGTTGTCGTCATGGACGAAGATTCAATGCCGAGCAGCCGCATCATCTGTTCAAAGCTGCGCCGCACCTGCTCACCGCTAGTTGGGAGTATATCGCGGATTGCCGGCAGGAGCGTGTGGCTGGCCCGCTGGATTCGGTCGAGGTTGTAGCGGCCATAATTGCGCTTAAGGGCGGTGAAAATGCGGAGCTCGTGTGGGTTCTTGTGTGTGCTTCTGAGGAGTTCTGCGACTTCATGCGACTTTGATATCGAATACAGCGCCTCAAGTATTTCTGGTGCAGCAAGGGCGAGCTGGTCGGGAGATACATGATTAAATTTTTCAAGCTGCGGCGACACGTAACGATTCAACAGGGGAAGCGCAGGCTCTTGTGTGACGGGCTGTTGTAGCTCACGCAGTACCGTTGCGATACCGTGGCCTGTATCGTACGCGGTAATTTCCCCGTGCCTAGTGTTTCGAGAACCCCTGCCAAACAGGCGACCAAAGAAGCTCTTCACGCCTCGAACTACCCGTACGACAACCCCGAGAATTCCATTTGGCGTTCCGTGCGGCTGCTCGGTGCCAGATTGAATGCGCGTGTCGCGAGCGGCCATGCTTGCAGTCGCGATACGCTGCCCCAGTGTCGCAACTTCAGTCCGGAACTGTTCACGCGGATTTTTAAGCCGAGAAAGAAAATCAACTTCTGCTTCAACTTTCGGAAGTGTTTCCTGCAGTTTTGTCGGTAGCTCAGCACTTTTTTCCATGACTGCGCGAGTGACGCATGCATCCAGCCTACGCCCAAGCGGCGGAACGTGAGTGGCTATTCGGTCGATGGTTCTAAAACCAGGCACAAAATCACCAGCTACCTTTTTTATTTCGGGAAGATGCTCTACGACTGCTTGCTCTCGATTTGGCTGTGAAATAATGGTTTCTATAAGCCCTGTGTAGGGCATTATATTTTGTATACCTCGTGCGACTGCGCCATAGGGATACGGCAATGCACATGTATCACTGGCAGCTTGGCCGAGACGTCGAATTGCCTCAATAGGAATACCGCAAAGCTCTGCTGGCGGGACGGCTTCCGTCGTTATGGATGCTATCTCTGGGCCGTCTTGAACTGACCCACGTTCGAACGCGGTGGTTACCATAGTAATTCTCCCTTACGTTGTCTTTTCTTTACCCTCGGTAGTTATGAAACTGCCAAGTGCATCAAAAGGTTTGGTCATTTGTTCGACCCACGTCTCAAGTTCTCTCAAGGCGTCGGGGTTTAGCTGGTACATGCGTTGCTGAGCAACTTTGTGCATTTCCACAATATCAGAGTCCAGTAGAACTTTTAGATGCTGGGATATAGCTGAGGGGCTGACACTGAAGTTTTCGGCAATGACCGAAGCGGCCAGCTTGTTACCCTCGGCGAGGAGCTCGACAATCTGTCGGCGTATGGGAGTGGAAAGGGCACTAAATATATCCATACTCATCATGCTAAAACAACGACTTAATTAAGTCAATACTAAAATACTATCTTTATCGGCCGATGCCGCGGTAGTGGATGCCAGCCTTTTCTATGGCGGCTTTGTCCAAAATGTTGCGACCGTCTAGTACGTAGCGAATATGGTGTTTTTTCAGAAGCGTAGGTGTTAGTTGTTTTATGAAATCGCTGTGCGCGGTGGCGATGAAGATTACATCTGAAGTGCGCAGGGCACTTTCGAGCGAGCGAGAGAGATGAAACGGTCGAGCTAGTTTTTCGTCCGATACATAGGGGTCATACGCAGTGACCGAACCAGCGTAGCGTAAGAGCACATAGCCGGCTTCTATGGCGGCCGATTTTCGCGTATCTGCTATGTCTGGTTTATAGGCCAGACCAAGTATGGCGACACGGAGGTCCCGCAGGTTTTCACCGTGGTTTTTTATGAGACCACTCAGACGTCGTACGGCGTACTTTGGCATCCGGTCGTTTAGCTCGGCGGCATCGTCTAAAAAGCGCGTGTCTATGCCACTTTCCCGTGCGCGTTTTATTACGTAGTGAATGTCCTCTGGTATACAGTGACCACCGGGCCCTATTCCGGGTTGCGCCAGCCTGAGTCCAAACTGGTCTACCTTGGACTGCAAACCTTCCATAACGCGACCAATATCCATCCCCACGCCGTCGCAGATAATCGCGGCGCTATTTGCCATGGCAATCATGACGTTCCGCTGGGTATTTTCCCAAGACTTTACAAACTCTGCTTCTTCGGTAGAGCCAAGGGGAATAATTCGTGCATCGATAATGCTTTTATAAAACGCCACAGCCTTCCTGGTGCACGTTTCAGTAATCCCACCGACTACACGGTTTAGGTTACCAACGTATAGCTTCGGGTTGCCGGGGTCAATTCTTTCAGGACAGTGCGCCAGGAAAAAATCAGTGCCAACTTTCATCCCGGAGGTTTTTTCGAAAATTGGCAACACCACATCACGGGTAACGCCTGGGTTCACCGTGCTTTCTAGGACGATAAGATGCCCTCTCCGCAAGTGTTTTGCAACACTTTTCGTAGCAGCTTCAACCAGTGACAAGTCCGGAACATTGTGCTCCGTAGGTGTTGGCACGCAGACGACTACGATAGACATATCCGAAATATCGGAATAGTCAGTTGTGGTAACCAGTTGGGTAGGCTTTACCTTTGCAATGGCTTCTTCAAAGCGTGCATCGTGGGCGTAGGGTGAACGGCGGGCATCTATAGTTTTGAGCAGATCAGTGTTTATATCTATTCCCGTCACGGCATAGCCCTTTAGCGCCGCCTCGACAGCCAGTGGCAAGCCAACATATCCCAAACCTACTACAGCTAGTGTTTTATCTCTTTTTTCCATCTCGTAATCCTGACACAGTGTAGCATAAAACACCTGAGCATGTTGTGTCGACAGCGCTAATCTGTTATTATGTAACAGTTATATCAAATTCGAGCCTCCGTTTTGTAAACGGGTTTGGCGGGAGAGGAGATATGTTTTACCGGGGTAGTTAACGCCCAGGTGAAACTCTCTTCGGTAAAGTATACATCCCAGGTGAAGTCCTGGAGAAAGGGGCATATTTTGCCTACCATTAACCAACTGGTGCGCAAGCCACGCGTAAAGGTGACAACCAAGACCAAGTCGCCAGCGCTGCAGCGCGTTACCAACAACCTCAAAACCAAGAGTTATGAGAAAGCTGCGCCATTTAAGCGTGGTGTGTGCGTAAAAGTCACCACCAAAACACCAAAGAAACCAAACTCAGCCCTCCGTAAGGTAGCCCGCGTGCGCCTAGGCAATGGCTACGAAGTGTGGGCCTACATTGGTGGTGAAGGCCACAACCTGCAAGAACACGCCGTGGTGATGATTCGTGGTGGTCGCGTAAAGGACCTTCCTGGTGTGCGCTACCACATTGTGCGCGGCACACTTGACCTTCAGGGCGTCCAAAACCGCAAACAAGGACGCTCTAAATACGGCGCGAAAAAGGAATCAAAATGAGACAAGAGACAAGAGACACGAGACAAGAATTAGTTATCAGTCGCAAAGCGACTGTCATGCCTCATGACTCAGCGGCTGAAAGGAGCCAGTAATGCCTAGGAAAGTTACCGCCTCGCTTGTTCGAGACATCCCAGCTGACCGCATGTACGCTAGCGTACCGGTGCAGCGACTTATAAACCGCGTTATGCGCGACGGCAAAAAGCAAGTTGCCGAACGCCTGGTGTACACCGGCATGGAAACTGCTGCCAAGAAACTTAAGGTAGATAACCCACTCGAAGTTTTCGAGCAAGCCTTTGCTAACATCCGCCCAAACGTGGAGACTCGTTCTCGCCGCGTGGGTGGTGCCAACTACCAGATTCCGTTTGAAGTGAAAGGCCAGCGCCAAAACCACCTTACCACCATGTGGTTTGTGCAGGCTGCTCGCGCCCGCAAAGGTATGAGCATGGCCGACCGCATTGCGGCCGAGCTTATAGATGCCTACAACAACCAAGGTGCCGCCGTGAAGAAGCGTGAAGACACGCACCGCATGGCCGAAGCTAACCGCGCATTCGCGCACTTTGCCCGGGGCTAAAGCCTCGAGAGAGTCATGAGGCATGAGACATGAGTCATGAGAATCCCAAAATCACGGATTTTAAAGACTTAGTCGCTTGGCAAAAAGCTCATCGGCTCGCTGTGAACATTTACAAAGCAACAGAGAATTTTCCAAAGCACGAACAATTTGGGCTAACAAACCAAATACGTCGTGCTTGTGTATCTGTTGTCTCAAATATTGCCGAAGGATTCGGTAGGCGCACAAAAGCCGACAGGATTCACTTTTATGACATGGCCAGGGCATCATTGCATGAAGTACAAGCGCAACTGCTCATCGCTAAAGATGTCGATTTCTTACCCGAGAATCAATACGTAGAGCTAGAGGGTAAAACGGTCGAATGTCACAAAATTCTCACTGGACTAATTAACAAAACACACTCATGACTCATGTCTCATGACTCATGACTCTAAGGAGTTTATATGGCTGATAAAAAGGTTTTAATGAAAGACATCCGTAATATGGGGATTATCGCGCATATCGATGCCGGTAAGACTACGACTACGGAGGGCATCCTGTATAGAACAGGGCTGAAGCACAAAATCGGTGCCGTTCACGAAGGTGAAACCACTACTGACTGGATGGCGCAAGAGCGCGAACGCGGCATTACCATTGTTTCAGCCGCCGTCACCTGTTACTGGAAGGGCAAGCAAATCAACATCATCGACACGCCCGGTCACATCGACTTTACTGCTGAGGTAGAGCGTTCACTTCGTGTGCTCGACGGTGCCTGCGTGGTGTTCGACGGCAAAATGGGCGTGGAAAGCCAGAGTGAAACCGTGTGGCGCCAGGCCGACAAATACGGTGTTCCGCGCATTTGCTTCATTAACAAAATCAACCAAACTGGTGGTGACTTCTATAAGAGTCTTGATAGCATTCACCATCGCTTGAGCAAACGTGCTTTTCCGGTACACTTGCCAATTGGGTTTGAACAGAGCATCAACGGTGTTGTTGACCTCGTGACCATGAAGTCATACACCTACACCGAGTTCCACGACCACGAACTCACTGAGGGAGAAATCCCAGCCGACATGATGGATCAGGTAAAGAAATATCGCAGTCTGCTCATAGAAAACGCCGTTGCCGAAGACGAAGCCATGCTCGAAAAGTACTTTGAAGTAGGTGAAGACGGCTTGAGTGTTGAGGAAATCAAGCAAGCCATTCGCACCGCTGTGTTGAGCGGCAAGTTCTACGCCGTTACCGGTGGTGATGGCCGCGGTGTCATCGTAGAAAAAGTGCTCGACATGGTCAATGACTACTTGCCAGCACCAAATGACCGCAGCAACGCCTGGGGCGTTCACCCCAAAACTGGCGATGAAATCGAGCGCAAGCACGACACCAGCGAGCCGCTGGCTGGCCTCGCATTCAAAATTACGACCGACCCATTTGTGGGTAAACTGGCGTACTTCCGCGTGTACTCTGGTACGCTGCAAGCCGGTTCGTATGTGCTAAATAGTTCAACCGGTGAAAAAGAACGCGTTGGACGCATTGTGCGTATGCAGGCAGACAAACGCGAAGACGTCACCGAAGTGGTCGCAGGCGACATTGCAGCAATTGTTGGGCTCAAGGGCACGACCACTGGTAACACGCTGTGTGACCCAGCGCATCCCATCCAGCTCGAAAACATTACCTTCCCAGAACCGCCGGTGTCGATTGCCATTGAGCCGAAGACCAAGGCCGACCAAGAAAAGATGAGCCTTGCGCTCCAAAGACTGGCCGAAGAAGACCCAACCTTCCGTGTCCGCGTGGACGACGAGACTGGTCAGACCATCATTTCCGGTATGGGCGAGCTCCACCTCGAAATCTTGGTTGACCGCATGAAGCGCGAGTTTAACGTAGAGGCAAACATTGGTCAACCGCAGGTTGCCTACCGTGAAACCATTCGTAAGGACGCGGTTGAAGCACAAGGCAAGTTTGTCCGCCAAAGTGGTGGCCGCGGTCAGTACGGCGACGTCTGGCTCCGGCTTAGCCAAAACGAACAAGGTGCTGGCTTTGAGTTCATCAACTCTATCAAGGGTGGTGTGGTTCCAAGCGAGTACATCCCCGCAGTCCGCAAGGGCATAGAAGAAGCCATGAGCAACGGTGTTATTGCTGGCTACCCGGTGGTAGACGTAAAAGTTGAGCTGTACGACGGTAGCTACCACGAAGTTGACTCCAACGAAATGGCCTTTAGTATTGCCGGTTCCATGGGCTTCCAAGACGGCTTTAAAAAGGCCGGTCCGGTACTGCTCGAGCCTGTCATGAAGGTTGTTGTTGTCACGCCCGAAGAATTCATGGGTGACGTTATAGGTGACCTAAACAGCAAGCGCGGCCGGATTGAGTCTATGGAAGACCTTTCCAGTGGCATCAAGGAAATAACAGCGTTTGTCCCCCTTGGAGAGATGTTTGGCTATACGACCAACTTGCGTAGCATGAGCCAGGGCCGCGCCAGTAGTAGCATGGAGCTCGACCACTACGCCGACGTTCCAAACAACGTTGCCGATGCTATCATAGCCAAGAACAGCAAGTAGTACTGAGAATAATGGCTAGCTTACGAATTGCGCCTGGTTCTGGTGTTCGGTGCAGTGTCAACCCTGACTGTGCTACGCGATACCTCTGTGCTTTGGAGCAGCGGAAAACGGGCGGTGATGCCGCGCTGATAGCCGTCGAAGCACTACGTATGATGATTGGGCGAAATACATGCCCTCCTGTGAGTGTGATTGCCGAAGTTGCCTGCGACCCCTTATGCCCAGGGAATGATAGTTCTGAATATGAGGGCTATCCGAGAGCATTTACTGTTTCTGTTGGAATCACGCCAGCGCCTCGAGCTAGGAATAGTGAAAATACTTTACATTTGTGAGTGTTTTCCCTATACTACCACTGTATCTCGCGTGAGGGCGTTGCTGTAGTATGTTGCAGCAATATGGACCGCGTGAACAGCTATCAATTTAATAACCTAATATAATAAAGAAAGGATTCGCTGGCTCCCCGATGAGGGAAAAAGAGCAGCCCGAGTAAAAATCACATTTTTTACCCGGAGCGATGAGAAAAAGCCGTAGGTTTTGTCTCATTACAGCGAAGCGTCAATTTATGGCAGGAGTATTTGACCGAACCAAGCCTCACGTCAACGTTGGTACTATGGGCCACGTCGACCACGGCAAAACAACCCTTACTGCAGCTATCACCATGGTGCTAGCCAAAAAACTTCCAAGCGATGTCAACAAGGCTGTTGCCTACGACCAAATCGACAACGCACCAGAAGAAAAAGCTCGTGGTATAACCATTGCTACCTCTCACCAAGAGTACGAGAGCGAAAAGCGCCACTACGCGCACGTCGACATGCCAGGTCACGCCGACTACGTCAAGAACATGATTACCGGTGCGGCTCAGGTTGACGGTGCTATCTTGGTGGTATCTGCTGCCGACGGTCCTATGCCTCAGACTCGTGAGCACGTTCTGCTTGCACGTCAGGTTGGTGTACCAAAGATTCTCGTTTTCATGAACAAAATGGACCTCGCCGATGCCGACCTCGTCGAGCTCGTCGAGGAAGAAATTCGCGAACTTCTCGAGAAGAACGGCTTCGACCGCGACTGTCCAATCATCAAGGGTTCTGCAGCTAAGGCTGTAGAGGGTGATGCCGCCAACGAAGACGCTGTCATGGAACTCGTGAAGGCTATGGACGACTACCTACCAGAGCCGGTTCGTGACCTCGACAAGCCATTCATTATGCCTATCGAAGACGTATTCTCCATTAAGGGCCGTGGTACCGTTGCAACCGGTCGTGTTGAACAGGGTATTGTCAAAATCAACGACGAAGTTGAAATTGTCGGTATTCGTGCAACCCAGAAGAGCGTTGTAACTGGTATTGAGGCCTTCAAAAAGAGCCTAGACCAAGGTCAGGCCGGCGACAACGCTGGTGTACTACTTCGCGGTATCGAACGCGACGACATCGAGCGCGGTCAGGTGCTTGCAAAGCCTGGAACCATTACGCCACACACCGAGTTTGACGCTGAAGTCTACATCCTCAGCAAAGAAGAGGGTGGCCGACACACGCCATTCTTTAAGGGCTACAAGCCACAGTTCTACTTCCGTACCACGGACGTAACTGGTGAGGTTGAACTTCCAGCTGACAAAGAAATGGTCATGCCTGGTGACACTGTAACCTTCAAGGTAAAACTGCTTGCACCTATTGCTATGGAGCAGGGTCTTCGCTTCGCTATTCGCGAAGGCGGCCGCACCGTTGGTGCCGGCGTGGTAACCAAGATTACCAAGTAATTTCACCCGGGATTACTAGTCCAACAGAGAAGCGCTCCACTTGGGGCGCTTTTCTCGTGCTTCTTTATCGTGCTACAATACTGCTATGAGTCAAGACGAGTTTAAAAAGCTGTTTCAGTATATCGAAGGGTTTCGAACGGAAGTCAGTCAACAGCTTGAGGCAAACAATCATAAACAAGATGAAACCATTGCTGCTATTGCTGAGCTAGGCGGACATCTGCGCGATTATCATGCAGAGTTGCTCGCATTGAGCAGCAAAGTAGACCGATTGGAGAGATGGATTCAACAGGTTGCTCAAGTAACAGGGGTCCAGCTGCAATATTAGAAACAAAAAGCATCTTTTGATCATACGGCGCTCCACTTGGGGCGCTTTTCTTGTATACAATAACTTTCGTTATACTGTGTAACACGCTATGACACACGAAACCAGCAAAGCATTTGTCGACTATTACCAGCTGCTTGGTATTCAGCCAGACGCAATGAACGAAGATATACGGACTGCGTTTGTTCGGCTCGCTAAGCTGCAACACCCTGACGCTGGCGGTTCCCTTGAAGATATGCAGCACTTAAATAAAGCATATTCAACGCTACGTGACGGCACCAGCCGCAAGGCATATGACCTCATCCACCAGTTTCACACTGGTACAAGTACGGTTGCATATCGCGAATCGGCTCTGGACGACAAAAGCGGTAGTGCCATTGCGAGTCTGAGCGATGATGAGATTGATGACTTTGTAAACAGTGTCTTTGCCGAATACGCCGCAAAACCGCCGAAAAAATCCTTTCATAAAAAGGCTGCCTCCGCTCTCCGCTTCCGCCGCAGAAAAACCTAAGCCCGGTACAACTTATCTGTGACAGGCTGTAAGGTATCTTACTGTCATTGCATGGAACAGGCTTATACTGCTGACATGCCAGAAATAATTGGAGATAATCCGGGTGGCCCAGATGAGGTTTGGGGAGGAGAGCAGGTACATCTTGGTCCGTTGTTAGACGTGTTTGTTGGCGAAGAAATTACTGGAACGACTGAACGGCGAGAGCGTGTTTTTGCCGCATTTTTACACAGACCGGGTGAGGTAGTCGACAACGAAACTCTGCAAAAGTTGCTAGAACCAGATTCCCATGTCCCCGAAGGCCTAGTTGGAGTGCTTGGTCTTTTGCGACTCGTGCAAGGCATGAGCGGACCCCCAAAGGGAGCGCTTGAATTTTCGAGCGGTGGAAAGCACGTAAGTTTCGCGCTAACGCCTACTCGGCCGTTTAATATCACTAGTCTCGAGCAAAGCAAATCAGTAGTCAAAACTGCGCTCGAATCACCAAAAGCCAGAATCATAGGTGGCTCTCTCATAGTTGGCGCAGCCGCAACAGCGGCATTTGCGCGTCTAAAACAGGTACGTCAGCAGCGAAAACATAGTGAACCATCTTAACAAAAAACGCTGCTTGGCACAAATGCGCATACATGGTATGATTTAGCGGTAAACTAACAGCTTTGACTAAAAGCCGTGCGCGTTCCCAGGTGAATTCGTAAGGTGTTACAAAGCCAAACCGGGTGAAGCCGGCAGTTTGCAGCAGGGAATGTAGTGCGGATTTTCCTTACTACTCACACCTTACTACTTACTACTAACCTAAAATCCGGAGGATTTTAACCATGGCAGACGCCAAACAGCCAGTACCGGGCAAGCAGCGAATTCGTATTCGCCTGAAGGCCTACGACCACAAAATCATTGACCAAGCCGCCAAGCAAATTGTAGATACGGCACTTCGCACCGGCGCTAGCCTCGCTGGGCCAATCCCGCTGCCAACGCGCAAGAGCACTTTTACAGTGGTCAAAAGCCCCCATGTGTACAAGAAAGGCCGCGAACAGTTTGAAATGCGCGTGCACAAACGCCTGATAGACGTGTTTGAACCGACCCCAAAGACTATCGACAGCCTCATGAACCTTTCTCTCCCCGCCGGCTGCGACGTCGAAATCAAGATGTAATTATCCGTGAGAAGGTACGTATAAAAGTCTTATCTGAGACTTTTATACGTATACTAGACAAAACTGTATAAGTATGTTAAAATATATAGTATAGTTATGACTTACTCAGGAGAAAGCAATATAGCCGATAGAACTGGTCTTAACGTACCAGGATATAATATTGGCGAAATTGGCGAGATTGATTTATGGCGTGAACACGCGGTGATTACAAGGTACGATCAATTAACCGGGGACAACACCGTAGCGCACGCAGAGCTAACCTGTCGGATTGTCGAGGATTTTCTTGGAACCGGAGTAGGGCAGTATGTGTATTCCGCTGCAATGTTACACCGCCTTGCACTTGATGTTGAAGACCCAATAAAGGGACCTGTCGCCGCGGGCTTATTACGTTCCTACTCAGAAACGTTACCTCCTGAAGAATGGGAAAAAATCTCTCGTTATCTATCAGATTTTCAGCCACTCCAAAAATTTGCTGATGAAAAAAGGCGCAAAGCCGATTTGCTGCTTCCTATGAAGCCATTAAGAAGTGCTCGCAAAGGCCAGCCATCTGAACGTCAAAAAAGTCGACTAGGACGAGTGAATGCGGAAGATATGGACATCTTTTTGTCTAGTGTAAATATTGAGTCTGCAAATATTATGGCTGCGGCAACCTTAGCGACTCTGATGCGACCCGGATTTGTTTCTAGCGACGACGAATACCATCGTATCCTTCGTGAAGCTGATGTGGTGTACGGGCAGATAACGGACTTTAGTAGCAAAGATGCATTCACGATGGCGCTCCGCAACAATAAAAAACGCTTTACCGATGCGTACCCAAGACACGCATGGGTCTACGATGAGGTCGGTAATTACATGAAAGGCTTTGGCGGCAGAGACCAGTTTAGTAGTTACGTGAGCGGAATACTTAATCGTATGTTTGGCCGCGACAGTATTAACGAACTTTCGATTAAGGGTAATACTGAGCATGGCATAGTTTACGGCATGGCTGCAGTTAAAATTTCTACTGGAGGGATTGCAAAAGTAATATATAGAGGGAAATCACAAGAAGGTGCCGCTGATAAAGTAATGCGAAGTACGGAACGGCTAGGCCATAAACTAAAACAAAGCGAAGGCATCCCGAAAATGCTTTTACCGCCAGATGTGCTTGGTATGACAACTGTCGTGCAGGACATGCATGAACTGGCGGTTGTCTATGCAGACATATTGCAAGTGGTATCGAAGAAAAGTATGTTTGCGCCAGGACTTGATCCAACAAAGTCATCACCCCATAGTCTGGACGGTTCAGCACAGTTTATTAAAGAATTCAACTCAGTATTTGAAGGCTATAGGTGGACTGGTGAAAATGGAATAGTAACGAAACCGAACGATAGGGGATTTGATGCGTTGCGAACAATTTTCCGTCACATTATAAACGGACCAGGTTCAAAAGTTGAGCTCCCAACAGATATGCACGTTCAGACGGTCGACGGCAGGACAGCAGCCAGGACAGGCCCTGCAAACCATGGTGTATACGATTTGGATAAAACGAAGAAACACTGTACGCCTAGTGCGACTCTTATAGCTGTAAATACAGAGGCATTACTCCGTATGGAAAAGCGAGCTGCTCATATGGGGTCTGGTATCTTTGTCCCAGAATCAGGCGCACGGTCGCAATATTGGCGTAACAGAATAGCGGCAAGCCAAGTACAAGAGTTATTTTGCGCTCAATAGCGTAGTGGTTTTTGCAACGGGTTGACAGGGGTTTGGGTTTTGTGATACCCTGTTGGGTACATACAAACATTTCCGCATGGTGATGTGAGGTAGGCCCCGCCAGAGGCGAGGAACCCCCGACCGCCATTTTCTTAATGTCACTGTACAAGACATTAACCGCGGATGGGTGAGTATCAATATCAATAACTCTTATAAAAAAGGAGCGTGTGGGTTCATGTGAACCTGCGCAACAATAACTATGAAGGCACTCATAACGAGAAAGGTTGGCATGACCAGTACCATCGCTGAAGACGGTACGACTCAGGCTGTAACCCTGCTTTCCGCTAGTCCCTGTGTGATTACACAGGTGAAAACCGATGAAACAGACGGGTATACCGCTGTACAAATCGGCTGCGAGGAAGTCAAAGAACATAAAGTAGCAAAACCACAGGCCGGACATCTCAAGCCAGCCAAACAAATTGTGCGTATTATGCGCGAGTTCCGTGTAGCGGAAGTCACCGAAGACCTCAAAGTTGGAGAAACACTCAACGCCGAGGTCTTTTCAGTTGGCGACACGGTGCATGTAACTGGCACGAGCAAGGGTAAGGGTTGGGCTGGTACTATTCGCCGCCACAACTTCCACCGCGGCCGCAAAACGCATGGTGGCCGTAGCTACCGCCGCGTTGGTTCTATAGGTTCTATGTACCCTCAACACATTTTGCCCGGCAAAAAGATGGCCGGACACCTCGGTCACTACCAAGTCACTGTACGCAATCTCAAAATTGCACTTGTCGACGCTGAAAAGGGCTATATCGGTGTTGTGGGAGCTGTACCTGGTCCGCGCAAAGGCATTGTTATAATTCGCGGGGAGGACAAATAATATGGCAGTTTCAACCTATACCGGTGCTGGCGTAAAAGCCACAACTCCCGCAAAACTTAGTAAAGAAATCTTTGCAGTGGAAGTAAAAAACCACCAATTACTGAAGCAAGCGTATGAGGCATATCTCGCAAATGGCCGAGACAACCTAGCCGTCACGAAAACTCGGGGGCTCGTGAGTGGTGGTGGTCGCAAGCCGTGGAAACAGAAGGGTACCGGCCGAGCTCGTTTTGGTAGCTCTCGCAACCCAATCTGGCGCGGCGGTGGCATTGTCTTTGGCCCTACTGGCGAAGAAAACTACACCAAGAAAATTTCTACGACCAGCAAGCGCGTTGCGCTGCGGCAGGCCTTAAGCCTTGCAAATGCTGGCGGGAAGCTCATTGTTCTTGAAAAGCTTGTAAGCCGTGAAGGCAAAACAGCCGAAATGGTGAAGTTACTCACAAAAGTTGGTGTTACTAGGAGCGCACTCGTTGTTGTTGCTAGTAAGAACGCCGAGCTAGTGAACGCTACCGCGAACTTACAGAATGTCATGTTGGTAAGCGCAAAGTACCTCAATGTGTTCGACATTATGAATGCCGACCATATTGTTATGACGAGCGACGCTCTCAAGGTTGTCGAAGAATGGCTGAAGCCAGTTGCTAAGACCGCGAAGGAGGCAAAATAATGATCGGCAATACGCCTCCATGCGCTTTTGGCCTATGTGCAAATAAGTCTATGCGGAGAGAGATTGGTAACTGCGATCTAGGGCAACAAGCAGAAATTGTATCTGGCTGCACGCAGGTATTGGCTGCAATTATTAGAAATGGAGATATGGCTATCCTGCAGTTTAACCCAGTAGTTGATGCTGCTGATCAACCAGGCACATTTGGTGTAAGTGCTTGCCCATTGGCTACTCCTTATTCCTTAGAGGAGGTAAAATAACATGTCATTTGTAAAACCCCGTTTAAGCGAAAAGTCATTTGCACTCAGCCAAGCAACAAATACCTTTGCGCTCGATGTGCCAAAGGAACTGAACAAGTACGAAGTTGCCGCTGCTGTTAAGAAGCAATTTGATGTAGAGATTAAGTCTGTTCGACTGGTGAACCGCAAGGGTAAAGTCAAGCGTGTTATGAACACGACTGGCAAGCGTAGTAGTAACCGAAAGGGTGTTCAGGGCGATGTAAAGAAGGCGTATGTCACGCTCAAAGCGGGCAGTCACCTGCCATTCTTTGCCGCTGCCGAAGAAGAAATTGCGAAGGCTGCAGCCGAGAAAGCTAAAGCCGCTAAAAAGACCGACGCAAAAGCTGGCAATAGTGAAGACAAGGCCAAGGGGCTTAAAAAGCTCATCAAAAAGCCTGCGATCAAGAAGGAGGCTAAATAATGGCAATTAAACAATACAATCCGACGACGCCTGGTCGTCGCGGTATGTCTAGCCAAGACTTTGACGCGGTAACTACACGTAAGCCACTTCGCTCACTGGTTGTTACCAAGCGCCGAGGCAATGGCCGCAACAACCAAGGTCGCATAACGACTCGCCATCAGGGCGGCGGCGCACGCAAGCACTATCGGTTGGTAAACTTTGACTTCAAGGGTGAAGGTGTTGTTGAACACATAGAGTACGACCCAAACCGGAGCGCACGAATTGCACGTATTAAAGACGCGAAAGGTGCATACCACTATGTACTCGCTGCGAGCGGTATGAAGCAAGGCCAGAAACTGAGCGCCGATGCTGAAGCAGCTATAGAAATGGGCAATCGGTTGCCGCTAGCGAACATTCCGGTTGGTACCACAATCCATGCTTTGGAAATGAAGCCAGGGCGCGGTGCGCAAGCAGTTCGCAGTGCTGGCAATAGCGCTATGCTTATGGCCAAAGAAGGTGATTATGCACAGGTTCGTATGCCAAGTGGTGAGGTTCGCAAGTTCCTCCTCGTATGTACCGCCAGCATCGGTGTGGTCGGGAACGAGCAACACCAGAATGTAAAAATTGGCAAGGCTGGCCGCAGTCGTCACCTTGGCAAGCGCCCAAGTGTCCGTGGTGTTGTGATGAACGCTGTTGACCACCCGCATGGTGGTGGTGACGGTGGTCGTCACCGTATGGCAAAGGCGCCTCGTACGCCATGGGGTCAAAAGACACTTGGCTACAAAACTCGCCGCCGTAAAGATACTAGCAATATGATCGTAAGAAGCCGCCACGCGGCCAAGAGGAAATAAGCGATGCCTAGAAAATCATTAGTAGATATTGTTACCGACTGTGAACATGGTCGGGAAAGCACGCGGGTTACTAGAGGAGAGGGGTGGCCCACAGACCAAAGTAATACAGATTTCGATCCACATCGCCTAGGGAGAGATGTCGCTGTAGAGTTGCTGGGTACGGCAGTTTTAAGCCAAAAAATGCTTGCTAAAAATCAAGCGCCAGTTTTAACCGATGTCGCGAATCAACTTGCGTCACAGGAACCACCTCTTACTGAAGTTGGCACAGCAGATTTTACTAGAGGCATGCAAGAAATTGCTGAGGAGGCCTGGGCTATATATCCTCAGGTAGCCGTATTGCGTGCTATCGCGCCAGTAAAGAGAGTGAGGTTTGCATAATGAGTCGTTCATTAAAGAAAGGGCCGTTCATAGATCCGAAGCTCGCGAAAAAAGTCGCGGCGCTTGGCCCAGAGGATCGCACAATTATTAAAACATGGGCTCGTGCCAGCACGATTGCTCCTGACTTTGTGGGTAAGACGTTTGCCGTACACAATGGCAAGGTACACGTACCGGTTTTTGTTACCGAAAATATGGTTGGCCACAAGCTCGGTGAATTCAGCCCAACCCGTAAATTCCGTTCTCACGGCGGAAAGTTAGCGAAGGGGAAATAGGATGAGTAAGTATCTAGTATCTAGTATCGAGTATCTGGCTGTAGAAGCCCGCGGCGAAGCCGCCCGCCAGATACCAGATACCTCATACCAAATACTCTCGACCGAAGGGGGGAACATATGTCTGTAAAAGCAGAATCCAAAGGCGTACGCTTGAGCCCTCGTAAGGTTGCCGCTGTTGCGACGCTTGTACGAGGTCGCACTGTTGCCGATGCTATTGTCATTCTTGAACATACACCTCGCCGGGCAGCTCTTTCTGTGCTTAAGACAATCAAGAGTGCTCAAGCAAATGCCGCCCACAACCACAACTACAAAGCCGATACTTTAGTTATTACTGAAATTACGGTCAATCATGGTCCACGTATGAAACGATTTCGACCTGCCGCCATGGGGCGCGCGCTGCCATACATGAAGCGGAGCAGCCACATACGAGTTCTCGTCGATGGTGAACAACGTGAAGCAAAGAAGCCAGCGACCAAGAAGGAGGCAAAGTAATGAAGAAATTATCCATTACCCTGTCACCTGTCACCATGGATTATCCTGTAACAATTACCAATGGTTACACGTCACATGCTACATCTATGTTACACGTGACATGTGACACGACAATCAAGGAAGGAGGATCCTTCTAATGGGTCAGAAAGTTAACCCCATTAGCATGCGCCTGCAAGCCAATAAAGATTGGCGGAGCAAATGGTTTGTCGGCAAACGACAATACGCCGATTATCTTGCCCAGGATCTGCAGGTCCGCAAGCTCATTCAGGATAAGTTTGGCTCGCGCGGTGCTATTAATAAAGTCGACATAGAGCGTTCGCCTAACCTCGTTACCGTTACAATCGCCACAGCAAAAGCTGGCGTGGTCATTGGTCGTGGTGGTCAAGGCGCCCAAGAACTGAAGGCCGCAATAGAAAAGGTATATGGCGTACCGGCACGTGTAAATATTGAGGAAGTGAAAAAACCTGACCTCTACGCGAAGCTAGTTGCCGAGAACATTGCACATCAGCTAGAGCGCCGTATGAGCTTCCGCCGCGCTATTAAAAGCGCTAGTGCCGCCAGCATGCGTGCTGGAGCAAAAGGTGTCCGAATAGAAGTTGCCGGCCGCCTGAACGGTGCTGAAATGAGTCGCCGCGAAAAAGAAGCTGTTGGCTCAGTGCCACTCCATACCATCCGTGCAGATATTGACTTTGCCTCTGCCCGAGCAAACTGGCCCGGCGCAGGCATTATTGGTATCAAAGTTTGGATATACAAGGGGGACAAATAAAATGATTTCATCATTTCAATTATCCTTTGGCCTGTCACCTGTCACATTGGATTATCCTGTAGCCTGTCACCATGGTGACACGTCACACGTTACACCTATGTCACAGGTTACACGTGACACGCTAATCTGCGACGGAGGGAGCCAGTAATGTTGTTGCCCAAGAGAACTAAATTCCGCAAAGTCCGCAAGGGCAAGATTCGCGGTGTTGCCACAGCTGGCAATTACATTGCCTACGGCGAATACGCTTTGCAAGCACAAGGTCACGAACGTATAACGAGCCGACAAATTGAGGCCAGCCGTCAGGCGATGACTAGATACATTAAGCGCGGTGGAAAAATCTGGATTCGTATTTTCCCGCACACGCCCGTTACCCGCAAGCCACTGGACGTCAAAATGGGTAGTGGCAAGGGTTCGCCTGAGTTTTTTGTTGCCAAAGTTCGCCCGGGCACCATTATGTTTGAAATGCAGGGTGTCAGCGAGGAAACTGCAAGAGAAGCTATGCGCCTCGCTGGTCACAAGCTGCCAGTCAAGACAAAATTTGTCGTGAAGGAGGGTGCATAAGATGAAAATAGCCGATATTCGTAAGCTTACTACGGCAGAATTGACCAAAGAAACCGTAAAGCTAAAAGACGAAATTGCCGAACTGCGTCGTCATATATACATGGGCGATAACCAAAATGTACGAGATGTACGTAACAAGCGCAAAGACCTTGCTCGTATGCTCACCGTTTTAAGCGAAAATTTAGTTAAGGAGACACGATGATGAATGTCGCAAGGGAAAAGAGCAGCCAGAGTGCGCGAATTCACTTCGCGACCCTGCGCGATGAGAAAAACCGCCAGGTTTGTCTCATGTCTGATAAGGAGGCCAAGTAATGGCGAAATCAATTACTGGTGTCGTCACGAGCAATAAGGCCGACAAGACCATTGTCGTCACTGTGCGAGAACGAAAAACGCACCCGTTGTATCGGAAGCAGTACACCACAACGACCAAGTTTATGGCGCACGACGAAAAGAACGAAGCAAATGTGGGTGACAAAGTCGTTATTGTCGAAACCCGACCAATCAGTAAGCGCAAGAGCTTCACGCTCCAAGCAGTTATCGAAAAGGCTGAGGTCAAGCACGTTGAGCCTGAACAGAGCAAAGGGCAAAGGGCAAAGGGCAAAGTTAGCACTGCCGATGAGCTCAGCCCTCAGCCCTCAGCCCTCAGCCCTGAAGCGACCAAAAGGAGCGAGAAGTAATGGTACAGCAAGAAACACGGTTAGTTGTATGCGATAACAGCGGTGCAAAGGAGATTCTCTGCATCCGAGTGCTCGGTGGTACTCGGCGCCGCTATGCCAAGGTAGGTGATATTATTACCGCCACGGTAAAGCAGGCAAGCCCAACCGGGAACGTTAAGAAGAAGTCGGTGGTACGGGCGGTTGTTGTCCGTACGCAGAAAGAGCTGAAGCGCAAAGACGGCAGCACGATTAAGTTTGATGACAATGCGGCGGTGATTATCGGCGACGACAAAAACCCGAAAGGCACACGCATATTTGGCCCTGTGCCACGAGAACTTCGTGATATGGGCTACGCCAAAATTATCAGCTTGGCGCCGGAGGTACTGTAATGGAAAAGAAGATGTATAAGATTAGATTGAAAAAAGGTGACCTTGTGCAGGTACTGAGCGGAAAGTACAAGGGCAAGCAGGGCAAAGTTGTTCGCACGCACGCTACAGAAAACAAGGTTACTGTAGAAGGCGTGAATATTGTCAAGAAGCACCAGAAGCCAAACCAGGCGCACCCACAAGGGGGTATTCTTGAAATAACCAAACCAATTGCCGTCGGTAAGGTCGGCATAGTTGACCCGACCACAAAGAAACCGGCTCGTATTGGCTACAAGATGAACAAAGATGGTAGCAAGACTCGTATATATAAGTCGAGCGGCAAAGAAGTGAAGATAGAAGCAGCCCCCAAGAAGGCTGAGACCAAGAAAGAAGCGAAGGTACTATGAAGACAAGATTACCAATGAACCTGTCACCTGTCACCATGGATTACCCTGTTACCTGTAACAATTGCGACACGTCACATGCTACACCAATGTCACACGTCACACGTCACACGCTAATCAGCGACGAAAGGAGCTTCTAATGGCAGAAGCGACTACAACTAAGAAAGCTCCAAAGACGGCTGCGTCATACGTAGCTCGTCTAAAGACCGAGTACAATAACCAGTATGCTGCAGAACTCATGAAGGAACTTGGGCTTACCAATGCACATCAGGTACCACGGCTTGAGAAAATTGTTGTCAACGTCGGACTTGGCAAAGCCAAGGAAGACAAGAAAACGATTGAAGCTGCCAAAAATACCCTCCGTAAAGTAACTGGCCAAGAACCAGTCGAGACTGTTGCAAAGAACTCAATTGCAGGCTTCAAGCTGCGTGAAGGTAACATGATAGGCTTAAAACTGACGCTTCGTGGTGAACGCATGTATGAGTTTATGGACCGTCTTATAAACATCGTGCTGCCACGTCTGCGTGACTTCCACGGTGTAAGCAACAAGGCATTTGACAAGCAGGGTAACTACAGCCTCGGCCTTACCGACCAGAGTGTGTTCCCGGAGCTGACATTTGAAGAAACGACTACACCTCACGGCATGCAAGCGGTATTTGTGGTTCGTTGCGAAGATAAAGCCCATAGTAAGGCACTGCTGCAGAAATTCGGCATGCCATTCGAGAAGGAGGCCAAGTAATGCTTTCAAAATTAGGTCAACAACTGCACCACAATAACCTTGCTGCACTCGAAGCGCAAAGGGGCCTTGTCTTCGATTCCCTATTGCATAGGGACGGCGTTTGGCCCGAAGACTACAGAGACATGTTAAGGCCAGATCAGCTCAAGACATTAGGTTTTTACGATCGCTTGAGAGCTTTTGGTGCTGAATATGGTCAAGAGGAAGTTGTCATAAATGCCCTTAATGCCAGAAGAGGAGCTGCATAATGGCGAGAAAATCGAACCTGGCCCGGGACAAGAAACGGGCAAAGATGATAGACAAATACGCAGCAAAGCGTGCTGAACTGAAAGAACTCGGTGACTACGAAGGTCTGGCCAAGCTGCCACGCAATTCTTCGCCAACCCGTCGCAAAAACCGCTGCGTGGAAACCGGCCGTCCGCATGCCTATATGCGGCAGTTTGGCCTCAGCCGCCTATCTTTCCGCGAGCATGCAAGCAAGGGTGAAATCCCTGGTGTAACGAAAGCGAGCTGGTAATATGAGCGTAACAACTACAGACCCCATTTCAGATATGCTAACTCGAATTCGCAACGCGATTGCAGTTGGAAAGACCGAAGTTAGCTTGCCACATAGCAAAATCAAAGAAAATGTCGCCATTAGCCTGCGCAATAACGGCTTCTTACACGATGTTAGCACAGAAGACCTCACCGTTGGTAAGCGTTTGCACATTACCATCAACCTCGAAGGTGAAAACGCTAAGATTACTGAGATTAAGCGTCTTAGCAAGCCGGGTCGTCGTTCTTACACGAACGCCCGCGAAGTTCCTCAGGTAAAACGCGGCCGCGGCGTGCTTATTATCAGCACAAGCAAAGGCTTGATGACTGGTGAAGAGGCCAAGCAACAAGGAGTTGGCGGAGAGCTAATCTGCCAGGTTTATTAGTCTAAGAAAGGAAAGAAATGAGTCGAGTAGGAAAACTACCCATCCAAGTTCCAAGCGGTGTGACAATCACTGTCGACTCAGACGCTGTGAAGGTGTCTGGGGCCAAAGGGAATCTTGAAACACCTCAGCTAGAGGGAATTACTGTTAGTGTTGAGGACGGTGTCCTCACCGTATCCCGGGCAAACGATATGCCGAAGATTCGCGCTGCTCATGGCCTTATGCGCGCACTCATAAACAATATGGTGCAAGGCGTCAGCCAAGGCTTTAGCAAAAAGTTAGAGTTAAACGGTGTTGGCTACCGTGTTGCCATGCAAGGCACCGACCTCAAACTCAATATTGGTTTTAGCCACGACGTTATATACAAAGTACCGAGCGGCGTGCAGGTAGCCGTCGAACAAAACACCATGACGGTAAGCGGCATAAACAAACAGCAAGTTGGCCAGGTGGCCGCTGAAATCCGCGCCCTTAAGAAGCCCGAGCCGTACAAGGGCAAAGGTATAAAGTACGAAGGCGAACGTATTTTGCGCAAGTCGGGTAAGTCAGGAAAGGACAAATAACATGAGTAATCTATCTACAAAACTTGTCCAGCGTGCCCAACGCAAAAATCGCATACGTGCGACAGTGATTGGCACCACCGAACGGCCTCGACTGAGTATCCACATTAGCAATGCAAATGTAAGCGCACAAGTTATTGATGACAGCAAACACCACACGCTTGCTTCAGTGACTACCGCAAACAACAAGGCTGCCAAAGGCACCCTGACCGAAAAAGCTGTATGGGTTGGCAATGAAATTGCTCTTGCGGCTAAAAAGGCAAAGATATCCCAAGTAGTATTTGATAGGAGCGGCAAGCAATACCATGGCCGCGTAAAAGCCCTCGCCGATGCGGCACGGGAGAAAGGACTCGAATTCTAATGAGACAAGAGATAAGAGTCATGAGTCAAGAGTGGAAATTATCAACAACTTCGTTGTTGTCAGTAAATACTCGGCAGAGCCGAGACAACAGAGTCTTATCTCATGACTCATGTCTCATAACTCTGCGACCGAAAGGAGCAAAATAATGGCCGAAGAAGCAATACAACAAGCCGCAGTCGAACAAGCCGCGCAGGCAGGTCCACAATCTGCTCCACACCGTGGAGGCCAAGGGAACCGCGGCGGCCGTCGTGATGGCGGCCGACCGGCACGTAGCCGCAGCGAAGCACCCGAAGAAAAACAATTCGATGAACGCGTTGTGCACATTGACCGTGTTGCCCGCGTTGTGAAGGGTGGACGTCGCTTTCGTTTCCGAGCCCTCGTCGTTGTGGGTGACCGCAAAGGCAAGGTCGGGATTGGAAGCGCCAAGGGCGCAGATGTAACAGCTGCTGTGAGCAAGGCGACTGAAGTTGCTAAAAAGCACTTTACGCCAGTTGTGCTATATAAGGGAACCATTCCACATGAAGTCAACGGTAAGGTTGCCGGCGCGCGTATTTTAATTATGCCAGCCGCACCGGGTACGGGGCTTATTGCCGGTGGTGTTGTTCGCACCGTTCTTGAAGTTGCCGGTGTGAGCAATGCGCTTAGTAAATCACTTGGCAGTAGTAACAAAACGAACATCGCCTACGCAACCATTGCCGCTCTTGAAAGCCTTGAGCCAAGCAAGAACTGGGTGACTACAAAACACAAGGTACAAGTAGCAAGTAGTAAGCAGCAAGAAAAAAAAGTAGAATCCAAAGCTGTCATTCTGAGCGCTAGCGAAGAATCTTCTAAAAAAGAATCTGAAGTAAAAACTGCCCCTGTTAAAAAGACATCCGAGGTAAAAAAGGCAGTGTCGGCTAAAAAGCCTGCTGCGAAAAAGGAATCAAAATGAGACAAGAGACAAGAGACAAGAGACAAGAATTAGTTATCAGTCGCAAAGCGACTGTCATGACTCATGACTCATACTTCATGACTCAGCGACTAAAGGGAGCCCTATAATGAAATATCATGAACTTACTTCGACGCCGAAAAAATCAGGCAAGCGTGTTGGTCGCGGTATTGCGGCTGGCCAGGGTAAAACGGCTGGACGTGGTACTAAAGGACAAGGTGCACGTACTGGTTCCAGCAAGAAGCCGGGCTTCGAGGGTGGCCAAAACCCTCTCATGCAGCGTTTGCCAAAACTACGGGGCTTCCGTAGCTTTCGAGTAAAGGCAGAAAACGTATATACTGAACAACTCGATACGCTAGGTTCCAAGGTAGACAACAAAGTTCTCGCCGCTTCTGGGCTTGTCAGCAGCGAATATGTTCGCGTCAAGCTACTTTTCCGAGGTGAAGTCAGCAAGAAAGTTGATGTACAGCTTCAAGCAGCTAGCCTCAATGCTATGGAAGCGTTACAAAAAGCGGGGGGTAGCTTTACACCCGTTCCAAGACGCATGCGTCCTGCTAAAAAAGAAGCAGAGAAATAGAGCAAACTGCCTTAAGCAGCAAAAAGGCGCTTTCGAAAGCGTTTTTTTGTTTTATTACAGCAAAGAGGCTGTTATACTGGGACTGAAGAAATATAGTGTATAAGAGGGGTTTTCGTGAACTGGAAGATTATTGGCGCATCATTTAAACAAGGCGATATGCGAAAGCGCATTTTTGGGGTACTTGGTATATTATTGATTTTTCGCATTTTGGCGCACATACCGGTGCCACTGGCTGACCCGCAAACCCTTAAACAAGTACTGACAAACCTATTTTCGTCACAAGATACACCGCAGCTACTCAGTTTTATAAACGTTTTAAGTGGTGGTGCGCTGGCTAACTTTTCTATTATGATTGCGGGGCTTGGTCCATACATTAATGCCAGCATTATTATGCAACTGCTTACGAAGGCAATCCCCAAGCTTGAGAATATGCGTAAAGACGGCGAATCGGGGCAGAAACGCATAAACCAGTACACCCGACTCCTGACGTTCCCCTTGGCAATTATCCAGGCTATAGGTTCAATTTATCTTGTTCGTCAGTATGCGCAGCAAGTCGGTGGCATAGGTGATATTACGGCAAACACTTCTTTATGGCAGTGGGCTCTAATGGTCGCGGCACTCACAGGTGGGTCAATGCTTTTGATGTGGATGGGAGAGCTTGTTACCGAGAAGTCAGTTGGTAATGGTATTTCACTGCTCATTACCGTGGGCATCGTAAGCGCCTTGCCAGGAACCATTAGTCAGGTTGCTTCATCTATATACGACAAAACAAACAAATGGGAGATTTTTGGACGTGAACTGCCTATTAACGCTCGGGCGTTCTGGTATGCACTGGCAATTCTTGCGGTCGTAATTTTGGTGACATGGATTGTAGTTATGCTGAACGAAGCAGCCAGACGACTAACCATAAACTACGCGAAACGAGTGCAGGGAAACCGGGCGTACGGTGGCGTCACCACGACACTTCCGGTAAAGCTTATAACCGCAGGTGTTGTACCAATAATCTTTGCCATTGCTTTCTTAAGCGTCCCTAGCTTTGCTGGGCAGCTGATGACCTCTAGTAGTAACCCGAAATGGGCTGAGCTTGGTCAAAACCTTGTCACGTGGTTCCAAAACCCAACGGCGCAAACATTGGCTGCGGGCGGTATGCAAGCGTTTATATATCCTGTGACTTATTTTATGCTTGTATTCCTGTTTACTTTCTTCTATACGAGCATTACCTTCAATAGCAAAGAAATAGCCGAAAACCTACAGAAGCAGGGCGGTTTTATTGAAGGCGTACGTTCTGGCACGCAAACTGAACGGTATCTCGCAAAAACGGTCAATAAAATCACGCTTTTTGGGGCGATATGTTTGGGTATCTTGGCTATTATGCCAATCGTTGCACAGATGTTTGTTCCCCAGAACCTAGCACTTGCCCTAGGTGGTACGAGCGTTTTGATACTTGTAGCCGTTTCGCTGGAAACGCTTCGCGCGGTAGAGTCGCGTGCGCTCATGATTACCTACGACCAGTATAGTCGGGACGACTTTTTCTACGACTCTCAGGGAGGAAACGGTTCAGTTGCTGAAAATAGAGGCGCAAAAGCACTTCGTTATGTTCCAAATGCGCTGCGCCGAATCCCAGCGAAAATCTCAAGCAAAAACAAGAAGTAAAAAATTTGTAAAACACTTTACAGCTCGTCGTAAAAAATGCTATACTAGCTAGACGTAAAAACCTATGGCGAGTAATAAGGAAGTCATCGAACTGAACGGCGTAATTGTCGAGACCCTGCCGGGTACTCAGTTTCGTGTCGAACTTGAAAACGGCCATCAGATTATTGCGCATGTTGCCGGGAAGATGCGGAAGCATTTTATCCGAATTGTACCTGGCGACGCGGTCACCGTAGAGTTGACGCCCTACGACCTGACCAAAGGTAGAATCACCTACCGAAAGGGCTGACCATTTACATACAGTACCCTCTGCGCGCATGATTGCGCTCCGATGCTCATGTACTCTTACGTACACTGCGCTTCGGTGCTCATCCTGCATAACAGATGGCACGATACGTAAAAGGCCAGCTAGCTGAACTTTCTAGGGATTGGTTCATCCGGACTGACTAGTCAGCCGACTGGTCGATGTACGGATCAATCCTTCGAAAGTTCGGCCAAGTATATCAATTAATGCAGTGAGTCACCGTCCTGAAAGGAGATGATCCGTACATGAAAGTACGTGCAAGTGTAAAAAAGATTAGCCCCGACGATAAGATTGTTCGTCGCAAGGGCCGTCTTTACGTAATTAACAAGTTTAAGCCAAAGCATAAGCAGAGGCAGGGGTAGTATATGGCAGCACGAATATCTGGTGTAACCATACCCGCTGAAAAGCAGATTTGGGTTGCACTAACCTATGTTTATGGCATTGGGCCAAAAACAGCAGAAGGCATCCTATTGTCAGCAAAAATTGAGCCGACTGTTCGGGTTAAAGATTTGACCGACGCTGAAATTGGTCGAATCCAAGATTATATCAACGAGCACCTTACTGTAGAGGGTGAGTTGCAGCGAATTGTGAGTGGCAACATTAAGCGGCTTAAGGACATCGGTAGCTACCGCGGCCTACGGCACAAAAGCAACCTTCCATCACGCGGACAGCGCACCAAAACAAATGCGCGCACCCGACGGGGCAAGAAAGTAACTGTCGGCGGCACGGCTAAGAAAGTAGCAAGCAAGACATGATGCATATGAGACAAGAGACAAGAGACAAGAGACAAGAATTAGTTATCAGTCGCAAAGCGACTGTCATGCCTCATGACTCATACTTCATGACTCAGCGACTAAAAGGAGCGGCATAATGGCAGATACACCTACTACATCTGTAGCCAAGAAAAAGAAAGCAAAGCGCAGCGTTTCGGCTGGCCAGCTTCATGTTCAGGCTACGTTCAACAATACTATCGTGACACTGACAGACGCCAGCGGTGGCGCACTCGCCGCTTCAAGCGCTGGCGCTTGTGGCTTTCGTGGCTCTAAAAAAGGTACGGCCTATGCTGCACAAGTTGCTGCTGAAAAAGCCGGCAATCTGGCAAAGCAGGCTTATGGCCTAAGCAAGGTAAACGTTTTTGTAAAAGGCGTTGGCCTTGGGCGCGACGCAGCAATCCGTGCAATGCAAACCGTTGGGATTGCTATAGAAAGCATCACTGACGTTACCGGCGTTCCCCACGGCGGTGTTCGCCCAAAGAAAGCAAGGAGGGTCTAAGTCATGACTACGTCATTCCAATTAGCCATTAGCCTGTCACCTGTGACCTTTCAGCGGTACATGTCACAAGATAATTCTACGTCACAGGCTACACGTCACACGGTAATCGCGACTGAAGGGAGCTTGTAATGGCACGTGACACTCAGTCTATTGTAAAAATGTCGCGCCGTGAAGGCTACGCACTACACCCGAAGGCACACAAGGCGCTCGCAAAGCGTACAAACATGCCGGGTCAGGCAGCGAATACACGGATGCGCAACAAACCAAGCCAATATTCATTGCAGCTGCGCGAGAAACAAAAGGTTAAGCGGCTGTATGGCCTGCTCGAAAAGCAATTTTCAAACCTTATGGCAGAAGCATCTCGTACTCCTGGTCAGTCTGGCGCAACACTCCTTCAGTACCTCGAGCGACGGCTTGACAATGCCGTTTACCGCGCTGGGTTTGCGCCATCGCGCCGTGCTGCTCGTCAGCTTGTAACTCACGGGCATTTCATGTTGAACGGCCGTCGTGTTGATATTCCATCGATTCGGCTGCGCGTTGGTGACGAAATCGAACTTCGTGAACATAGCAAGTCGAGCGAATATTTTAAGAAACTCGATGAAACGAGCCCAGCCCCAAGCGCAACACCAAACTGGGAAAGCGTTGACCGAAAGAAAGTCCAGCTCAAAATTACCGGCATGCCGCTGCGTGAAGATGCTGAACAGGATATTAACGAACAACTAATCGTTGAGTACTACTCACGCTAAGGAAAGGACATTTCAAAGATATGTCAAAAATGATTCATACCCCAGGACTTGTCGCCGTCGATGACCACAGCGCCACGAGCAGTACGTTTGTTATAGAACCACTGCAAACTGGCTATGGCATGACGCTTGGCAACAGCCTTCGCCGTGTATTGCTTTCTAGCATCAGCGGTGCTGGTGTTACTAGCTTTAAAATAGATGGCGCAACGCACGAATTTACAACCATTAAGGGCGTAAAAGAAGATGTTGTGGCTATTATGCTCAACCTCAAGCAGCTCCGCTTCCGTGTTTACGGAGAAGACGCGCAAACAGTGCGTATTACCAAAAAGGGTAAAGGTGTTGTTACCGGTAAAGATATCCAAGGAAACGCAGACATTGAGGTCGTAAACACAGACCAAGTGATTGCTACCATAGATGATGACAAGGCGAGCCTCGTTATTGACCTAGTGGTAGAAACGGGCCGCGGTTACCGTACTATAGAAGAAAGCACCGTCAAGAAACAAAGCGATTTCGTAGCGCTTGACACCATCTTTAGCCCAGTAGTTCGTTGCCGTTACAAGGTTGACAAAACCCGCGTTGGCCAAATGATTGACCTAGACAAACTTAGCCTTACCGTCGATACCGATGGCACCATTAGCCCTCGCGACGCCTTTGAAGAGGCTGCCGCCATATTGGTAAACCAGTACGCCGCGCTTGCTGGAAAGACTCGTCTTCCTGCGCAAGAGACCAGCGCTGCCGTACACGAAGCCGGTGAGACAAGCGTAGAAGACGGCTCCATGCTGAACACAAGCATCGAAGACCTTAATTTAACCGCCCGCACCACGAACGCACTGGTGAACAACGACATCCACACCATTCAGGACTTGTTTGCCCTGAGTGACGCGGAGCTTCGTGACCTGAAAGGCTTTGGCAGCAAAGCCCTTGACGAAGTAAAAGATAAGCTGGCGGAATTGGAGTTGTAGTATGCACCGTCACGGATATAAAGGAACCAAATTTGGTCGTGAGCGTGACCAGCGAGAGGCTCTGGTAAAGAGCCTTGCAGAAGCGCTCATCATAAACGGCTCAATTGTAACCACGCTTCCAAAGGCGAAAACAGTTGTGCCCTACGTCGAACGACTCATAACCAAAGCAAAGAAGGGCGATTTGCACAACCGCCGTCAGGTATTAGCCGCATTGCAGACTGTCTCGACAGCGCACCGCTTGGTTGACGAAATCGCACCAAAACTCACCAGTCGCAACAGTGGGCACTTGCGCGTCGAACGCACCGATAGTCGGCGCGGTGACAATGCTGAAATGGCACGCGTGAGCTTTGTTGATGACCTCAAGTCGGCACCAGTGGCAAGAGCTGCTACTAAAGCCCCGGTGAAACAACATCATGAACAAGATGAAGTGAAGTCTACCCCTGTCAAAAAGGCTGTTCCAAGTGGAACTCGCGTTGCCAAGGCAGCCGACAAGCACCTGAGTCACAAGCCAGCCGTCCAGGTGAGAAAGAGCGGGGAAAGATAGTATGAATACATATTCTGCAAAACCAAGCGATGTTACCCGCAAGTGGTATGTCGTGGACGCATCTGAAACTACGCTCGGTCGTGTTGCGACGCAGGTTGCAACGCTGCTCACCGGCAAGGGTAAGCCAATGTTTACCAGTCACATAGACTGCGGCGACTTTGTGGTGGTGATTAACGCCGATAAACTTCAGGTTACCGGTGCAAAAATGACCGACAAAATGTACTACAACCACAGTGGCTACCCTGGCGGTCTTCGTGAGCGACAGCTCAAGGACGTTGTTGAAAAAGACAGCACAGAAGTCATATTACAAGCTGTGCGCGGGATGCTTCCCGGCAACAAATTGCGCGATGGACGTCTCGCACGCCTGAAAATCTACGCCGGTGCCGAACACAACCACGCCGCACAAAAACCAGAAGTACTTAGCCTGAAAGGAGCAAAATAATGGCTGAAGCTAAAGCTACTACCAAGGGTCACTATTACTATGCTCTTGGTCGCCGCAAAAGCGCCACGGCGCGCGTGCGCCTCATGAATGGCAAAGGAAATGTGGTTATTAACGACAAGCCAGTGGCTGAGTACTTTGCTGAAAGCAAATTACTGCTCGGCGAAATCCAAAAGCCATTTACGGCTCTTGAACTGCCACTTAAAGATTACGACGTTAGCGTTGTTGTGAGTGGTGGCGGACATGCTGGTCAGGCCGATGCAATCCGCCTGGGCATAGCAAAAGCCCTTGTTGAGAAGAACGAAGAGTACAAAGCAACTTTGCGCCGCGCAGAACTGCTCGGTCGCGACAGCCGCGAACGCGAACGCAAGAAGTTTGGCCTGAAGGGCGCCCGCAAACAGCGCCAGTTCACCAAGCGCTAAAATCGTTGAGAGTTGCATAACTGCCATGCGTCTGCCTTCTATGGATAGAGTGTACTGCAAACTTGTGCATCAGGACATGTCCTATAAAGGCGATTTTGATCCGGCGAGTTCAGTTACAAAAATCCTCGACCTCCCTGGAAAACCAGGTAGTCTGGCTGTAATAGTTCCTCCCTGGCATGCAAATAAAAAAATCCTGGAAAGAAGGGCCTATTACGAGCAAAGACGAAATGGCAACGCTGTACTAGCATTTCTCATAGATGATAACGTGTTATCATCGAACGTGGATAGAACTTTGGCGTCAATGGCGGTTATCGCTTCATTCATTGCAAAAAAAGTACAAGACAGAAAACCGAAAAAGTTTCATGCTATTGCAACCAGTCTTGGTTCAGTCCCTCTTCTGCAGGCAGTTGGAGAACATGACCTTCAGCCAGATACTTTGAACCTAGTTGTACCAGGAGGAAGTCTTGCCAAATCATTATGGACAGGATATCGGACACAAGCACTCCGCGCCCAGTTTGAAGCACAAGGTATCACATTGCCAGATCTTGAAAATAGCTGGCGTGTCTTGTCCCCAACATTTCAAGCAGCACGGGTTCATGGGGCCAACGTACAGATAACGGTTTCAAGTGCCGATGAAATTATTCTGCCCGGTACAGCGCACGAACTTGCAACATCTTTTAAGAATGCTGGTAACAACGTGACTCTCAGGAGTCTTCCTGGTTTAGGACACTACGGCTCAATAGTTGTTGATGCCTTACAGCATTGGCGATAATGCTGCCAAAGCTTTGGGTGAGCATGAACACAATAAGAAGTTTGGCCTCAAAAGCGCCCGCAAACAGCGCCAGTTCACCAAGCGCTAGAATTCGAAATTTCGGCATCAAACTCCCGGCTCCGGTCGGGAGTTTTGGTATACTTACTCCATGTCTAGCCAAAGTCATTGGGATAATATGTATTCTCGCCCACTTGAAAACATACCGTGGGAGATTACCAGCCCGCCGGAAGATCTTGAAGCCTATCTAGGGCAACACAATAACAGAGGCAGCGCACTTGACATAGGTTGTGGCACGGGAAATTATACATTGTATCTTGCTACCAAAGGCTTTCGGCCCGTCGTAGGTGTTGACTTCTCTGAAAAAGCTATCGGTCTTGCGAAGCAGCGTGTCGGGGATGGCGGTGGTATTAGATTTATTCAGGGAGATGTGCTAGAACTAGAGAATTTTGTAGGCGCCGCCAAGTTCGACTTCATTTTAGACTACAGCATACTGCACCATATAAGTGACCAAAATGTGAAGCAGTACACCGAACAGTGCAAAAAGGTACTGAAACCAAATGGGGTAATACTACTCGTTTGCTACACAGATGTGAACGAATTTGCCCAAGGCGATACTGGCATGGGAAAATATGGCAACGATATGTATTTCAGGTCGGCCGAGGATATACGTCAACTATATAGAGGCTTTAAAGAAGTGTCATATGCAAAATCAATGCTCGGAAAACGCGGGCAACATGAAGCGCACAGTTTTGTGTGGCAATTGGAGCAAAAGACATGAAAATCAAGTACCTTATCATCTTGGCTGTAGTGATTGTTTTCTTGGTGGCACTCGGCGCGTATCTTAATCGGTCATTTATAAAGGGTGAGGTGATGCGGGTGCAGGCGCAGCTTCAGCCAGAGGTTACGGCCCAATTCCCAAATATTGATGCAACGGGGTTTAACGACACGCAGCTGAAGCTGCTTGCTCAACTCAAGGCGGAGTACCAAAAGAAACCAGTTAGTTTCGACACGAATGTTATGAAGTATACGGCAGGCGTCAAAGAACCGTGGTGCGCAGATTTTGTCAGCTGGCATATGAAAGCTCTTGGGCAACCCCTGGTGAATCCGAACAGCGGTGGGTGGCGGATCCCGGGTGTATATACGCTGCGCGAGTATTATCAGGCAGAAAAACGCTGGCAGTCAGCGGGAACGTATGTGCCGAAGTTCGGAGATGTCGCCATATACGCACATAGTCCTGCGCAGTCACACACCAACTTTGTTTTGAGCGTAGACACAAAGTATCAGACCATGGTTACAGTCGGTGGCAATGAAGAAGGACGCGTCCGTATAAAGACAAAATCGTATTTGCCGCCACATGAAGACCTGTCCGGCTTTGGAATTCTAAAATAAAGTGCTTGCAAACACAAAATAATAATGTAATATATCTTTTATGGTTACAGCACAAACCAATTTGTATTGGTATACCGACACTTCCGTGGCGGTCTGTTCTGTGCGCTGAAACACATTTGAACCCATAAAGTAGACCGCCACCATGGCGGTTTTTTAGTAATGAAAAGGGAGAAATATGAACATTGATGAAATACTAAGACCACCTGGCATCGGAACAGAAACGGTGCTACCAAGCCACAGACCCAAGCTGGATGAGGGTCAAATTCGAAAAGCTGCTCAGCTAGCAGGGCTAGAGGGTTTTGGTGACACACCCTCAGCAACGCCGCATATAAAAGAGGAAACACAATGATTGGGATTGTTGGCTCGGCCGGTGATTTAGGAAGTCAACTTCTTGTCCGGATGGAGGAGCGCGGAATAGAGGTAGCTACTTTTGACGCCTTGGGCAGCAACAATAGCCATAACTCTGTCAGTGATGTTGTTGCAGATTCGGAAATAACTCACTGGTGTGCGCCGCTTGATGCACTAAATTTGCTTGGTAACCCTGCCGAGAGGCGGCAATTAGTACTTCATAGCAGTGTCATGCACCTCTCATATGATGCGCTGGTAAATCATGGTCAAAGGCTACCCAAGGTAGGCTTCAACATCGTTCATTGTTTGATGAACAGACATGAGACGGTAAATGCTGCAACGGGACACGTTTCGGAAGCAGTCAAGACCCACCTTGGTCAGATTGGGCTAAATGTTCGGCTAAAAACTATTCACGAACACGATAAGAATGCGGCACTTACGCAGGGGGCTGCAATGGTTTTATGTGAATTATTGCTTGGCGAGCTACAAGGTGTCCACAAAGAAGATCTGACACCATCTGGCGAGTGGCTATTAAAGGTTCTCGAAGAACGTGCTATGAACTGGACCGATGCCACAAAAAATTCAGTGCTCCGAAACCCTGAGCTATCTCAACTATTTGCATCTAAAAGGATAGAAGAAATTTTTCAAAGATATCTAAACGTTGCGTGAGGTATACTACTACTATGACGAAACAAGTAATATTAACAGGCCTACGGGCAAATAACGATTTGCAGTTAGGCAATTCCTTCAATGCTGCTTGAACTGTCTGGATTGTATTTTTGTTTATTTGGCTCTAGGAGATTTGAATGAATTTTCCACCAAGACCACATTACTCCAAGGGAGAAATTGACAGAGCCGGTCAGACAGCGTGTTCATCAAGCCCCAAAAGCCAAGCCTATCGCGATGCTGTTTCTCGGATTAATGCTTGGCGCGTCAGTCATGCTTACCCAATGCATACGTTCAACATGACATTGCGGCGCAAAGCGTATGGAATAGATAGGACGGCAATCGTAGCGCGCCGCTTAAAGCGGCTGCCGACCATCATAGACAAAATTGGTAACAGGCAAGTGTCAATGAGCTTAAGTAGAATGCAAGATATTGGGGGTGTGCGGGCCATTTTAACAGATGTAGACCAAGTGTATGAATTGTGTGCGCAGTATACGCAAAAGGGTCGTTTCCCCCACAGACTCAAACAGCCCTATCACGACTATATACACAGCCCAAAGCCTAGTGGATATCGCGGCATACATCTTGTATTTGAGTTTAATAACTCTCAAGGAAGGTCATCGAATGCCCGTGACTACGACGGTTTGTATGTTGAAGTGCAGCTAAGAACAAAACTACAACATGCATGGGCTACGGCCGTTGAGGCTGTAGGAATTATTACACACGAGAATCTCAAATCAAGCCTTGGTAATGCGAATTGGCTAAGGTTTTTCCAATACATGTCATCAGTCATGGCGCTTATGGAGAGCCAGCCAGTATTAGACATTCATCGCGGGATGACTACTCGAGAATTGTTTGGTAAAACAACAAAGTTAGCCACAGAACTCAATGTGCTAAACGTATTAGCCGGGTGGATGACAGGGGTGCACAGTATTAATGAGGGTAGTGGCTCTCACTATAACATTTTGACAATTGATATCGCACAGAAAAAAGTAACAATTCTTGGTTTTGCCGAACGTGAACTCGAAAAGGCGAATAAGATGCTAGCTGAACTCGAGATGCAAGCAGTACTCAATAAAACTCCGGAGCCAGTCCTTGTGGCCGCTGGGGACTCAAAAAGCCTCAAGAAAGCATACCCCAACTACTATCTCGATATGCAAGCATTTTTGGATGTCGTCAGGGGTGTTGTGCAGACAGTAGAAGAAACGCTATAATGAATACAGGTATGAGTAATCGAACTATCCTCAAAAAATTACGACAACTATATTTAGCGAACAAAAAGTTGGCATAGCTATGCTCAAGCCTGTTATTTTGACAGGGCTTCGTGCCAATAACGATTTGCACATAGGCAACTACTTCGGTGCGCTCTTGCCCCTGATAGATATGGCCAAAACGCGGGCCGATGAGTATGAAGTGAATCTTATGCTAGCTGATCTGCATAGTTTCGTGACGCCCATTGAACACAGTGAGCTCCAAAAACAGATTCAAAACACCTTGCGATTGTACGCTGCCGCAGGGATGCCACTAGACCACCCTGGTATACGAATATTTCGTCAAAGTTATGTACCCGCTCATTCGGAACTTACATGGATTCTTGATTGTTTCACCGGTATGGGGCAAATGAGCCGAATGACACAGTATAAAGACAAGGCGGTGAAACTGGGAGAAGACCAGATTAACGTTGGCCTGTTTAATTACCCTGTACTTATGGCCTGTGACATTCTCTTGTATAACACGCACTACGTTCCCGTGGGCGAAGATCAGACTCAGCACATAGAGTACACGCGGGATATTGCTGAGCGGATGAACAGTAAGTTTGCGCGAGAACTGTTTACGGTGCCGGAGCCAGTTGCAAAACAGCATGAATTTTTTGGCAAAGAACAGGGGTTGCGTATTAAGGACCTGCAAGACCCTACCAAAAAGATGAGCAAGAGTGACGAAAGTGGCAAGGGCATCATTTTCCTCGGTGACTCACCGGAAGCGGCTGCGAAAAAGATTCATAGCGCTGCCACTGATAGTTTTGGGCGCATAGACGTAGATAGTCAAGACCAGCCGGGTATCGTAAACCTCATGCAAATCTTAGCACTTGCTACCGGCAACTCGTATGAAGATATAAAAGCTCACTACACCGGTCAAACCCAGTATGGCCCCCTCAAAATCGACGCTGCAGTGGCGATTTCTGAGTTTCTCCATGCATTTCAGGACCGACTTGCTGCAGTAGATGAAACTATGCTGACAGAGAAACTTCGTGCAGATGAAGTTAAAATGAACGAAATTGCCAAACAAACACTGCTGCGTGTCCAAAAAGCCGTCGGCCTCCGTCCTGTGTCATCCTGAACTTGTTTCAGGATCCAAACATTATGAAAGAATCATATGTGTACATACTAGCCTCAAAAGCTCGTGGAACTTTGTATATCGGTCTTACCAATAGCCTTGAGCGAAGGTATTCACGAGCTTCGCACTTTGAGCTCATGCGCATTTTCTCCTCGCAGCACGGAACGAACCGTACTAGGGTACGGTGAAGTGAGTACTACAGAGGAAAAATGTGCAGGAGCCAAAGAAGCCAGCGGAGTCAGATGCTCCGCATCTGAGCAGGCTGGCAGGTGCGAAATTCGTGGTATTTTGAACTTTCGATGGGCCTAAATGGCGAAAGCTTTACTCAAAAATATAACGTTAAACGACTCGTATATTTTGAGAAATGCGATTCTATAGAACAGGCTATAGTTAGAGAAAAACAGCTCAAGAATTGGCATAGACAGTGGAAAATTAATCTCATTGAGTCTGTAAACCCTGGTTGGGATGATCTGAGTATTCGTTATGGTATAGATGCTGAAACAAGTTCAGCATGACGTATGGTGCTACCTCTGTTAGAATATACCTATGGCGAATATTGAAGTGAGTCGGGCTGAGCGGTTAGACCAACGGGTAGTGGCTATGTTGCCACAGCTTAGTCGTGCCTATGCTGCAAAACTCATTGAAACGAAACGCGTCTCTGTAAATGGGCAATCCCAGGTGAAACCAGGCTACAAGCTGCGGCCAGATGACGAGGTCACTATTGAATACGATGAAGCGGTAGAAGGGCACGTTCCTGACATAGCGCTCGAGGTCTTGTACGAAGACGATGACTGCGTGGTTATATACAAGCCCGTTGGGATACTTACGCACAGCAAGGGGGCTTATAACCCCGAAGCGACTGTTGCCACCTGGTTACGGTCACGACTCCAAGATATGGAGGGCGGACGGGCAGGGATTGTGCACCGACTCGATAGGGCAACAAGCGGGGCTATGATATGCGCCAAGAGCACAGAAGCACTGAGCTGGCTGCAAAAACAGTTTGCGCAGCGACGTACAAAAAAAACGTATCTGGCTGTCGTGAAAGGGAGTATGAGCCCAGAGGCAGCAATTATTGATATGCCCATAGAGCGAAACCCAAAGGCGCCAGCGACGTTTCGGGTAGGTGAGCAGGGAAAGCCGGCCAAAACAACCTATCGAACGCTTGTAAGTGGTAAAACGCATAGTCTGGTGGAGTTAAAGCCGGAAACTGGCCGGACACATCAGCTGCGTGTTCATCTGGCGCATCAGGGGCACCCTATTGTTGGCGATACATTTTACGGTGGCCAGTCCGCAGACCGCTTGTATCTGCACGCGGCAGAGCTTGAGCTCACCGTATTGGCAGGACATGAGCGGAAAGTGTTTCGCGCTGCCGTGCCACCAGAGTTTCAGGAGTTAGCCAATACATGAACTCAAATTTGGTGCTACGCCAAAGCACGCAAGAAGCGGTAGACCGGTATTTGACGCACCCAGCGCAATCGGTTCTCGTAACTGGTACCGCTGGGTCGGGGTTGACAAGCTTAGCGCACAGCATGGCCGCCAGCTTGCTTGATGTGGACGCACAGAAGCTATCGGAACAACCGTATGTACGCATCATTTCGCCAGAGAACGATAAAATTAGCATTACGAATATACGCGATTTACAGCAGTTTGTAAGCCTGCAAATTCCATCAAAACGACAAATTGGGCGAGTTATACTCATAGATGATGCACACACTCTGACTAGAGAGGCACAAAATGCCCTGCTAAAGTTACTCGAGGAACCGCCACGGCAGACTGTACTACTTCTTGTTTCTTCACGCCCTCGGCTGTTACTGCCAACTATTTTATCCCGCGTGCAGCAGCTACGCGTTGGCCGACCGGAAGAACACGATGTCATTAGCTATCTAGAAAAACGTGGGTATGAACAGAAAAGTATTGCCAGGCTTCTTCTTGCCTCTGACCAAAACATAGCCGAGACGGTTCGCAAACTTGAGTCAGGAGCGCAAGAAACGGACCAAGTTATCACTCTTGTAAAGCAAGCTTTGGCCGCTGAACCATTTGAGCGTCTTGTTCTGGTAGACAGGGAGCTTAAAGACAAGACGCTTGCCCGAGATTTCGTGCGTACGCTTTGTACGGTTGCTTCAGGTAGTGTGTATGGGGTCGCAAAAAGAGGTGACGAAGCAGCTCTTCGCCGCTGGCAAACAATTTTGGCGGCAGGCGAACGGGCAGCTCGGGCGCTTGCGCAAAACGGCAATCAAAAACTAGTGCTGACCGAGCTTATGCTATCACTCTAACTGTGGTATACTACTGAAACGATATGTACGAACTATTGGTTGTCAGTGCCTTTGGGTTTATGGGGTTGCTACACACGCGGAAGCGCTCCGACGAAGAGTCGGATATTTCGCGGAAGGTTGGTGACCGCATAGGGAAGCTATGGGATATAGCTCACCAGGGCATGCGAGAAAACCGGTTTCTTCGTGCCGAAAAAGCCCTGCTTACCATCTTAAAAATAGATGAGAAAAACGCCGCTGCCTATAACCGCCTCGGCATACTCTATGCCAAGCAAAAAGAATATCGCGACGCGATTGATTGTTTTGAGATTGCAAGTAGCATAGAAGCAACACCCTCGAGCCTCCATAACCTGGGGCTCATTTACTATGAAACAGAAAACTACGAAAAAGCAGGTATAGCGTTTGAGCAAGCCCTGAAGCTTGAAGAAGATTTGGCCGCTCGCCATGTAGCATACGCAAAAGTGAACGAAAAGTTAGGGAATGAAAAGCTGATGTTTGCATCTTTGCTACGGGCGGTGGAACTTGAGCCAAACCAAGAAACCTACTCACTGCTGCAACGCGCATACACAGAGCACGGCATGGACGCTGAAGCAGATGCCGTGACCGAAAAACTAAAAACCCTTATTGTACCTTCAGGCAAACCACGCCGTATCCTTCGCCCCCGAAAAGTGGTTATTTAACTTTCTACAAATAGTTCCGGGCAGTGCTGTACTATAAAGTGCAGTTCTTCAGGCCAGGTCATACCGTTTGCTAAGTCTTTGGCGGTGACCCAGCTGGCCGCGATGCTATCGCGTTGAACTGTTACGAGTTTAGTATTCGTAGTTGAAAACAAAAAAAGATGGATTTGCTTTACGACATCAATATGCTTTGACGTTGCCGAGGCGTGACCAGGACGCTCGAGTACCCCGAGCTTTCGAACGAGCTTCAAATTTGATAAGCCCGTTTCCTCGTATACTTCACGCCTCGCCGCGGCCTCATATGTTTCCCCGGACTCAACACCCCCTTTTGGCAGCACGCGTTGTCCGAACTCATTGGTAATAATGGCGAGTTTCCGAGTACCAGCGCAAACCACAACTCCGCCAGCCTTATAGATCAGGCAGGGGCTAGACATCACCGTTTTCGGCTATCCTTTGGTCTTCATAGGGGGCAATCCGGTGCCGGTACCACTCGGCCTGCGCCGAAGCAAGCACCCCCATGGAACGGTTGTAGGTAAAATAGTTCTCAGGCTGATATACACCATGCAGCAATGAGGTAATGACATACTTTAACGCTCCATCTTGTTTTTCTAGAGGGAGGGCTGAAATGAGTTCAAGTAGAGAATTGATACTAGGATCGAGGGTATTTCGTGTATCTTTGGGTATATAAGGCATGCACACATTTTACCACGCCCTTACTTACCCTTGCCAGGTAACCTCTGTTTTGTTAGACTATTGCTGGCTCATTGCCAACTGACCCACACTTACTTTTTACTCTTGTGTCATCCCGACCGAAGTGGAGGGATCTCGTTAGGCGTACATCAGACGGGATCTTTCGGCTTCGCTCAAGATGACATTCAAAAGTGAGTGTGGGTCAGCATTGCCGGTGAGTAGTATATTAATTTGTTATACTCTAAAGATGACATGTCAAGGTTGTGGCAGCCAACTTAAAGGAGCTTCAAAGAAGTATTGCAACAATCACTGTCAGGGTGATGCAGAATACCAACGCTATATTCAGAAATGGAAACAAGGCTTGGTCGATGGCAACAGGGGTAGGTATGCGCAGGCCCTTTCGCGTCACATCATCCGCTATATACATAAGAAATATGGTGAGCGATGTCAGAGATGCGGCTGGTCTGAAAGGAACCCAGCTACTGGCAAGATTCCGCTGGAGGTTGATCACATCGACGGCAACGCCGATAATAACTGCGAAGAAAATCTCCAACTCATATGTCCAAATTGTCATGCTCTGACCGCGAATTTCCGAAATCTAAACAGAGGTTCTGGTAGAGAATGGCGCAGAATCAAGTATAATAAAAACACTTAGGCCGCCTTAGCTCAGTGGTAGAGCAACACTTTTGTAAAGTGAAGGTCGTCGGTTCGAATCCGACAGGCGGCTCCAGCACTTTTACACCATCGATATGCAGGGTTAGTGAAGCGGTCAAACACGACAGACTGTAAATCTGTTGGCTTATGCCTTCGGAGGTTCGAATCCTCCACCCTGCACCATTAATCATTAAGGAGTTTTTATGGAATGCCCGATGTGTAAAAAACATATGCGTAAGGTACGCTGGGAAATCACAAACAACTTTAAAGTCGGTAGTGAGTTTGTAGAGTATGATAAAGTCACGTACCACTGCGAGGCTGAGGACATCTGGCTCAGTACAGAAATACCCATGCCTAAAAAGCCCCGGGTTCCAGTAAAAGAGTAACGCCCCAATAATAGTTGTGCCCCGATAGCTCAGTTGGTAGAGCGCATCCATGGTAAGGATGAGGTCACGGGTTCGAATCCCGTTTGGGGCTCCAGAATTACAACTCTTGACAAAACACAAGCACTTTGATATGGTACGTGTAGTAAGCGCTCCGGCGTTAAAAAACCGAAACACTTACAAATTGTTGACCAAAGAGGAATGCGAAAAAATAGCAGACCAAATTGGCCATACCTCCGTAAACTATCGTTAGCCAAACTAGCGAACAAGTTTACCAAAACCTCCTCAACACCCTAGGGTAAAAACACCGAGCTGATCACTCGGTGTTTTTGTTTACATTTTCAGGCCTCTCTGTTAAAATAGTCTGATATGGCAAAAAAAGGTGAAAAGCGTAAACTAGTAGGACTCGTGAGTGAAGAGTCTGGTGAGCGCATATACTATACAAGCAAGAACACTATGAACACTCCGGAGAAGCTGAGCCTCCGTAAATACAGCAAGAAACTGCGAAAGCACGTTGTTTTTACTGAAACCAAGAAAAACCTCGGCCGCAACGAAGTAAAACCGAAGAAGTAAATTTACTATCCTGGGTGAAAAAAGCGGCCATAAGGCCGTTTTTTTTTAGCCGTATAAATCGAGCAGGGTATTGATGAGTTCGGCATGGCTCCATACCAGGGGGAGGACAGATAGTGGTTCTCCGGTGGTTGGGTTTATCTGTTCACCGAGGGCGCCGCTTGGCAATGCTCTTTCTAGCGTCCACGCGACAATTTTTCTGGCTTCTTCGTCTCGGTCTGTCTGGAGATAATACTGCGCAATCCAAAGCGTTGTTACGAACCAGGGGTTACCCATGTGTGGTGGGTTCGACTGGAAGTATGCATCGTGCTCGTAACGAGGGCTGCCTCCGACTGGTGCTGAAGCCAGCAATATTTTTTCTATACCAGCGTACGTTGCGCGTATAGACCCAGCACCCATAATCTTTGCCGCAAACATCATTGCTCCGTAGGCATTTGAAACATCGAGCGTGTTATCAAACTTGAGCGAGCCATCTTCTTGAAGCAAGAAGCCTTTTCGCAGGTAGCCGCGTTCAGGGTCAAGGAAAACGGCCGTGTTTTCGGCAATGCCAGCGGCTACTTTGCGCCAGCGGTCTGCATCGTCCGGGTACTCGAACAGCTCAGCAAGGTCTGCGGCGCAGGTGAGGGCACGATGAACGAGGGCCGTTGTGTAAGTATTTGTAAGGAACTTTTCTTCCCATAGGTCATAGCTTGCATGCGGCAACCCGGTCGCTTCATCTCGGAAATCTGCCATAAAATTCGCCATGGGTTGTATCATGGTGCCGTATAGGTTGGAAACAAACTCTTTGTCTTCGCTTTCGGCAAAATATTCTGAAAGCATGAAGACTATGATGGCAGTTTCGTCTTCTTGTATAGCTAGTTCGGCTCGTTTACCGTGCACAAGCGGGTGCCAGGTGCTGCCGATTGCTTTATCTGGTTGGTATTTATGCATCATGTAGCCCTCGGGGTTCATGATATCGCGGCAGAATTCAAAGAATTTTTTCGGTTCCTCGGTGTAACCCAGCCGTATTAACGGCCACATTGCGTATGCACCGTCGCGTGGCCAGACGTAGCTATAGTAGTCGCGGCCATAGTTATAAATGCTCGAGTCACAACTGGCTATAACACCGCCTCGACGGTCGGTGTGTGACTTAATAACCATCAGAGAGTGGTTTATCGCCACTTGTTCGTTAGTGGGCATGTTTTTAATAGTAGGCTGAGCAGTCTGAAGCCACTCTTTCCAGTAGGCTCGGGTATTGTCGAGCCGCTTTTGTACGCCTTGGTTCAGGATGCGATCATGTATTTTCTCCCCACTAAACTGTGAGTCTGCTGCGGTAACCCAATAGTCGATATGTGTTTCACCGTGAGGCTCGAGTGTTATCGGACAGGAAAGTACGGAGTCTACCCCACCATGCTCAACGGCATTCCCCGACAGCTCGCCGTCCTCTGCGTCTTTCCAGCTACCTTCTTTTCCCTCCACGCCGTAACTTCCAACACAGTATTGGTCAAACGGCGTACCGTCGTTACTTTGCGCATAGACGATAAGGCTGCAACGACCTTTGTAGTCGAGGATGTAGGGTCCATCGGGTACATATAGCGCCGTGTCGCCGCGGCCGCCTCGAGAGATTTCAAATACCTGATGCAAAAAAAGACGTATGACTCTCCTTTTGTCGCTAACGTTTTTTATAGTTATTTGTCTGCAAAATGCATTAAATTCGCTATCTACGAAGTCACTGGCGTGAAGTTGCACACCCAGCGTCGCATTGTTCATGTGGACATCACTCACAAGCGCGTTTTGTTCGACGAGTACGTCTGTAGCCCAGCTTGAGGCATCATCTACCCAAGAAAAAGTATTGTCAACAAATATTCCTATTCGGTGTTGAAGGCTGCGTGAGGTAGTCAGGTTATCGAGCCCAACATACGGATAGTAGAAGTCATGAACCAATCCTGATTCGTTCAGGCCAACGGTGAGTGCGCCATTGCCGAGTATAACGGGTCTACCCATGTTTTACTCCTATGGGGTAAAGCAGGGGAGGAGTAAGGAGTAAGGAGTAAGGAGTAAGGAAAGAAAATTCCTGATCCCTTACTACTTTATGCTTACTGCCAGACACACACCACCACGGCGACATCAGACGGCTAGGCCCTTCTCGGTGAGGCGATACTTTAAGTCGTGGTACGCGTTCATGAAAGCAATATATGCTTCGTATGGGGTTTCGTAGGGGCTAAAGTAGGCATGAACATCGCCGTCACTGAAGTATTTTGTGCACATGTAGTAGAAGTGGTCGCTGGTTTGGAGCTTGCGCCAGTCCTCTATGAGTGCAAGATCGCCACTTTGCGTCATAGGAGAAGCCAGACCATACAAACTAGCGATTGCTCCTTGCTGCATCTTGTTGCCTAGCCACGCCGTCAGATCGCGTTCGGTATCTGCCCAGGTTATTGTTTGGGGGCAATCGACAGTATCCTTTGGCTCAAACGCATCGGCAGCTTCAGAAACCGTCATAAACGTATGAGCTTCATTGTGCAGCCACGCTTTGGGCAAATGTTCCAGGAAGTCAAATATGCCGCTGTCTTCCCATTGGTGCTCGCCAAACGTCTCATAGTCCATAAATAAATTCAGCAGAGGCTGGTCCCAGGCGTCTTTCGTCCAATTCATGAATTTATCAACCGTCATGGGGTACTCTTCCCAGTCTTTGTTGCTAAAACGAAATGCAATATCGTCGCTGAGTTTGTAGTTTTTGGTAAGTAGCTTCACGCGTTCTGTGTGGGCTGGTCGGTATAAGAAATTGGGGCTTCGCCAGCCGAGAACCGGATCCCAGCCTTCGCTCAGGATAGCTTTGTAGCCAGCCTGGTCTGCCCAGTAGGCAAGGTCGTTGTTGTAGCTAAGCTCTGTATTACGGAACGCCGTTGTTTCAACGTTGAACAGGCGCCGCACAATGTCTCTATGCATTTGCACCTGGGTTTCGAACTCTTCGCGGTTATAGAAGAACGCAAGCGAGTGATGGTAGGTTTCGCCAACTATCTCGACACGCCCGGTTTGTACGAGGTCTTGAAAGCTCTTTAGCACATCGGGCGCGTAAGCTTCAAGTTGCTCAAGAACGGTTCCTGTAATAGAAAGCGACAGCTTAAACTTTGGGTTATGCTCAATCATACGCATAAGTCGCTGGTTTGTCGGCACATAGGATTTATGCGCAACCTTACGGACAATATCGGCGTTGTTTTCACGGCTGCCGCTTGGCGCCTCAAAGTAATCGTGGTTGCGACCAGCATCGAATATTGTGTAGTGGCGAATACGGAACGGCTGATGTACGTGCAGATACAGAACTATGGCGCGTTGATTTGTGGCTTGTTCAGACATAGGCAAGCTCCCTGTGCTGAGCGGCATGCCGTTGGTAGTGCTGTAGTACTGTCTCGACGGGTCGTTCCCAACTTTGCTTCATAAGTTCGTCGTAGCCTTCTTCTGCGAGCGTTTCTTCGAGGTCTTTGTGGTTGAGGACTGCAAGTATTTTGTTTGCCATCTCAAGCGTATCCCAGTAGTCGACTTTGAGGGCACTGTGTAAGATTTCGCTGGCCCCTGTCTGTTTGCTGATGAGCGCTGGCGTATGCTGGGCGAGTGCTTCGAACGGTGTGAGACCAAATGGCTCTGACACGCTGGGCATAACAAACAGATTTCCCACCCGGAACGCATCTCGCCACTGTTTCCCGGTGCCGTTGAGGTGTCCGGTGAAAATAACGTTGCCGCTGAGGCCAAGTTCTGCTGCAAGCTCAATCAGCTCATGATACTGCTCGCCCGGGCCTACTATAAGCAGTAAGCTCTTTGGCCGCTTATCTACAACAAGCCGAAATGCCTCGAGTAGGTGCGGTAACCCTTTCTGGATAGTAAGGCGACCGGCACTAACGACCACGCCGTACCCGGCTTGCTGCATATGACTCAGGTAACGAAACGCGTTGTCCGAAGTATCTTCGTACAGCTCGTGTGCTTGAAATTCCATTGCGTTATGAACAACTTCAATTTTTTCTGGTGCTATACCGTATTCTCGAACAATTGTGTCTTTGGTTGCTTGGCTGACGGCAAAGATTTTATCGGCCAAGTGAAGTCCAATATACTCAATTTCGCGGACAAACGGGTTGCCACTGTTGCCGCCAGCCCGGTCAAATTCGGTAGAATGAATGTGCACAAACAGAGGTAGTCCGGTGGCTTGCTTTGCTGCAAGCGCTGCTCGGAAGGTTAGCCAGTCGTGAGCATGGATAACGTCGTAATCGCCAAGCCCTACGAGGCGAGAAACGTATTTCATGTAGTTCGCCTGATGCTCGTTCATGGCAGCACCTCTGGTAGAGCCGTCACTCAGGACATATTCAAAGTATTGGCTGTCATAGGTGCTCCCCGCGCGATTACCGATTACTTCCTCGACGTCGTCAGGAAGGGCAGGGTTGATTGTCATGAAATCTATGTGCGAAAAATCTGCTGTATAGGGCAACACAAACTCTATCTGTGCCCCGGTTCGTGCAAGTTGCTTGCACATCTGGTAACAGACTATCCCCATTCCCCCGGTATGATGTGGTGGTAACTCCCACCCAAGCATTAATACCCTCATGTCTGTCTCTCTGTTTTTACGCTTGTTTTTAAATTTTATAACATTGTTGTTTTATCAACTTTGATTATATTCTTATTCTAGACCAAGCACAAGCAGAATTGCAAGAATTTTTACAGGTTTTAGACAATTTCGTAAGCTGGTGCGCCAACAGGGTATACGCGGAGATTTTTGCCATCTGCCCCCCACGCTTGCAATACATTTTCCACAATTCTCCATGAGGTCAGTACTTCTTGAGCGGTAGCAAAGAGTGATTGGTCGCCGCGTACCACATCGATGATAACTCGCTCATACGCCTCGCCTGCCAGCCCATAAAACGCACGTTCATAGTCAAAATCCATACGCACGGTTTCTGTTTCTTTAGCAAGCCCCGGTCGCTTCGCTTGGAGTGACAGGGTAATTCCTTCTTGGGGTTGGACGCGAAAGGTAAGTGTGTTGGTGCCAGGAGCGTCTTCGTTGGCACGGAACCGTACAATAATTTCGGTGCATTTTTCGTGAAGTGCTTTACCAGTTTCTATGGTGACCTTAACGCCTCGCCACTGTTCGTTGTCGATATTGAGGTGCAGTCTAGCAAATGTCTCAACGTGACTATGCGAGTTTTCTACCTCAGTTTTGTAGCTGTCATACTGTCCGCGCACGGCCTGTGTCTCCACGGCTTCTGGTGATATGGTGTCGATACTTTCAAGGAGACGTAGTTTTGCCCGGTGGATATCGTGGCTCTCGAGTGCAGCAGGCTTTTCCATGGTGATAAGCGCAAGCAGCTGCATGAGGTGACTTTGCAAAATATCTCGCAGCGCGCCTGTTTGTTCATAAAACACCGCTCGTTTTTCTATACCGATGGTTTCGTAGGCAACAATTTGGATACTTTCGATGTGTCTTGTGTTCCATATAGACTGGAACAGTGGGTTCTGGAACCGAAAAGTTAGTATGTTCTGCGCTGTTTCTTTGGCCAAGTAGTGGTCTATACGGAAGGTTTGCTGCTCGCCAAAGTGTTCATCGGCTGCTTTTACTAGCGTCTCGGCTGAAGCCACATCGTACCCAAACGGCTTTTCGACAAGCAGGCGTGGACGTTCCCCGTCTTGCCCAAATGGTTCATGATGACCCGTTTCGCCTAGGTGATGTACGACACTCACGAACGCTTGTGATGGGATAGAGAGGTAGTACAGCCGGCTAACTCCTGGACCGAGTTCATCGGAAACAACGCGTAAGCTCTCGAGAAGACGTGCATAGTCTTCATTCTTGTCTAAGTCAACCTGAAGCATACGCGTGGCATCGTGCAGTTGTTCTACAACCGTTTTATCATAATCATCACCATGAATTTTTAGTTTTAGGCTGTCATAGACCTCGGAAACAGGCACCTTTTTGCGGCTAATTCCGATAATTGCAATATTTTCTGGCAGTTGGCGGTGTTTGACCAGATGATAGAGCGCGGGAAGTAATTTTCGCTGCGACAAATCGCCAGTAATGCCAAATATAACGAGGATAATTGGCTTATTGAGATAGTCGTTCATGCTTTGCCCTCACCGTTCAGGTTATGGCCTCCAAATTTGTTGCGCTGAGCGGCTACTACCTTGGTGGCAAAGTTTGTTTCGCCCTGCTGTGACCGGACACGGACATCAAACGCTGCCTGTATGGCAGGAAGCTCAATACCCATATCTTCCGCTGCCTCGAGCGTCCATCGCGCTTCGCCGCTTTCTGCCACGTAGCCAGATATGCCGTCGAGTTCAGGGTTTTCTGTTAGTGCATCACGACTCAGTTCGGTGAGCCAGCTGGTTATAACGCTGTGGTGTTGCCAGAGGTCAGCGGCTACGGCGAGGTTCATACCCTTGTACGGGCCATCGTGCAGCATACGAAAGCCTTCACCTAGGCTCTGCATCATACCGTATTCTATGGCGTTATGCACCATTTTTACGTAGTGCCCGGCGCCGCTCGAACCAAATCGAGCGTACATACCGCCGGGTTGTAACAGCGTTTCGAGTGCGGGCTTTAGGTACTCAAAAGCTTCTACACTGTCGCTGCCGCACATCAGCGGGAAACCGTTTTGGTAGCCCCACACGCCACCGCTTACACCTATATCAACCATTTCCATGCCAGCAGCTGTGACCTTCTCGTTCAACTTTTTTGTTTCGCGGTAGTCAAAGTTCGCCCCGTTGATGATGATAGAACCCTGGGGCAACCGTGTTGTCCATTCCATAATAATCTGTTCGGTGATTTCGGCTGGTAGCATCACCCACACAACTGCACGCTCACCGCCAAATGCACCTGGGATGTCCGAAATAACAGGGAAGGGTTTCGCCCCGTAGCGAGCAGCTTCTTGAATTGGTTCGGGGCTGCGGTTGTGCGCAAGTACCTCGTGCTCGCCGCTTTCGGCCAGCTTGCGTGCTAGTTGCATACCCATACGGCCAAGGCCGTGAATCGCTATTTTCATTGTGGCTACCCTCTCACGTTTGTATGAAGTCATTATAGACGGTGACGTCGGTAATGTCATAGAGTATTTTTGCAGGGAGTTCCTCAACGGGCTCTTTGTTTTTCCGGAGCCGTTCCAGCGCCTCTTTTTTAGCTTCGCCGTAGGCAAGCAGAAATGCACTGTCTATTTTCAGAAGCATCGGTATGCCCAGTGTCATGCGTTCGTGGTCTGACCAGCTGTAGCCAACCACGGTGGAGGTTGTATCTGTTACGGCCGGGCTCCCCGGTAAAATGCCGGCCGTGTGGGCATCTGGCCCCATGCCCAGCGTCGCTACCACCGTAGCTGTCGTGGCGAATGCATTTTCTGCCAGCTCTGCGTAGTACGAAACAGTTTCGGGCATGGGAAGGTTTTTTTTGAGTACGTCATGCCAAGTAGCATCGCCAGGCTCAAATCCGGCCGCCCGCATCTGCGTGCTATTTGAATTTTCGTGCCCGTACTCCCCATACCGTTCGTCAACCGGCAAGATGGTTAGTTTTCCGAGCCAATCAGAGGCATCGTCACGAAGGTGTTTCATAATCTCTACCTGTACGGTGGTCGCCGATCCCCCAGAGGTGAGCCAAAGAACTTCCTGGCCAGTCTGTAGTTTTGACGTGATATACGTGGTTATATAGGAAACTGCCTCGACTGATGTTCGTATCGAAAACTTCATGTCCCTAAGTATAGCGTGCTAGCTTAGCGGAAGCCATTGGAAATTAACCCCTAGAAAGGTATAATCAATACTACTCTGAAGGAGAGTAGCTCAGTTGGTAGAGCATCGGTCTCCAAAACCGAGGGTCGCAGGTTCGAGTCCTGTCTCTCCTGCCAATTACTGCATATAAAAATAGGCCTCTATAGGCCTATTTTTACTTCGTGCGCGCCCACCCGCGGCGGGTGAAGCGTCTTATAGAGAGACGACCGCTCGGCTTGCTAATCTTGTGGCGCATGCCGCCGGCACAATGCCTGTTTATTTTGTAAGGTGTTTGTTTCAAGCGCCGCTTAAAGCGCACGAACTACCCTAATCATAAGCCTTTTCCCCTCCTTGTCAACCCCACTCTCACACCCCACCTCGATCGAACCCTCAATAACGCCATATGTCATAAATATACTAATAACCAACGCGTACGAGTTAGTTATTAGTCAAAACGAGTGTCGGGATATTTCTGGGCAAAACGTTTGATAAGCGGCTTGTCATGAGCCAAGTGTGAAGTCTCAAAATAGCTTAGATACTTCTCTACCTTGCAGGCCTGTGCTAGAGCGGCAATGTCATCGAAACAAGGAAACGGCGTAATCAAGACACTACGCTGCAGGTGAAAGCAGCCATAACGACGAAGTTTCATACGAATTTCTTGACGAGCTGCGGCATGAGTATTCGGTATGTCGTAAATGATGACCCGCCAGTTCTTATCCCAGACATCCTGCGGTCTTACCGTACGAATTTCTGCTTCGCGTTTTTGCAAACGTTTTCTTGCTTTCTCTGTAATTTCAAGGCCATGTTCGAAGTCTCCGACAAGGAATCCTTGGCTTTTCATGTACGAAACTACCCGCCTTAACTCACGGTTTCGCGTCAATTCATCGTCGCGTTTATTCAGATGCTTCGTCAGTTTCTCGAGAGGTTTCTCTAGCGCCAGTAGTGCGTTCGGTGCTAATACGACCGTACCAGCTACCGCAGCTAACACTCCAAACCGTATAACATCATCAATAAACAAACTCATTGTCTCGTTTCGCGCCATGCTAATAACATACTCGTACGAGTGAGTTATTAGCAAGGGGTGGATTGAACGATTGAGGGTTGGAGGTGAAGCTGCGATTGTGAGATTAGGTTTTGTCGCTAGTGCCTATTCGAGATTGTCGAGGACGGGCGGTGCGCGGGAGCACGTATAGTCCAAGACTGAGGGCAAATATCACTGCAAAACCGCACATGACGCTCGGTACAGCATTAATAAGCTCTGGGTTAATGGTGTTCGCAATGGCAACAGGCACCATGAAACCTAAGTATCCAGCCGTTAGACCAAACAAAGCTTGTTTAGTTCGCTTAGAAGTTACCTGACGCGCTAAGTATGCCGATGCCGCGACAACCAGAAATTCCAAGCCATAGTAGTACAGTGAGTACCAGGATGTCGCATAGTTGCTGGTTTTGAAAATAACATAGTTACCGCCGCAGGTGGTGGCCGAAATCCCATTGGCTGCAAACAGAAAATAACCCATAAAAATAAGCATGGAAACGTAGCTTACCGCAAGTAGCCACGGGACTTTCTGTTTTGCGATGACGCACAACAAATGAATCTCTAGGGCTGGCAAAGCCGTAATCGCTACGTACCCAATCTTTGCCCACGTCAGTTGCGACAACCCGAATAATCCTTCGCATATTGTGTACTCGGCCAACTGAAACACAGCGAGGCATACAAATGTAGCTACCGAAAGCTGCACCAGTCGGTTCATCCGGTAGCGCCACAAGGTCCACAGCGCCAATCCAATTTCGATTAGGAAGGTCGCCATCATAACTGGCGGTGAAAAACAGAAAAATGTTGCTTTTTTCCTCATGAGTGCCCCTCATTATCCATCTGCATTGTATACTTTTTACACTCGTCAAGCATAGCATGTTCAATATCAGTCTTTTCCTTTGAAATATTTTCAGCAGAATAGTATTCTGCAATGTTATTAAGTTCGTCATACGCGTAGTATAAGCCGTATAAACTGGCAACTTGAATCCCCAAGTTATCATGCGCATACCGTGAGTCTTTACCGAAACTCTGAACTATCAGGTCCTGCTGGCTTGAGCATACTACTTCAAAAATCAATTCACGAACAATGACTACAACTTCGCTTGGCTGGGATAGTGACAAATGACAATAGTATGCAATCATAGTCTCTACGGCTCGCTTAAAGTCTGGGAGCTTAATAGCCATCTGCTTTAGGGCTCGTTTAAAGCTATCTTCAAGTTCGAAGCTGTTGGCATTGGATTTTTCACCAGCTAGTGCCCACAAAAGCGTACTTTCATGACCTTCTCGTATGCCCTGTTCAGCCATTAGTGGAATAAGAGAAATACGTTCAGGCGACCAGTCTGATGCTACTAGCGCCGCTATACTAGTCTGGAATTCGTTTAGATACTGTTTTCGGGATTGGTTTGTCACTGTAGCCCTAAAAATTGTTTTAGTTCATTTATGGGCCTAATGGCTCTATATAATTTGTCATAGTCTTCTGCAGACAGCTCGGCGCGGGTCAGGCCGCCGTAACCATCGGGGCAAAAAATGCAATCCCAACCGTAAGAAAAGCCACTACTACCGCGCGGATGGTCAGCAATCTCACCGTGGATTTCACCGTGTAGTATGTGCATAGTCTTACCATCATAGAGTCCAAAATATGCCTGAGCTGTGGCACGCCTGCTTGGGAGTCCGTCGGCCATACGACAGAGATTCTCAGCGCCGTTCTTTGCGTGCACGAAGAACTTAATAAACGGACCAGGCAGCCCATCAAGCTCATCAAACCACATAGCAACATCGTCCACGAGCACTGGTTTTTTGATGATCTCATAGGCTTGCATTGCTTTGTGTGCGACAACCTCGTTCATCTCAGCACCCTGTATTTCTTCCAGATCTATCTTGTAATGTGAAAGCTTACGCCCCAGAAGACGATGAAGGTTCTCAACCTTTTCCTGGTTTCCGGTAATGAATGTCGGCGTACTCATAAAAGCTCCAAAAAGGTAGCTTCATTAATTATTTTCGTGCCATACGTCTCGGCTTTTTTGAGTTTGCTCGCGCCAACTTTGCCGCCGGATACCAGGTAGGTTGTGTCTTTCGCGACCGCTGTCTGGAATGTGCCACCAAGCGAGCGGATGCGGTCAGCTGCTTCATCGCGGCTCATGGCTTCAAGCGTACCGGTCACCACAAAATTCTGGCCAGCAAGTTTACCGGATTTCACTTCGTAGTGTGGTTCTACCCCTGATGCTTTGAACTTGGCTAGGAGTGCTAGGTTATCGTCATCCGCAAACCAAGCAGCGATACTCTCAGCCACAACAACTCCTATGCCATCAACGGCTTCAAGCCCATCTATAGTCGCAAACTTGAGTTTTTCGAGCGAGCAAAAGTGGGCAACCAGATCTATAGCCGTTTGCACGCCGACATGGCGGATGCCGAGACCGTAAAGGAAACGTTCAAGTTGCGGCGTGCGCTTAGCAGCAATGGCATCGATGAGCTTCTGGGCAGAGATATCGGCAAAACGATCGAGCTGTAACAAATCTTCAACCCGAAGAGCGTATATGTCGGCCAAATCTTTCACGAGGCCGGCATCGACAAGCGCAACCACGTTTTTCTCGCCCAGCGTGTCGATATCGAGCGCGCTCTTACTGGCAAAATGTTCCAGGCTTCGTTTCAGTATGAGGTCGGAGTTCGAACCTTTTACCCGGTAAACTACTTCGCCTTCTGGCCGCTCAAATTCAAGCTCTGGATACTGGCGAGCAAGCTCAGCTTCGAAGTCAACCGACTCGGCGTTATCTGGGCGGAGTTCGGTGAGAACACGCTCAACCTGCGGTATGATGTCACCCGCTTTATATATGATGACCGTGTCACCGCGGCGAATGCCCAGCCGAGCAATCTCATCGGCGTTATGCAGACTGGCGTGCTGTACCGTTGTTCCAGTCACATGCACCGGGTCGAACACGGCCACTGGAGTCGCTGCCCCTGTGCGGCCTATGGAAATAACAATGTCTTTTACGACTGTGGTTGCTTCTTCGGCAGCATATTTGTAGGCAACCGCTCCGCGTGGTGTTTTGCCGACCACACCAAGTTCAGCGTAGCGAGAACGGTCATTGACCTTCACCACTAAACCGTCAGTATTAAATGGCAATTCGTGACGCTTGGTTTCCCATTCATCTGCATAGGCCATAACTGCATCAATGCCATGATGAACAGGGGCATCTGGGTTGCAGGCAATGCCAAGTGCGAGCATGGCACTGTAGGCATAGCGGTACGTCGGAATATCAGCAGGGTCTTCTCGCAGCATATCGTAGCCACGAAAGCTCAGTGGTCGTCCAGCGACAAGACGCGGGTCGAGCTGGCGAATTGTCCCGGCGGCAAGGTTACGCGGGTTGGCGAACTCGGGTTTTCCCTCGGCTCGTTGGCGTTCGTTGAGTACAGCAAATTCTGTCTTGGTCATGATGATTTCACCGCGGATTTCCGTTCGCCCCTGTAGAAAAGCGGCATATTTCACCTCATTCCGCAAACGGAGCGGGACATTAGCAATTGTTCTAACATTCATGGTGACATCTTCACCGACACGGCTATCTCCTCGAGTTACCGCCTGCACGAGCAACCCGTCTTCATAGATAAGCGCACATGCCAAACCGTCCATCTTAACATCACAAAAAAACTCGTGCGCTCCGCCAGGCAGCAGTTTATCGGTTCGCTTTATCCATGCCGCAACTTCCTCACGGTTAAAAACATCTTGCAGGCTCATCATCGGCACTCGGTGCGTCACCTTTTGAAAGCCATCGAGCACTGCCCCGGCGACGCGCTGGGTAGGGCTGTCTTGGGTGATTAGCTCGGGATATGTTTCCTCAAGCTGGGAAAGCTCATGTTTCAAGCTATCGGCCGCTGCCTCACTCATGGTAGATTCGTCTAGAACATGGTAGTGGTATCGATAGTCATTAATGAGCTCCCGTAGCTTCTTAACTCGCTCTACGATAGGCGCGGGAGGCGTACTAGGCATTGCTGAGAAGTTCCCGGTATAACGTGTACAAGTAGCTATGAATAACGGCGAACCATGCTGTAGAGAGGATGAAAAATATCCAAACGGTAAGCGGTGTCAAAAACAGCAAAAAGGGCAGCACGACAACGGTTGTTCCCAAAAATAGCACAAATGGCAGTAAAATTAATTTGCGCCAAATCATAAGCCGACGACCGCGTACTAATTCCTTTGCGCTACGGAGAGCCCTAAATGGTGACATGTCTGGCAGGGTTACAATGTACAGTGCAAAAACGGAAGCGGTTATCATACGAAGCGACCACCAGCCACTTAACAGAAACACAAAAAGGACCGCTAGTTTTTCCCACGCATGTACGGCAATCCCATTGCTAATGAGCGTGCTATACAAGAATGAGCCAATTCCAACGGGGAGTAGCTGCAAACCAATTATAAACGTAACCAATATGAACGGTATGAGCGGGTACATTCCTTGGTAAAATGCTCGCTTGGTCGAGACCGCCGCTTTTGCTTGTTTTTGCCGGAATATCCATATCAGTGCAAGACTGCACACTACCAGCAGGATAGTCTGATAGAGACTTGCGTTGGGAAGGGTGTTGTCGTTGCCACCGCCGCCGAAAAGAAAAGTAAGCTGCAGGGCAACGCTTTTTAATTTACCCGCCGTACCGGTCAAAAGGCTATCAAGTAGCATGCGAAGAGTCTCAAAATCTTGGCTTGCTGAAAACCCACGCACCAGAAGAACTACCCCAAAGCCATACACCGCAGTAACACCCAAAACAGCACGTTTACTTTCTTTCAAGCGGCCTATGGCTGAACTTAAGATGTGCCTTGCCTTTGGCAGACGGGGTCGCAAGGGTTTTGGTCGTTTCCAGGTATTTGGTTTGTACCACCGGCGCTTTGCGACCGCTAGGGTCCGCGTTTTCGATTTTTCAGCGCGGGAACCAGTGACGGACGGTTTCTTTACTTTTGCTGGGGTTTTAGGCATATGCTCACTGAAGGTTTGCTTCGGTCATTTTGGATATACAAAGCTACTTCACTCCTTTGGTATTAGTATAGCTTATGCCTAGTAGGAGTGACAATGACGATGTTATAGTGGTTGGCATATGCGCCTTGTTCAAGTTTCTGCCCGACCTGCGTCGGTTCGTAAATATCCAAAACGCCACACGAAGCGATGGCTTGGCGTAACCTTTAGTCTTACGCTACTAACGGCCATTCAGCTGCTGCGTCCGTTACCGAATGCCACTCTAGTGCTTTCGCTGCCGGCCTTACCTAAAAGTAACGAATTGCAATTAACGTGGCCAGGAAGTGGGCAAGCCTCGTTGGCCGCCGAAGGATACGGCATACTAGCCTTGTATGGTAAGCAGGAGCCGCTTGCCACAGCTAGCATAGCCAAGGTTATTACTGCCCTATGCGTTTTAGAAAAATATCCACTTAATGGAGATGCACCCGGGCCAACACTAACGATGTCGAACCGCGATGTTGTTTTTTACCAAGAACAGATTTCTCAAAACGGTTCTCGGCTCCCGGTTGAGCTTGGTCAGGCGCTCACTGAACGGCAAGCTCTAGAGGCTATTATGATTCCTTCTGCAAACAATATTGCAGATAGCCTGGTGCGGTGGGCTTTTGGTGACCAAACGACCTATGCCGCCTACGCAAACGAGTACCTGCAGCGGAAGGGTCTTGTGCATACTCGAGTTGGTACAGACGCAAGCGGTTATGACCCGTCCACAGTAAGTACGGCAGAAGATTTGGCACGACTGGGCAGTATAGCCCGAAAAAATGCGGTGCTCATGGATATCGCCAGGCAAGATAGTGCGTCGTTCGGAGAATCAGGAGTCTACACAAACTACAACACTGCACTCGGAAAACACGGAATAAACGGCCTAAAAACTGGTAACAACGACCAAAATCCGGGGGCGCTCCTGTTTACTGCTGATGTACAAACCGGGAGCCACACGCTGGAACTTTCTGGTAGCGTAATGGCTGCCGAGTCACTTGCAGGTGCGATTAGGGCTTCGGAAGCGCTTGTTGAAAGTGCCGGTCAAAATTTTGAGGTCGTTTCGTATGCACAAGCTGGTCAGATTGTTGGTGAGGCGCGAACCGCATGGGGCGCTAGCACGCCGATTCGCACGAAAGGAGCGCTAGAATTGGTGCGGTGGAAGGCGGAAAAAGTAACTGAGCAGCACACTCTTCGTGCCGCGAGTGCAACCGTAGCCGCCAGTGTTGGCGCTTTGGTTGTACATGCGGGCGAGGTTCAATCAAGCACGACGCTAAAGATTACCACGCCTGCCGATAAACCAAGTGTATGGTGGCGGCTCACACGACTAAAGTAGCACGTTTCACCTCATATATGGTACGCTCAGATACATGACGAGCTATTTTTCACCTCATTTTTTTGCAGGCAATCGAGACAAGTTGCGGGCTCTGCTGACAGGTGGCGAAATAGTCGTACTTACCGCAGCCGGTACTCTTCAGCGCAGTGGTGATACAACGTATACGTTTTCACAGGACAGAAACTTTTGGTATGTAACGGGAATTGATACGCCAGATGTAGTGCTGGTTCTAACGGCTGACGACGAATACATAGTATTACCAGAGCAAGACGACATGCGAGATGTGTTTGACGGCGCTATTGACTCTAAGGAACTGAGTCGGCGTTCTGGGGTTGCCAAGTGTTATTCACAGCGCGAGGGGTGGAACCGGCTAAAATCTGACGTACAGGGCTGCAAGGCTGTCGCTACCGTCCTTCCTGGTGCACTCCGGCATGCACACGGTGGATTTTACCTGAACCCTGCAAGAAAGCAGCTGGCTGAACGCCTCAAACGCACAGCCCATAATGTTGATTTTCAAGATGTACGAACTCGAATTGCCAGACTCCGCGCCGTAAAACAACCAGCTGAATTAGCGGCTATTACCGCGGCCGTTAAACTTACAACAGACACATTGAACGAACTTCGTTCCGCCAAGCAGCTTGGGTTGTTTCGGTATGAATATGAACTTGAGGCCGCGATATCACATGGTATGCGCCAAAGGGGGGCAGCCGGACATGCGTATAGCCCGATAATCGCGAGCGGACCACACGCAACGACATTGCACTACACAGCAAACAACGGCAAAATAGACCGAAACCACTTGGTCGTTGTTGATGTTGGTGCCGAAGTTGAAAACTATGCCGCAGATATTACACGTACGCTGTGTGTTTCAGAACCGACAAAACGACAAGCCGAGGTTCTTGCCGCAGTTCGGACTGTCCAGCAAGAAGCGCTCGCCACCCTTAAAGCGGGCATTTTACTCAAAGACTATGAGCAAACAGTCACCCGCGCTATGGGTAAGGCACTTGTGCAGCTTGGACTTAGTAAAGACAAGGATGACTATGTCACGCTCCGGCGCTATTACCCTCATGCAACCTCGCACTTTCTGGGTCTTGATGTACATGACGTTGGAGACTATATGTCTGTGCTTGAGCCAAACATGGTCGTGACCTGTGAGCCTGGTATATACATCCCGGAAGAAGGCATAGGTGTTCGGTTAGAAGATGATGTCATTATCACGGATAGCGGAGTAAAAAATCTCAGTGCTGATTGCTCGTATGACGCCTACGTTCTATAACCAAACAAC
>JBGAWL010000029.1:0-12458 GCA_044227625.1 Saccharimonadales bacterium (SeqCode) | reverse complement strand
CGAGTAAGCGTAGCTTACTTAGTTCACGCCCAAGCTCTTTTAGAGATCGTCCATCTGATGCCTTGAGACCAGCCTTGTCTGCTGTGTTCTGCAGGGTTTTTCTAAGTGCGTCTGCCATGCCCTTACTCACATTAAACTCTGGTGTCCCTCTCATTGTGTAGTTAACGCCATCGTCAAACAATTGACGCAACTTTAGTACATCGCGACCAGTAAGAGTATCTCCTGTTTTACGCAATAACTCATCGGCTTGTGTCTGCAAATTTTTAGCTAGACTTTGTTCTTGAAGTGAGACGCTATTCTTGAGTGGCTTGATGACGGAGCTAAGCTGTGACTTAATCTGTGTTTTAGAGATGTTGCCAAGGTTTGAGACCACGCTGTCAAATTCTTGCTGTAACGGCGCAATACCTTTTGTAGCTACGTCGTCTGCATTCTGAAAACCATACTTCCTTATAAACTGTCCTGTATCTTCACCAAGTTTCTTGTTTAGCCCCGTAAGCTGCGACTTGTTCAATCGGAAGTTCTTTATTGCTAGATCGTCTGCTGCACCTAGAACTGTCTGTCCAGCCTTTTGTCTTAAGGGTGTCATAGCTGCTCGGCTTGCTGCTCCCACGACATCATCTGCGCCTGTTGCAAGGGCTTTTGCGCCAGCACCAGCACCTTTTAGCAGCTTAATCGGGCCAGCACCGAACACAGCACCTAGTGCCGCTTCTTTAGCAACATTTTTACCTACTGACTCTCCAGTAATGATGTTCTCAATTGCTTCACCAAGAGCTGAGCCAGCACCCGCTCCCGCCGCAGTTCCGGCGATTGGTGAAATAAACGAACCGCCAATACCACCGAGAATACCGCCAGCGGTTGAAATTTGGTCGAGCAAGAAATTTTTCTTCTTTTTCTGCTGAGGTGCTTGAGTTGCGGGTTGTGGATTTGCGAAGCCACCAGCTCGTAGTGCGTCTATTTCGTCTTTACTAAAGAAAGCCATTACCAGCCACCCCCACCACTTCTGTTATTTCCTAGTAAGGAGTTCACGCGGGTGGAATTCAATTTACCTTTTACGAACAATCCAGGCTGTAGTGCTTGTAGTAACTCAAGCTTTGCTCTGTCAACTACGTTTCCAAAACCTGCAGACTTGTTAATTGCTAACAACTCTTGGTAAAACGATGGGGTACCTTTTCGGGCTAACAAATTCTGCACACCACCAGTAGCCTGCTGCTTAATCTGAGCATTTTTGTCAGCGCCTCCTCCGGCTGTACCTAATGTTGCGCCACCAAAAGTAGGGGTAAATGAGGCTGCACTGGCTGCTGCAGCCCTTGCGCGTTCTTGAGCAGCGGCACGCATTTGCTCATTAAATTGTCGGACGCTTTCTTTAAACTGTCTATTAGCAAGATCGTAGTTTCTATTAGCGTCAAACATAGATTGAGCCTGAGTTGCTCGGTCTCTGCGCAGTCCAAGAAGTGCTTCCTCTAAACTCATGGACTGTTCACGGCCTGATTGTCGCAATCGTGCTAGGGCTGGAAGGTACTCTGTTGAAGTGTACTTTGCTTGTTCTGCCAATGGAATACCAGAGAATCCTAGTCCTCTGCGACGAGCGCCGCCGAGTATTTCACCGAATGCCTGTTCCTGTTTAGCTTGTAAGCCCGATTCCTCAGATTTAATCTGTTCTGGGATCATTGACTGACGAGCCTGTATGTTCTTTGCATACGGGTCGTATATACTTGACAACTCCTTGTTAATTTGTCCGAGAGTTTTCGTAGCCATGTTACACAGCTCCCGTTGCTAGTTTTCTAGATAAGTGCCATCTGCGTGTCCTTGCTGCAGCGCAAGCGCGGCAATTACGACACTCATTTCCCCATACATTTTTCTTTATGTAAGTATTCTTAGGTGTGTACTCGTGGCCTTGAGGACAGTGGGTAATTTTCTTGGCTTCTTCCCAGCGGGTCTTAAGTAAACCTCTATGCTTGTTTTCTCTTCCTGTGACAGGCTCTAAATGGTCTGGGTTTACGCAACCTCTGTTACGGCATAGGTGGTCAATCTGCAAACCCTCTGGAATGTCAGATACAAAAACTTCATAGGATACTCTATGGGCGAGCTTTCGTCCCACAAAGTCGATTGACCTTATCTTTATGTGACCGTAACCCCCCTTGTCTATGGAAAGATTCCAATTCCAGCAATCGTTTGCGTCTAGTTCAATGTTTTTAAGAATTCTGTCTATTAGATTGAGCTTTGCCACGTATATATCCGTGACCCGTAGCCCGTTGTTAACCCTATTTTAGCACAATACGAAGAAAATATGTATACCCTCTGTACTTGTATTTCATAGCCTTAAGTAGTATAATATATGCCATAAAAAAGGCGTGGATATGAAGAAGCTCAATATATTACCAAAGACTCGTAAAGCGGGTGTAATTACTATTGCCGTAGTAAGTGGACTAGTAGTAGGAACTCTGAAGTCGTAATATTTACGAAGCTGTTTCTAGCAGTATGTACGCCTTGAATGACCAAGAATAAACATCATAGTTGTTTGCTGCTGCACTGTAAATATTTGTTAGATCAAAATATACATTAGTATCATCAACTCTACATTGTGACCATATAAACGACATCCCAGATAAAGCAAACAAAGATGGTAGAGCGGTCAACCCTTTTGCACCATAGATGCCTGTTATTGCAGGGTTATCAACAAACGCCATTACCGCAGGAGTGTAACCAAGATTATGTGCTACCGTTGCAGTTTGTGTGTTTGTTGCTGGCCAAGGATTAGGAACAGACAAAGTAGCTTCCGCTACACTATGGATTTTGAATAAATTATTATCACTGTTAAATACTAGGTTCTCGTCAGCGGCATCATAAACATCGTTGCCCTCTTGAGATACCTTGACTCCATAAAAGCCGTCTGCCCCCTTGCCGAGCAGAACTCTCCGTGTGCCAGTGTCGTCTTTGAACACCTGTACAGTGTCTTTATTCTTCAACTCACGCTGTAGGTTGTTAATCTCATTTGTAATGGCTGCTTGGCTAGAGCTGCTGTTTACTGTACTCATTTCATTCTCCTTGTTTGAACTCGCAGCGTATGACCAAGAAACTCATGCGGTTGGCGAGTGGCATAGTGTTTGTACCGAATGGCGATGCGTCTGTATTCTCCAGGAACATACAGGTTGGCTTGTACCTCTGCAGTAGTTCCCCAAGTAAACGCACCCCAGAGCGTGCTTGCAGCACCCCAGATAGAACCAGAGCCTTGTACCGCCTGGTCTTTTTGCAGCGTCCAGTTATCTCGTCTGTCGTATGCGTATTCGCAGCTTATGTTATAGTTACCCGATTGCGCACCGAAACGTGGCTTCCACTGTCTCACCTCATGGGTTGAAGCGGGTGTTCCGAACGTAAAGTAATGCGTCTCCAGCAAGAAGTTGATGTCTCCACCCAAGTTGTTGTAGTCGTTTGAGTCGTTTTCTTGCCAGTATACCTGTCCAACCTTTGAGCTGGCGACCAGCAGCTTGTCATCGTCAAACGACGCAGTCACAGCACGACAAACGTATGAGTCAGTATCGTGGCTCTCTATAACATCAGTGCGTCCAGAATACGCAAGGTTCCATACATAGCAGGAGTTGTTTTCACTAGCCCCAGGCCCGGTGTACCAAAGGTATAGTCGACCTTTGTTCACAACGACGCAAGCATCCTCTTTGTTGCTTATATTCTTGACCGACTCAAAGGCGCCCTCACTGAGCAGCTTAGGCTCAGTACCGTTCGACTGGTACATACCATCATCACTAAGGTAGTATGCGTAGTTGTCATCTGTAGCGACTGTTTCTTGTGTATATGTTCCGTTTTGGTCTGGCGCGACATCGAGCCGGAAAGTTGCATTGTCGTCACCAGAGAGGATATATTTACACTTCCTCGTCCAGATTAATAGGTAGCCGTTAAGTGACACTACCGCCGCCGACGCATCGCCAGTTTTCGGTGAAGGTACATATATGAAATCGGTTGAGGTAAATGTCTCGTAATCGGCAAAGTTAGAGAATACCCATTTATTCTTGTCGGTAGTATCCTGTAGGAACAACAGTCCTTTATGCTCACAGATATTCGAGTAGTTCGTTGCGCTTACTTGCGATTCGGTTGTAAAATCCCACTTTCGCAGCCCGTCATACTCATTTACGTAGTACACAATGTCGTTGACCAGTTCAAAGCGATATATAGTAGCGTTTGTGCTAAGCCCTGTCTTAATGGCCGTCAGAGCACCCGTAACCTCATCTACCTTGTAAAGAGCTGTTCCATGGGCTTCTAATGATACCGTTGTACCGTCACTCTTACGTGCGCGGAAAAGCCCTTTAGCGCCTCCTGAAGTTGCGTAGTATTCCTTAAAATTCAGAGCAAATGACGTAGTTGCCCAGGTGCTGCCTGAGTCGGTTGAAACTAAAGCTGTAGTTGCAGAAGTCGTACTTGACCAGCCGTAACTGCCTGTTCCCGTAGCTTGGACGTATACGACTATCCAGTACACCGACGCTGAGGTAAGTTGGGGTGCAGATACGAAACGTGCTGTCTCGTAGGCTGCGGTAGAACCTATATCTGCAGATGATATAGAACTTCGTGTAAGCAGAGTACTTGGTTCGCTACTTGAATCTGTCCATATCTCTACGATTACAGTACCCGTTGCGCTGTTCGCGTTCGCGAGTAGAAGATCTACTTTCGTAAGTGGCGCTGATGCCCCTGCTGTGAACTTTTGCGCGAGTCGAACGGTTGTGCTGAGTGCCTTTGAATCTGCTCCGGCCGTAGAAGTAATTGCTTGATCTTGTGTTTCTCCTGCAGCATCGGAATGAAAGTCTAGCCCTTTGCGTGTCTCGTACTCTCCAAGAGTCGTGATTCGGGCATTTTGTGCCAATCGCCATAAGTTTATACCGCCGTTATCCACAGGGAACTTGTCGTTCGAGACATATGAATCCAAGCCCTTAGAGTAGTCATTCAACTCTAAGACTTGCTCCCGACTGGTGAGGCCAATAATTGGCCTAGAAGTGCGCCTTGCCCAAGCCATTTCGATTTGTCCTCATTATGGTTGGTCGGCCTACTTGTTTCTGGCTGTACTTGCTTACAAGCTTTGCAAGCAGTTCATCGTATTTGTTCTGGAGTATGCCTGCTTGGTCGTAGTTGTCCTTTACCTGCATGATGCGGTATGCAGCACCGACTACTAGCAGTTCCTCGAACTCGCTAGGAAGTTCGGGAATATCAGCATCGCTATCTAGTAAGGTTGGCTTTTTGTAGTATCGAAGCGTGACCGTATAAGTATCGTTGGGGAGTGGGTGAACGCGGATAGTCTCGGCATAGTTAAACCATTCGTTTGGAATGTTTGCAGCATGTGCAGTAGCGTCGTCGTTGTCTGGGTGTAATGCGTCTATCTCTCTTACGTCTCGGTAGGCGAGTACTTTCTCAAGGCCGGGTGCAGTAAGCAGGAGATCTATAGCCTGAACGAAGTTATCGGGCAAGCCCGAGCCGTTCGTTATGTCTGAAACGTTTGCAGTCAGCGTATAGTCTTGCGTCGCTTCCATGAATGGAAGTCGATACTCGTTATACACATCATTTAGCGTATCGTTGATATAGTCTATTGTTTCAGATGAAGAAAAGCTGGTATCACGAATACGATTCCGTACTTTTCCGGCTATGAATGCGAGAGTGTAGCTCAAAGGGTCGCGTCCTGTGACCCCTGCCCGTGTCCTCTACATTATACCTTATTACTGCCTGATTTCACAGCTTTCAAGTTTGTTACAGCATATCCACCTTAGCCTGAGTAGCGTCCGTGTTGGATAGGATTTCGCCAACCACTACACCAGCACTACCTGCAATCGTATGAGCCGTCAGAGGCTCGTCCCACACCCCACCAAGGCTAGGCACGGTCGCAATAGCAGGTGCAACAGGCAGTCCGTTCGCCCAGAGGTCAAGGTTGCCAAGGTCTACTGCTACGCCAGCAGGGTAGGCGATGTTTACATCATCGACGTAGAAGTATCTGTTCGTACCAGTAGCGTCGGTAGCTCCTGTGACTTTCATTTCAATCTGTCCGTAACCAGTGGTTGGGGTAAATGTCACCGCCAGCTGTTGCCATGAGCCAGCCGTTGCGGTAGCCACAGAGCTTATCTCAGTGCCGTTATCGTAGTCTACGGTTAAGGTTGGTTTGGTGTGTGTACCAGCGTAGTAAGCAGCGTTGTTGATGTAGACCCATACAGATACAGTCATGGTCTTATTCTGGATATTGCCTGTTGGGATAATCTGTTTCCAGCTCATCAAGTTCAAGGCCGTTGTGTCAGTTGGTTCAAATCGCATTGCAAAGCCACCAGATGTTCGTACAGTTGTGTCTGGCAAGCTTGCACCAGTCTTTGTAATAGTTCCACCTCGTAAGTGAGAGTATTCAGCATTTGGTACTTCGTCTTCGCTTGTTACAGCAAAGCGTGAACCCTCAATCCATTTTAAGCGGTCTGTATTGTTGAATAGCGGTACAAAGTCGGGGTTCTCCATTGTTACATCAACTACAAGAGCCGATGGGTCAATCTTGATATGTGAAGTGAATCCTGTGCCTATCTGCTTTTCGTTCCGCATAGTTATATTGATGTTGGCATTCTGCATTTTGATTGTAGTAGGACAGCTATCATAGGTGTTGTTCGACCAATCTTTTGCGTTGTAAAGGTTGCTTGTGTATATTTGAAAACCACTACTTGTTCCACCACGATGCCAGTTGTCTTTATAAACAAGGTCAGTTCCGTAAATATAGCCAGCCGCAAAACACTCATAGATATTACGTTGAATGTCGAACTGTACAGGTGCAGAGGCGGCTGTTAGTCTAGGAGAACCAAAATTGTAACCAGAGAAATTGTCATGCTCATAAACTATAGCGTTGTCGTATGTATCAAGACGTCTCAAATCCCAGTAAGTACCACAACCAAACGAGTAGGTAAACTCAGCTTTCGCACCCTCTGGCGATAGGTAGCCATTATATAAAATACCTGAAGAGTAGCCCTTAACACAGTGGCTAAATAAGAACTGTGAACGATGAGCTGCTGCGTCTTGTGATTGACCAGTCGATACATAATGACCATTCATCGCTGGGCCAGTACCAGTCGATTCAATAAATAAACTCACTCCTACAAAGGTCATATTGCTGACCAAACCGAATCTGAAGTCGGTATTAGCATAAGTTTCTCGTGACCAAGTTATACCGTAACCATTCACTCTCCACGCATAGCCACCAGCTTCTCGTGAACGTACCATATTTGGAGTAATGTTGATGTCGGTAGCGGTGGTGCTGGTGCAGGTGTAATACTGTACAATACCCGATGTAAGGCTAGTTTCTTTTGATATAAAGAACTTATCACCAGGAGATATGCCAGTTGTATCGGCTACGACTACTTTCGATGCACCGTTAGCGGTAGCAGCGGTTGTTTCAAACTTATCGGTAGTCGGGTATTCACCCCAACACATCAGTGATGTTCGGGAGTAGTTGTTACCGTTAGCAACCGAGATGTATTGTCTTGTGCCAATAGTTGGTGACTTCCAGTGTAGCGTACACATGTTGGCGTATGGTATCGGAGAAGCTTGTGTACCTATCTGTACGCCACCATGTGCAGACATAGCGATACCACCATCTATAGTGACGGTTGTCGTTGAAGCACCTGCTTGTAGCTGGAAGTTGATGACATTATTGGTAAGTGTAGGTGGTGCGCTAGAACGACATACATAAACCGCTGTAGCCCACGTGGTATCACCTGTTCCAAGTGAGCCTTTGATTGTAGCGTTCTGTGTAACGGTAACGATGTCTTTGCAGATAATCGTATCGTTGTCAGCAAATGACACAGCATTATCACACCACGCTGCATAGAATGGTGCAGTTCCATTAGATGTACCAATAGCCCAGTTGTTCGTGCCAGCTCCCTGAGATATTTCCAGCGTCCATACACCAGCAGCCGTTGTAATTGCATACGGTGCAGAAAAGACAAACGGTATAAGCCAGCAACCGATTGTGCTAATTGTGCTATTACAAATCTGTGCAGCCGTTAGTGTTGCAGTAGCTCGAATAGTACCGCTTTCCTTCAATACTACGGTTACATCTCTTGTAGTTTCTGCTGTGGTTATGAGACTCAATATTACACCCTGACAGTTACCTGAATTGGCAAATGTAACCGATATAGTACGAGTTGAGGAAAGAGCTAATGTTGTAGTGTTGTACGGACTGTAATTGCCAGCCTCAACTCGATAGAACCCTGATGCCGTATGTAGGTCAGTATTACCGTTAGAAATAATGACAGCCATTAGATAGTCTCCTCATACGCATCACAGACTTCTTGAGCCAGTGCGGTTAGTTCTTCTTTGCCACTGCCAACTTCGCCATACGTGATGAGGTCGTGGACAACAATCTCGTCACCGTTACTCATATCCCAGGTCACACTAGGCTGCGTGGTGGGGTCATCTAGGTCGTGGTATCTGCGGTTGATTGGCTTATACATAAGTTAAACTCCCTCGATTTGTCCAGTTAGTTGCGTAGCTACTTGCTCCCGTAGCATATTCTCGAACATTGGTAGCTCTTGTTCTGCGGTAAATGTACCAGCTACTGTCTGAGGTATTCTCATAGCCGACATAAGCATAGGTAGCGTCTCTATCTTCGTTTTGGAGGCTGTAGCCTGATGCTCCGCCGCCAGTCGGTGCATCTATCCAGGCGTAGTCATAATCTGTATCGGTGTCTTTGCTGAGTATTTGTCCGGTCGTACCGCCAGCAGGAGGAACCTGTCCGAACAGAACAGTGACGTATGGCGCAAACAGGTTGATAAAGTCATCTAGGACTTCCTGTACGTCATCGGCTTGGATAAGGCCACTAGTGGAGGTCTGGATGTTAGTGTCGTCGTAACTTACTTGAGCTGCGGTGGAGGTACCAGAGTTCGTAACCGTTGTTCCTCCAGCCGATACAATGGCTGTTTTCTGAGCCATTGTAATTCCGTTAGGGGCGGTTGGATCAAGCTGAAAGTTCACGACATGCCTCATCTAGTAACCTGTAATTAAGCTGTACCCTGCGTTCCCATGCTAAACCGTAATTGCCTCGCCCAAAGGCATATCTGAGGGTGTTATCTTCTGTGCTATTCTCAATAATCTGCCAGTCTCCATCAGGTGCGAGTAACCCGACATACTGCATGCTTGGCGCGGTATCGTCTATCTCTTGTGCTCGGAACTTTGACAAGTCAACAAACTCTTTTGATGACTTCTCTGCTTCTATGACACCTTTAATGTCGCTAACAGCTTTCTCAATACCAGATATGTCAGGTGCCGGAACCGTAACCTTTGGTGCGTCTACTTTCACCACGGGAGAGACCTCTAGTGACTTAACAGCCCGTGTGACTTCAGAGAATCGTTCGCTATAGTCAGGGTGGTTGCTGACAGCTATTGAGGTGAGCTTTTCAGATTTTGGAATGACAATCTTTTTCGGAAGTTCATGCAGCGTCTTATTAAGTTCGCCAACAGCAGATAAGAGGTTCGTGTCGTCAGGTCGTTGTTCTTTTATGACATCCGTAAGTTGTTCGACAGTCTTAACAACTTCCTGAATATCAGGGGTCTTTACTGTCGTGACTGGATTTGCAACCTCTACTCGCTGGGTGTTGACTCGTGACCTTGCACTTTGACGAGCCACTTCTCCGGCAATTTTTGCGGCACTCTCACGAGATGAATGAACAAGAAGCTTGTCCTGCTTGCCTGCTTGTTGCTTGTCGGCCGCCTCTTGGCGTTTAGCCTTTACTATGTCGAGGTAATTCAAGTGAGGTCGTCCTGACCCTTTGCCCGTGTTAGCTGTCATTATACCATTTTTCGCCTATTAAATCCTGCCTAATCTGCGCACAATTACACCCTCTTGATCTTCTATGTATCCAAATGGGTCTATTACTACCGAGCCTCTTGGGAACTTATAATCCTTGTATCGTTCGTGCTTCGTACCAATAAAGTATGTGGCTACAGGTAATTCTTCCAAATCTTCAACATGCAAGTGCTCGGTATCTACAAATGAGCTGACTAGCCTAGCGGGGGAGCCTGTCTCAATGTTTGTTTCAGGCTTGAACGCACGACCCAGTATGACTAGGTCTTGTTCGTATTCCAACGCTGTAGATTCTGCTAATTCCGCGTGCCATTTTTCGTATGCATCTCTCGCTGCCATTAAATCTTCCCAGATGTTTCGAGACATTCCGGACTGCTCGGCAATATAACTTAGGGCAATATTATCTCGTGGGTGACAGCCACCACCGTCCGACATGCCCGCATCAGTATATCTAGGACTCCACAATCGTCTGTCCGATGCGTCCCAAGCTCGTTTAATGTCTGTAAAGTTCATCCCTAAGCGTTCGCTCATTTCACCCCATGCGTTTGCTATGACCGTTTTGGCAGTTATCCATGTGTTATATGAGACTTTGATACCTTCGGCTGTTGTAATGTCTGTCCTTATGCTTGGCGCGTCATTTATAGTTTCGTAGAACGCTTCAAGTCTATCGGCAGCCTCTTCACTCTCCACGCCAATAAGGTTGAACTCAGGGTGCAAATAGTCCTGCAACACCGTACCCATAGCTATGAACTGAGGGGTATACACGTAATCTACGCCGCCCGTCAGTTCGCGAATCTCTCGCTCATATGTCCCAGGGAGACACGTAGATATGACCGCGACTGTAGCTCTCTTGCCCAATGCACGAGCTGTGGCCGAGATGTCGCCTACAGCTTCTTTAAGCCATGTATAGTCAAAATCTTTTCTTTCTGATGGAATAGGCGTTGCACCTTCAAATTGAGGGTCGTGTGGTGTCTGAACAGGCACAAATATAATGTCGGCTTTCGCTACTAATTCTCCAAGATCATGGGTCATTTTAACGTGGTGTTCATCAAGAAGGGGCTGTAGTTCTTCCTCTTTGTAGGGTATTTGTCTGCTGACTAGGTAGTCATATGGGGCTTGGCTAACATCATACCCCATAACCTCATGTCCCTTAGACTCTACGGCGAGTGCTACGGGGAGTCCGAGCTTACCCATGCCAACGAAGCCAATATTCACTGCATAACCCTCCGTAATTTATTAGCATCCGCTTCACGTTCAGCAGCCTTATCTGAGTACAGTTGCCCCACATTATCCCTTTGGTGACGATCTATTCTTTCTCTGTGGGTCGCATCAAGTTCCGCTTTCCCCATATCGGGGTGCATATGTTCTGTGAGGATAGGTATATGTCGATGTCGGTCAATCATCTTGGCAACATCATTTAGCCAAGTGTCGTTATAGTCAGAAGAAAAGTATGGCGGTACAAAGTAACCAACTGTTTCTGCCCATCTGCGGTGGATGAACCCATGCGTCCCAAAGTTCCCATTGTGCGGCGAGCCATCATTGCCGAATACAAAAACAATATTGTCGGGATATTCTGCAAAAGTATCCTTAACTGCTGTGTCCCATCCTTTGGTGCGGAATATTATGTCATCACCACAGTGCATAAGAATGTCACCTCTCGACTTCTCGTAGCAGTCGTTCCAGTACTTGCTTAGAATTTTCCTCTCGGATATTAAGAATGTCGTGTTTTGTGGTGGGTTGTCTAATAGTGAATCGTTGCTACTGTCATCATCATCAACGGCTATGATTATTTCTATGTCATCCATATTGTCTGCGGTGTCTACGATGGACTTGTGAAGCCTTATTATATTGTCTGGCCTGTTGCGACTTGGGAGCAGGATACTAATCATCACTGACCCTCTTTGCCACATCTAGTAAAGACCCGAAAGTTCCCATATCCGACCAATAAGCACCGTTTATTCTAACTTCTCCACCGTCTTCTAGTATTTGGTTGTTGATGTCTGTGATCTCTAATTCTCCCCTTTCAGAAGGTACAAGTCTTCGGATCAATGGGAATATCTTATAGTCATACCAGTACAGACCCGTAACAGCTAAATCGGAAGTCGGCATCTTCGGTTTCTCAGTTATTGAATTAGTGTCTGGGTCATATACACCAAACCTGTGTGCATCTTTCACTGGGCTTACAATTATGCCGGGCTTTTTTAATATCATTGGTTGTTCAAAGTAGTTGTCACCTAAAATGACCGGGAACAACCCGTAGTCATTTACAAAGTACTCGGCACACGCTAAGGCTTGAGCCACTCCACCAGCTTCAGGTTGAACTCTATAAGTAAGTTTTACACCGTATCTTGAGCCGTCTCCGAGATAAGAGGCAAACCCTCCAACGTGTTCTCCGCCAGTGATTATTAAGATGTCATCACAGCCCAAGTCAATCAATGTCTGTAGTGGGTATTCAATCATCGGCCTGTCATAGACTGGCAGTAAGTGTTTGTTAGTAATCTCTGTTAATGGCCTAAGTCTTGTACCATTGCCACCAGCTAAAATTATACCTTTCATAGCCCCGCCTCCTTTAAGCGGTCATCATAGCCCCTGTCAGCCATGGTTTTCTGGTAATACTCCCTGAACTCATGCCAGTTAG
>JBGAWL010000028.1:309-12759 GCA_044227625.1 Saccharimonadales bacterium (SeqCode) | reverse complement strand
ATCCCTATTATAACAAACCGGTTCAGGCGGGGCTGACACTGCATTTTCAGAAAATCGCCGATGCCTCGAAAGTGCCTGTCGTGCTCTATAATATTCCCGGGCGCTCTGCCCTCCAGCCCATTGTCGCGAATAGAGTCCAGCAGTATAGCACGAGGTGAGCTGGAAACAACCGCCAGTCGTATTCCGCGCTTCTTCATATGTTGCAATACTTCAACAATGTGCGTACGCACACGCAGTAACTTGATCTTTTCCCGCGCCTTCTCTGCCACGTCCGCAAACACCTCCGTAGGGCTCTGTTGCCTTCCATTGACGATGAATTTTTCTACTCCAATGTCTTTAGCAAAATCAACATTTCCAAAGAAGCTAAGGATTGCTCCCGTCTCAAGTTCTATGCCGTGCTCACGCAGTTTTTCTCGATGCGCTTCTAGCCACAATACGCCTGTTTCGGACAACGTATCATCCCAGTCGAAAATCACCGCCTTGACGTGCTTGAGTTCTTGAGGCCTACGCATCACATTCGCTCCGGGGCGTGGATGCCGAGGACTGATAACCCCGCTTTTAAGATGTCGGCATACAGCGCCACTATGCTAATGCGGTGAGCTTCCTTGTCGTCGTTAACCACCTGGTTTTTTTCGTAGTAGCGGTTGAATTCCTGTGCAAGCTCGAACAAATACCGGCAGATGTGGTGTGGCGCCAGTTCAGCCATGGCAAGGTTAATCACTTCGTGGTACTCACCGAGCTTACGGATAAGGAGTGTATCTTCAGGGTAGAGCTCGCGCGGCATAGCAAATCCGTAAGATGATTTCGTGATGATACCGCACGCGCGAGCATGAGCGTATTGCAAGTAACTGCCAGTGTTGCCTGTCAGGCTGACAGCTTCGGCTACGTCAAACACAACGTCACCACCGATTTTTACCTTGAGAAACTGGTAGCGTAGCGCACCTGCGACGATCTCATCGGTTGCTTCACCACCACACGCCTCGATAGCTTTGCCAAACTCGTCAAACAGCCAGCCGATAGTCAGTACATCGCCCGTACGCGAGCTCATCTTGCCCGTGCTGAGTTTGACGAGGCCTGTCGGGTAGTTTTTCAGCTTACCAGATAACTGCGGAAGCGCCAACTCCGCGGCAGCAATTACCCCGCGAAAATACGCACCTTGCTCGCCACCTGTCACAACGATACATTCGCTCATGCCGGGATAATCTTCGGCCTTCAGCTGCACCAGCCCCATGTCGCGCGCGCCATAGAGCCCTAGGCCATTGCTACCTACAAACACGTTGTCAAACGCACCGTGCTTACTGCCCTCGAATATCAATGCGCCATCTGACTCGACAAACACATCTGGCACATGCGCTTTCACCGTCTCGACACCTTTACTGTCGGCATCACTCTCGAGGTAGCGCTTCTCAATCGGCACATTGCCGATACGCGCAAGGATAGCATCAAGCTCTGTGAAGCTCCAGTCAAACACCGTGTCATAAACATTGGCGTACAGCGGGTCTTCGCGAGTAAACGACTGCTTGGCCAGATCGTCTATCTCGGCCCGCGCCGCCTCGTCTTCTTTGGCCGCACGCGCACCTTCGGCGTACATTTTGCCCATAAATTCGTTGCGCTCGACCTCTGGAATATCTTCAAGCTTACTGGCGTCACCGTTGACGTAGCGCAGCAGCGACCACATACTCCTACCGACGTGCGCACCGACGTCGCCATGATAGCTGACGCGCTTGACATCAGCGCCGCTCACCGCCAGCAAATTTGCCATAGTATCGGCCAAAATGGCGTTGTATGCATGGCCAATGTGCATGGGTTTGAACGGATTTGGGTTGTTGGTCTCTATGACAACCTGCGTGCCTTTGCGTGGCTGCTGCGGGCGGGCGTAAACCTGGCGGATAAGTACTGCGTCGCTCAGGCGGATGTTGATAAAGCCGGGGCTCGCTACTCTGACATCGGCGAAATCTTCGTTCTCGCGCAGTTTTTCAGCGACAGCTTCGGCTATTTCCCGAGGGTTTTTGCTAATTTTACTAGCAAGCTGGAGTGCAATATTCGTCGCGTAGTCACCAAACTGCGCTTCCGGCCGCGTTAACTCCACGGTCACATCAACCGCAAACAATTCCTTTACTACGGCCGATACAGCCTGCTCCAACTCGTGTTTCATACGCTGTAGTATAAGGGGTATTGCCCGGTTGCTCAACCTACTGTTCTTCTGTATAGTCGAGAGCAGCACCAAACGGAGAAATATATGAACAAAGACCATAACTATGCTGTTATCGTGGCGGGTGGGTCCGGAACTAGATTGTGGCCAATTAGCCGCCAGGAACTGCCAAAGCAAATGCAAAGTCTCGTCAGTGAACATTCGCTTCTAGAAGATACCTACGAGCGACTTCGAGGCGTTTATGAGGCCGACCACATTTTAGTCTCCACTACCTCTAACTATGTCGAGAAAATACGGTCTCTTCTTCCTGAGATACCGGCTGACAATTTCGTAGTAGAGCCAGTAGCAAAAGGGCCTGCGCTTGCATTTGCGCTTTTTGCCGAGGTGCTGCACAGGCGTGACCCCGAAGCAATTATTTTTTCTATGGCCTCCGACCACGCCATAGCTGAACCAGATGTATTCCAAGACGTTTTGCGCCAAGCTCACGCATATGTAGCCGCCCATCCCGAACAAATTGCTTTAATGGGCGTGAAGCCAACCAGGCCAGATATAGGACTAGGGTACATCAAAATTGACGCAGAAGTACAATCTGACCCGAAGGTTTACTCTGTTGAAAAGTTTGTCGAAAAACCAAGCTACCCAGTTGCAAAGCGGTATGCACAAAGCAAAGAATTTTTCTGGAATGTCGCCTACTACTGCTTTGCGGCAAGAACGTTGCTAGAAGCCTACAATGAAGCTAGCGCCGAGAGTGTCGCCGGAGTACGCCAATACTTGGACACCTCAAACGCAAAGCACTTCGAAGCAGCACCAAAAATGTTACACGAAATTGAAGTCATTGATTCGCGAAAATTTCCGCTTGTACTTATACCCGCAGAATTTACCTGGGATGACATAGGCAACTGGAGCGCTCTGCATGACCTGCTGGCAGATACGAACGGCGACGCAAGTCGCGTTGTCACTCATACACCACACCACATAGACGTTGATAGCCAGGGCTGTATGGTCCGCTCAGAAAACCCAACAAAACTTATTGCAACAGTAGGACTCGAAGACATAATTGTCGTAGATACGGCCGACTCCCTGCTAGTTATGCACAAGGGCCATAGCCAAGACATTAAAACGGTTATAGAAGAAATCAAGCAACGCGGTCTTGATAAATACCTGTAGACAAGGAGTAGCGTGGATTATTTTACCCCTGAGGCAAAAGCAAAAGTTACCAGTTCCGATAAACGTATCGTGCATATTGTTCTTATCGCAACCAAGCCGGATATCATAAAGCAAGCACCCCTGTACCACGAGCTGCATAGCCGAGGTGAACTGGTTCTTCTGTGTCACACGGGGCAGCACTACGACTTCCGCTATAGCGGCGGCATGATGGAAGAGTTCGGCATAGAAGCCGACATTCTGCTTGATATTGAGGGATCACTCCATAATAAAATCGCCCAAATGATTGAGCGTTTTGGAGACGTTATCGAATGGCTACACACCCAAAACAAGACACCCATTCCCTATATACACGGCGACACCAGCACGTCGATGGCCATCGGTCTCGGATCGTACATGCACCGGGTTGCGTGTGTTCATGTAGAAGCCGGCATTCGCACCCTAACTCCAAAAAAAGAAGTCTACGAAAAGTTTTATGCAGACTTTAAAAAAGGCAGCTTCAAGTGGGACGAATACTACGCCGCCATGCAAGTTCGCGAAAACTTTGAACAAGGTAGCATGGAGCCATTTCCAGAGCAGTTCAATACCCGAGTCTCTGAACCTGCCTCTGGCTATCACGCTGCTGCCGTTGAACTCGACCGTGAATTTATGCTCGCCGAAGGATTCACTCCCAGCACTATTGAAGTCGTGGGTAACACCGTAGCTGACGCCACGCAAGTAGCCATACGGGATTCAGAAAAATCGACCATCTTCGAGAAATACCCGCAGCTGCAAAACGGTCAATTTGTTCGTTTTTGTATACATCGCCGGGAAAATACCCAAGACGAAAAGCGGTTTACCGTGCTCATTGAAGCCATGGAAAAGCTTGTGAAACAGGGATCCTCGGTGTTGCTTATATCTCTTTTTGGCACCGAGGAAGCGATTGACAAATTCGGGTTGCGCGAACGCATAAATTCTCTCGTCGCCGAGTACCCTGAAACGTTCATTTACTCCGATGTCTGGCCGTATTACCGCGATGTCATTGCCGCTATGCGCAAGTGCGCCGCTGTAGCAACCGACTCTGGGAGCATGCAAGAAGAAATGAACCTGCTCGGCGTACCCTGCGTAACACTCCGGTTTGGGAGCGACCGCTCAGAATCAATTCTAGCGGGCGCAAATGTCCAAGCACCACCTATTGACAGCGTTTTTGTGGTAGAAATTATTCGGGGGGCCATGAACAACAGCGCTATGGCAAACGTTGGCAATTTATACGGCGAACAGGTTTCTAAGAAAATAGTAGACGGAGTGCTCGCCCGTGTCGACGACGAGTTTGGCCTTTTTCAAACTGAAGAAGCCCGCATAAACTTAGCATTATAACGAGCCAACCCCTAGCACATTCTGGTTATGGTTTGCTACAATGTTTACTGTAAATTTATAACCGTGTTAATAAACGGTTTGCCGAAGCAAACAAGGGGGGCGAAATGCTTTTTGGACACCAAGATGATAACACGACAATGCCAAGCAGCAATGTCACAGAACCGAACACGCCGCAAGACACCTCGTCTTTGGCCACCAACACTCCTTCCCAGGCAGTGAATGAGCCAGGGGCAAGCCCAACAACCGATACCCAGACACCGAGCGCACCCACGTTCGATAACCCACTTGCCGACGAAACGTCGTCAGCACCAGCCCCCACACAGACGCAAGACTCCTTGGTAGCCGACCCAGCCGCAAACGACAGCACATCATCCGCGCCAGCAGCATCGGGTGATTTGCTCGACCTAAAGCAACAAGCCCTCGGCCAGCTTGCTCCCCTCGTTGACCACCTCGAGCAAACACCAGAAGAAAAATTCCGAACAACCATGATGATGATTCAAAGCACTGATAATGAAACGCTCCTAAAGGACGCTCTGGAAGCCGCAAAATCCATCCCTGACGATAAAGCGCGCGCCCAGGCCCTACTGGACGTCATAAACGAAATCAACTACTTTACCCAACAAAAGAAATCAGCCTAATTTCGGCGACCTTACACATCGTACTTGCTACTCGCCCCTCAATACCCGATACTTACTACACATGTCTGACAAGCGCTGGCACCGCGCCAATACCATTTTACTCATCGCAATTATCCTCATAAACAGCTATATCATTGCGCTGCCAGTTTTGCCTGGCCTTTCATACTGGTGGCAAACCCGTGGTGGCTCGGCAGAACAGGCGCTCACCGAACGCCTCAACAAGCCAAGTTTCACCCGGGATGGCAAAAACACCCCTGATGCGTTTCACGCCGATGCCTCCCACGACGGTCTCATTATTCCAAAGATGCTGCTTGAAACCCCACTTATTGAAGGACCAAAACGAGATAGTTTTGCACTACTCAATAAAGGCGCCTGGCGTCTCCCGTTTGCGAGCAGCCCGGACAAAGCTGGCAACACGGTCATTGCTGGTCACCGCTTTAGTTACACTGGCCCCAGAGGTATCTTTTATTTCCTAAATAAGCTCGAGCCAGGTGATGACATTGGACTGTGGTACCAGGGGAAACTGTACCGCTACCGTGTTGAATCCAGCCGTACCCATGCAGCGACCGATACGTACGTTCAGGAACCCACCGAAGACACCCGACTCACCCTCTACACCTGTACGCCCCTCTGGAACCCTGTGAACCGCCTCGTCGTTGTTGCAAAACCCGTAACGGAGCCTTCGTCATGACAGAAAAAACCAAGTTTATAATTCTCTTCGTACTGCTGCTTCTAAGTATCGGCCTTCTGTACTACCTAAACAGTAACGCCCAGCAAATCCTTTTAGGCTAATGCACGGTTTTAGAACAACGAAAAAAATATCATAAAATCCTAGCAAAGTACCCGCCAGATACCCGGCTATTCGAGTCTACTTATTTTGTTTTGCGGGTCGTCGCCAAATACGAACAACCATAGCAGCGAGAATTATTGCCGCTGCAATCCCCACAAATGCCAGCACCATGGTACCCGTGTCCGCCAAACCACCGCCCGATGTACCGCCAGTCGTCGTTGTAGCACCACAAACTCCCGTACTATCGTACTGAGAGCTGTTATAATTACATTCCCCATACGGCGCTGCGAAGTTTGATAGGGTAAGGTTGTAAAATTGTTTCATAGTAAGTGTCTCTTATTTACATTTGATATGGTTATGATATCATCATTATAGCATTAGCGCTAAAAGTAGAGGGAAATTATGTTTACACAATTCGCAATCCTAGATCTCAGCACCGGTAGTCTCTTAATTTTGCTCGCAATCGTCCTTCTTCTGTTCGGCTCAAAGAAACTGCCTGAGCTTTCAAGAAGCCTTGGTGAGTCAGCACGTGAACTACGAAAAGGCATGAACAGTGAAGAGGACAAAAAGAAACAAACCGACAGCAGCCAAAACGAAAATCAGGCTTAGCCAGCCAGCTGCCGAAAAGGCTCCGCTTTCTGCTCATCTCGCCGAGGTAAAGAAGCGCCTGTTTTTTGTTGTTTTGTCTGTCGCTATTTGTAGCGCCGCAGTATATGGCATAGAACGTAGGCTAATAGACATTCTTCTTGCCCCGAGCAATGGGCAGCATTTTGTGTATACATCGCCCATGGGGGGTATTAACTTCCTTTTCAACGTGTGTTTTTACTTTGGCATCGCACTAAGCATCCCCGTTATTATCTATAATTTGCTTCGTTTTCTGCAGCCAGTCATGCGCGGCACAACCCAGCGGTTCATCGTGCTTTCCAGCATTGCTTCCGGTGTTATTGGTGTGGGCGGTATATTGTTCGGATACTTCGCAGGCCTGCCTGCGGCACTCCATTTTCTTTTAAAGCAACAGTTCCACAATGGGCAAGTTGAGGCCCTGATAAGTATTCAGTCGTATTTCTCATTTGTCGTTGCCTACATGGTCGGGGCTGCGCTCATGTTCCAACTGCCATTACTTCTTATAATCATCAACCGTATCAAGCCGCTTACCCCACAAAAAATGTTCAAGTACGAAAGAGGGGTTATCTTGTTCGCGTTTGTTTCGGCATTTATCATGAACCCTACACCAAACGTTGTCGACCAAATGCTCACAGTCATACCTGTTCTTGTTTCGTACCAGGTTGGAATTTTGATAGTCTGGCTCGTCAATAAAAAAAGTACCCACAGACGCTATGCGCCACTATTCGACCAAGATGAGGCCGCACGACAAGCCCGAATAGAACGAGCTCGCACCGCCGAACAGCTCCCTCGAGAGAACCTTGAGCCAGTATATGAGGAAAGCATACTAGAAACAAAACAGCCTGCCATACCTTTGAATCACGCAATGCAACCGCCTCAACCAGCACACCATATACCACCCCAAAGTAGCCCTAGACCGGTGTCTCCAAAGTATCTGAGCCCGAGACCAGGCTACGTTTCCTCCGGCGGTCGAATGCTCCAGATGTAGGCTTGACATACACACAAACCTGCATTACACTTGTGCTTGAAGTATAAAAATAAACAGGTTCATCTCGCAATGAAACAACAACTCGACGCACTTATGCAAAAAGAAGTTAGCCGCAAGGAGTTTCTAGGTATGAGCGGCCTCGCCGTCGCCTCAGTTTTTGGTTTAGGTAGCATTATCAAACTCCTCAATGGCCAAAGCATTTTGAGTAGTAAGGCAAACCGTGGCTACGGTAGCAGTCCCTACGGTCGCTAGCCAAAGTAGAATAAGCATCACGGGGTACTCTAGTGCTCCGTTTTTCGTACCAGAATAATGCTACAATTTCATCATGTTTAATCAATTTAACCAACGCCGGCCGTTTACCCCCAACACACCTTCTCGACCAGCGTCTGTACAACCAACAACCAGCTCACAGGCACAAAGTTTCAAGGCGCAGATTAAACCAGATTTCATGGGGTCATCTTCTTCAACAAGCAGCGGCGCAGCATCTTTTACCAAACCTGCTCGCATAAAACCTGACGACTTTCAGCGCATGTCTCCGCAAAGCCAGCGGGCGGCGCTGTTTGACCAAGCACGGCTGCAAGCCACGCAAGATCGCCAGATGACATACGGAACACTACGTGAACCCAGTTCGGCGCTCCCCGGCGGTCTCAGTGAAAAACAGCGTATGGATTTTGCCATGCTTCAGCGAACCGACCCCCTCGCTGCGCAAAAGCAACTCCAGCAATACCAGCGCACGTCAGATATCCGCTACAACAAACCGGGCGCAACACCCCAGCAACCAACCAGTTCCGGCTTAACCTACCGCCGCCCACCCACCAGCTTCAACGGCCCCCGCCGCCCCTTCGGCAAATAGAATATTTTTGTATGAAATATGTATTGACTTTCCATACATTTTCTATACAATACGTTGATAGGTTAGCGCTTTGAAAACATCTTCACAAACATTTAATATTTCGTTTCCGCAGGCACTGGTGCAGGAAATTGACGCTGTGGCTGCCGAGCAGTTCGGTTCGCGCAGCGATTTTCTGCGAGCAGCTGCTATCCAGTACCTTAAGAACGAAAAAGAATGGGACTATATATTCCGTGAGGGCAAAAAAATTGGCGCCAAAGACGCGTCTGCACCAGAGGCGGAAATTCTTGCAGACCTTACCGCTCAGCGCCGAAAGTCTGGCCGCTGGCACGTCCGCTAATAACCGCTACAATATAGTCGTCGACACAAACGTCCTCATAAGCGCCTTGTATTTTGGAGGCACGCCCGAGACGGTGCTACGGCACATTTGCGTACATCACACCATGATACTCTCTGATTTCATTGTGGAAGAACTGGTGCAGCAATCAAAAAGGAAGTTAGCTATTTCCCAAAAAGAGATTCGTTTTATCCGAACAAAGCTAGAAGAATACTGTCACAGCTATGAACCCGACCCTGCAATCAAGGTTCGCGATATTAATGACACCGATATTGTGGCGCTCGCCCGCGAATACCATGCGCTTATCATAACCGGTGACCAAGATTTGTTGGGCTACCGCGACCACACGCCAATGGCGGTGCTTTCCGTCGCCGACTACACCGAACTTTTCATCGATTAACTCAAAAACAATCTCGGATTGATTCCGAGATTGTTTTTACCACTTTCAGGAAGAGCAGCGAAGCGATGAGGAACCCGCCTGGGGTTCCTCATATATTTACATTCCCATGCCGCCCATGTCTGGGGCGGGCGCGGCTTTTGGTTCGGGGACTTCTACCACCAGGGCGCCCATGGTCATACTGGTGCCTGCTATGGAAGCAGCGTTTTGCAGCGCCTCTTTGGTGACGCGTGTTGGGTCAACCACGCCGGCAGATTTGAGGTCAACGAGTTTTTCGGGCTTGTTGACGTCTACACCTTGGCCAGCCTTGGCTTTCTTGACCTGTGGCAGCCACTCGTCGGCATTGAGCCCACTATTGGTGAGCAAAATACGAAATGGCTGTTCTAGTGCACGCACAAGCAGAGCTCGGCCAGCGGCCACAGCATCGTCGTCATCGTCGGTCGACACAACCGATGAAAGGTTAATGAGCGTTACACCGCCACCAGGTACAATACCTTCAGCCAGAGCGGCTTTCACCGCAGCTACTGCGTCATCAACACGGTATTTCTTTTCCTCTATTTCGGTTTCGGTGGCACCGCCCACTTTTATGACGGCAACACGACCAGAAAGAGCTGCGTGGCGCTTCTGGTAGTTTTCGCGGTCGTACTCGCTGCTGGCAGCATCAGCCTGCGCAGCAATCTGCTGCATACGAGCCTTCACATCGGCAACCGAACCAGCGCCTTCAATGATGGTCGTTTCGTCTTTGCCCACAATAACCTTGCGAGCCGTGCCCACAACATCGAGCTCAACATTCTCAAAGTTCATGCCGCGGTCTTCAGTAATTACCTGCGCACCGGTGAGAACAGCAATGTCCTCGAGCATTTCCTTGCGCTTGTCACCAAAGGCTGGGGCTTTGATAGCCACGGTATTAAACACACCCTTCAGGCGGTTCAGCACTAGCGTACCGAGCGCTTCACCCTCTACGTCCTCACACAGGAGAACAAGGTCTTTTTTGCCCGCTTGCGCCAGTTTTTCCAGCAGCGGCAAAAACTCTTGCACGCTCGAAACTTTCTTATCTGTAATAACAATGGCGGGCTTGTTGTACACGGCCTCCATGCGGCCGGTGTCGGTCACCATGTACGGGCTGACGAACCCACGGTCAAAAGTAAAGCCTTCCACCACTTCGCTTTCGAGCCCAAGGCCCTGGCCCTGCTCTACCGTCACGACGCCGTCGCGGCCGACCTTGTCCATGACATCAGCAATCAGGTCACCAATGGCGCTATCGCCAGCCGAAATGGTTGCCACCTCTGCCACGCGCTTTTTGTTGCCCTGAATGTCCTCACTCAAACCTTCGAGCTTGGTTATTACTTCGTGCGCCGCCGCCTCGAGGCCTTTGCGCAGTAGCATGGGGTTGTGACCTGCCGCAATCAGTTTGTTGGCTTCGTTCAAAATATGGTAGGTAAGTACCGTCACGGTGGTGGTGCCGTCGCCAGCGACATCATTCATTTTGTTTGCCGCCTGCTTAATGAGCTCTGCGCCAACTTTGTAGCCCAACGTTTCGTCGTCTACGTCAGCGATATCGACGCCCTTAGCCACTGTCACACCGTCGTGCGTGACGCTCGGCGCACCATATGACTTGCTAATCACCACATTGCGACCCTTTGGCCCCATGGTAGTCTTTACCGCATTGTATAAAATCTCGGCCCCAGCCAGCACTCGCCGCCTAGCCTCTTCATCGTAAAAAACTTTTTTCGCCATAATGTTACTTCTCCTTCTTTTCCAGCAATTTTTCAATCCGCTTCAGCGACTCAGCCGTCCGAGCCGTATTCGTGTCTATGTGGAACGCCCATACAACCGCCAAAATAAATAGTATTGTTCCTATAATTGTTTCCATGTTTTAGCCCTTCACCGTCGCAAGGACGTCTTCTTCTTTGACAAGCAGAAATGTTTCGCTATCTACTTTTACCTCTGTCTGGCTGTAGCTTTTATAGACAATCCGGTCGCCAACTTTTATATCACGCACGCCAGTTGCTACAGCGACCACCTTTGCAACTGTTGGCTTTTCTTGGGCATTGCCCGGTATATACAGGCCGCTGGCTGTCTTTTTGGCTGCTTCTTCGTGCTGCGCCACCACGTAATCTGCTAGCGGCTGAATGGGTACACTCATATATCCTCCTTGTTAGACTAAGCGTTAGCACTTCTCGCAACTGAGTGCCAACGCATTAGCACTCACTATACCCGACTGCCAACTGGCTCGTCAAGAGGCCATCTAGGAATCTGTTAGAATGTACTCATGAATCAGACAAATGCAACACTCATAGGTGTTCCTTTAGACCTAGGCGCAAAGAATTTAGGTGTAGCCGAAGGGCCAGCGGCATTTCGGCGGCAAGAAATAGTTCGCAAGCTTGAGTTTGCCGGGCTCAACATTCAAGACAATGGAGACATAGCCGTGGCAGAGCGCGAAACGCTGTCTATCGAAAATCCTCGCCTGAAGTACCTAGGCGAAATTGTCCGGGTAAATGAGCTCCTTGCGCAGCAGACCGAAGACGCACTCCGTGCAGGACAAAAAGTAGTTGTGATAGGCGGCGACCACTCCATAAATCTTGGTACTATAGCCGGCGCATCGGCAGCAGTAAATGGTCAGTTGGGACAGATTTACCTCGATGCTCACGGAGATATGAATACGGACCAAACGACGCCCAGCGGCAACATACATGGCATGAACCTCGCAGCAGGTATGGGGTTCGGAGCAGATGCTCTTACTAACCTTTACCGCCCAGGTATTAAGCTTCCCAAAGAAAATCTGCTACACATTGCCGGCTGCGACTGGGACCAGGCAGAGCTTGACCTCATTAGCCGTGAAGGACTGACCGCATTTACCCTGTTTGACATTGTTACCAAAGGCATCGGTCAGCTGCTGTCACTCGTGGATGCATTGGCTGAGCGCGCACCAAACGCGTGGATTAGCCTCGATCTCGACTGCATAGATAAGGTGTACGCCCCTGGTGCTGGCATGCCAAACGCACGTGGTCTTTCCTACCGCGAAATCGTTACCATAGCTGACTACATAGCGACTCGCTGCAACGTTATCGGCATAGATGTGGTGGAGTTTAACCCACGCCAAGATGTAGACAGCAAAACAGCCGAACTCGGCATAGAACTCATTGCCCGTTTC
>JBGAWL010000028.1:0-299 GCA_044227625.1 Saccharimonadales bacterium (SeqCode) | reverse complement strand
GCTGGTACGCCAACTACCTCGCCGACAACCAGCTCTAGGTGTAGTCACGGTACTTCCTTGAGCACCCCTCTGTCAGTTGGCGCAAATTACGTACCTATGGGTGGTAAATGTCTGCAAGATATTTTGACAAAAGTAAATTGTCAATGCAAAATAATGTACCTCCCTCTTATGCATAGTCCTCATAAAACCCCAGATTTCTCACCAGAGGCATTCTTTGAGCCCCCTCCCGAAACAGGACTCGTTTCTGGCTTTGCTCGCGAAATCAACCGGCGAGCCTTCCTTGGTGACTGTCTCCGGCT
>JBGAWL010000027.1:0-13220 GCA_044227625.1 Saccharimonadales bacterium (SeqCode) | reverse complement strand
AAAACGAAGGATTTAGTCGAAGAAGATTTGGTGTACCGTGAGGTGGTGTTGAACCTACGTGCTGGCAACGATGCCGTATCTGTTATAAAGCTAAATCCACCATACAATTTGATGGTGGATTTAGAAAAAGTTCCTTCTGGTCGGGGTGACAGGACTTGAACCTGCGACCTCACGGCCCCCAGCCGTACGCGCTACCAGGCTGCGCTACACCCCGACGTCAGTTCTATTTTACACCAGTTTGGTAATAAGTGGGGCCTACGGTCACCTTCGGTGACCCCAGAACTTCACTGCGGCAAGCACAGCTTGCCCCGGAAGGTTCTCTTGCAGATTGCCACCGGCAACCTTCGCCCCAGGCGTACGCGGTTGCGAGGCTGCGCTACACCCCGACGTCAGTTCTATTTTACACCAGTTTATTTTGAGCAGATGCTGCAAATCAATTATGGCACACAGCTACATCATTACCGAAAGTAGTGCTGGGCGCCAACGTGATTAACCCTGAAAAAGATTCAAGGTGGGTACCCGCACGCTACGACCACAGCCGTAGACAAATATTGGGTTCCCATATGATTAGTATTCAGATAATCATATGTTGGCCACCCCGCCGAAACGAGGCCTACCCAGCCCCCTAAGTATACCCCGATAATCCATCTTGTAACAGGGTTAGGAACCATATATACTCGTGATATGAATATACTTTTTGTACAAACAGGCGGCACAATAGACAAAGATTATCCAGAGAATGATGATAACCACGGTTACGCATTCTCAGTTGGCGATGCCGCTTTTCTGCACATTCTCGAACGTGCCGACCCTGACTTTTCCTACAAAATATTAACTGTCGTAAAAAAGGATAGTCTTGACTTGACAGACAAAGACAGAGAAGACATAGAAAAGGCCCTGCTTGACGCAAAAGAAGAAAGGATTGTTGTCACCCACGGTACAGATACCATCCACAAGACGGCTGAAAAAATTGCTGACATCAAAGGTAAAACCATTGTGCTAACGGGCGCTCGCTTACCCGAAAAATTTTACGACTCTGAAGCTGACTTCAACCTCGGCATGGCCGTCGCCGGCGCACAAACATTGCCTCATGGAATATACATCGCGCTATATGGGCTAATTACTCCCTGGGATAAGTTCAACAACAAATAGTCCAGCAGCCCCGAACCCTGCTTACGGCAAATAGCCATTGTGTTGCCATGAAAAATAGGCCTTATAAGATAGCTCGTAAAACAGCTTCGTTGATATTCCCAAGCCAGCCGCTGAATCCACCCATAACTACGAGTGCAAGTATTATCACAAACCCATACGGTTCAATTCGCTCCATTACATCTTGGAGTGATTCAGGTGCGAATGCATACAATACTCTTGAGCCATCAAGGGGTGGTATAGGAATAAGGTTGAAGACGAACAAACCAACATTAAGCACTAAGAACATAGTTAGCACATCGTACGCGAGACCGCTCAGGGCGACTGTTTTCAGCACAAACGCCGCTAGCACCGCAAGAGCAAGGTTAGAGAGCGGTCCTGCCGCAGCTATCATGGCAGCACCATATTCGTCGTACTTAACCCTGCCAGGGTTAAACGGCACTGGTTTCGCCGCCAGAAACAGTACCTGAAACACTGCCCACGTTATAGCAGGAAGTACAACAGTCATAAACGGGTCTATGTGGTCAAGCGGGTTGAGCGAAACCCTCCCTGCATCTTTCGCAGTGCTATCCCCAAGCTTCATGCCTACGTACGCATGAGCAAATTCGTGCACCGTCATAGCTACCAGCAGGCAGCCAATAAGTATAATGAAGTTATAGACAGAAATTTCACCCATCGCCTACTAGTATATCAGCGTTGACTTCAGACGTGAAAATCTGTACAATTACACCTTGAATCTAACCCTAACTCGGAGTTTGCAATGCAAAAATGTGATCTTACCGGCAAAGGCAAGCAGTACGGCAACAATGTCAGCTTCTCGCAGCGCCACACCAAAAAAGTTTGGAAGCCAAATCTACAGACCAAAACGGTCGAAGTCGATGGCAAAAAAGTAAAGCTAAAAATTAGCACCCAAGCCATCCGTACCCTGAAGAAAAAAGGCCTCCTAGCCAAATAATCGTTTCGGACTTCTGGCTTCCCAATAACGGCCCCTCGGGCCGTTATTTATCATCGCGCGAGTGATATATCTAGACTTGGCACTACGGAGACCTCCCGGTATGGCTGTTGTGGCTCGCTACAACTTTTGCGAAGTTGTGTACCCAATTAGTGATTTCGCGTTGTAGTATGTCACAACAGCCACAGAGAGGGTGGAGACGTGCCGAGGTTTTCTGCTTCTCTTTATCGGCAAAAAGAGAAGTCGCCTACGGGCGAAAGCCTGCAATCAGAAGATTCTTCTCCGCCGACTGGCGAATCAGAGTGATAGGAACGGGAATAATGCGAATGCCCAACATTGAAAGCACGGGTTTCTAGATTCCCGCGTGCGCGGGAATGACAATACCACACTTAGACTCCTTAGGCCTTTTCGAGAATCACAAGCTGGGTTGTGTCTGATGCGTCTGCCAGTTTGAACTGCAGCTTGGCGGTGGTCTCTTTTGGTTCCAGGCCAAACGCTTTCATGGCGTCTTCTAGTGATTGCTGTGGTACCTCATAACGTAATGCCTTATCGGCATAATGTGTCGGAATGAATACTTTAGGTTCAACTTCTTTAACAACCTGCAAGGCACCGCTTGGGTCAAGTGTGTATCCTGTGCCCCCAACCGGTATAAGCATAACGTCCACCAGCCCAATATCTTCAAGTTTTGAGTCACTCAACTTTGGATAAATATGACCAATTACCAGAATTCGCGTTTCGCCAACTGTAACCTTATACATGGTTGCACTGCGCTGCTGCTCCGTGTCCATGTGCGCCCGCGTTTGAATCCCGCGTACATTGACGCCGCTCACCTCATACTCGCCCGCCATATCTATGGTCATCTTGGCGCCCTTTACAGGGTTTTGGTGCGGCATGGTAAATAGGCAAATATCGCCATCTTTTGTGACTGATTTCGCACCCAAAGACTCTAGGTTATCATCGAACACCAGTCGAACCTGCTTATTGCTAAGCACAATACAGTTTGCGCCGTAAAATTGTATATCCATAAAGTAACTTCGCTCCTGTAGTAGATGTTAGTAGATATTTATTAGAAAACCCGAACCACCGACAGGTCTTAGGTATACTATAGCCCAACTTGAGACGATACGCCAATCAAACACAGCAAGTGAATAATCCTGCCAAATATCTAAGTCAATAAATTAGGCTTATCAAGAATAACTTGTTTCTTCGAAAGCAAGACGTTAGAAATAAAGCGGTCTTTTATTTGAACGCGGTACCGGAACTCGTCGAGCGAAAATACGGTGTAGCGGAGGTCCTTGCCTTCTTGTTCCTCGAGGTCGGTCACATACTTTTGCAGCGCATTTCGGTTGACATTACCAACAACAAGCACATCTACCCCGCTGGTTTCGTCGCGAGTAAACTGACCCATAAGAGCAGCAATTTCTACATTTCCCAGCTGCTTCAGGGCGGCAGGCTCCTCTGGCTCCGAAGGAGCCTGCTGGACAGTTGGCTCGGGCACTGCAGCGACATCTTCGGGGAGAACTGCAGGCTTTTTTGCCGACCTTTTTGGCTTTTGCCCGCCAAAAATTTCTTGCAAAGGAGCATAATAAGCATACTTCTGGTTTACTTCGTAGTAGACTTTGTTGTTACTAGAATCGCTGGTGATGATGCCAATGTTCAATAGATTTGCCAGCTCGCGCCGGACCGAATTAATCTGCTCATCAATCTTGCGAGTAATCTCACGCACATAAAATGACCGGTTAGGATTTTCATAAAAAAGATGCAGCAACTTGACGCGCGTTTTGGAACCAAATAGTTGCTCTACCACGGTGCACCTCCTTACTCAGTAATCCTTATAGTGTAGCAGGTTTGTGTAGTGAACAAAAACCTATTTGTTCAGAAATGTTGTCACAATATCTACAGCAATACTGGGGTCAGCCACCCACTGAATACTATTGTTGCGCTTAAACCAGGTGCGCTGTTTCTTAGCGAGCTGCATAGTGGAACGAACAATCCGCTCCTCGGTTTTGTCTAGACTTTGCTGACCGGCGAAGTATTCGCGCCACTCACGGTACCCAATGCTTTTCATAGGTTCGCTGTCCCAACTGTATTTTTCCGACAGCCCTCGTACTTCGTTTTCTAGCCCTGCTACTAACATGCTCTCGACTCGTTGTTTCACCCGGGATTCCAGCTCATTCCGTTCTATGTGCATGCCAACAATGCACGTATGTGGTCTCAGCGGAGCACGCGCAGAAGCTACCCCGCCGTTTTCTATCAGGCGAATTACGCGTCGTTTATTGCGTACATCGACCCCAGAAATATCGAGTCCTCGCGACAATGCAAGCGCAAGCAGTTCGGCAAGCTCCATTGTATTTAATACATCTCTTTCATCGATGTTAGGTGAAGGTTTTAATTCATAGTCATACAGCACACTGTCTATGTACAGACCGCTTCCACCCACCAAAATGGGTACCCTACCACGAGACCAGATATCAGCCATTGCCCTACTTGCAAGTTGCTGGAACGCTGCAACATTAAATCCCTGCGCCGGGTCGGCAATGTCTAGCAAGTGGTGCGGTACTGTCAAACGGTCAGTTTCACTTGGTTTGGCCGTACCAATATTGAACCCCCGATACACCGTCATAGCATCGGCACATATAATTTCGCCGTCAAACCGCCGCGCAATTTCCATTGCCAGCGCAGATTTACCACTGGCTGTTTCTCCCACAATACATACGAGTTGGTAGTTGGTAGAGTCTTGCACCAAACAAACTATAGACCATAACCTAAAAACTATAAACTAATCTGCTGGCCACCACAGTAGCTTTTCTACCTCTACCCGCATATCTTCCGATACCGCCACACCCTCTGCCCGCAGATGCTCAGCGTGAGCAGCTCGGCCGCCCGGATACCCCGCTGCCAGCCCGCCAGACTTATTCACCACACGTTGCCACGGCAAAGCCGGGTCACCAAAGTGTGCAATCCCGCCCACAACTCGCGCCGCCCGAGCATTCCCACACAAAGCCGCCAGCTGCCCATACGTCATCACCTGCCCCCGCGGAATCTGCCCCACCACCGCCTCCACCCGCTCCCGAAACCCAGCGTCAGTATCCACGGTAGACATCTTTTCTGTGTCGTACCTCAACGACAATAACGATAAGTCTCTCATCCTCCACGTCATAGATTACTCTGTAATCCCCCTGGCGAAATCGGTACAGCCGATCGTGTCCCCTCAGCTTCGCGCAACCCACAGGCCGTGGATCATTCGCAAGCATAGCAATCTTACGCACAATGACGGTTCTATGCGCAATTGGAACCTTGCGTATTTCCTTTGCGGCACTTTTCGACCATACAATACTGTACATGCAGCGTAATTACAGAAGTCCCTCTGCTTTCAGCTCTTTTACCAGCTGTGCATGGGTAATGGTGGGCTCTTTAAGTCGTCGCTCAAGCTCCTCCATATCATAAGTATCCTCTAACACTTGAACCATGAGCGCGTCTTCAACATATTTCGATACTGTAACCCCAGATTCAAGTGCACTGCGCCGAACTTGTTTGTACAGTTTGTCATTTATAGTCATAGTGGTTCTCATGTTCATAGCTTAGCATCAATGCATTAATGCATCAAGATGCATCCGCATCAAAATACTTCGCGACAGCCCGCCAATCTTTACAGTGCTCCATACCATCACGAGCATCAGCATACTCATTACCCGAGAGGTTGCCGTACAAAATTGCTTTTATCCCGTGATCTGTCGCACTGACGCAATGTTTTAATTGGTCATCAATCACATATGCAACACGGTGGTCATTAAGCAAGCTTCCTTTCGATAGTAGATGCCTGCCTTCAACGTTAGGGTCATCCCAAAAACCCGTCAGGATTAGTTTGGAAAAGAGACCCGGAAAATGTTCGTCTAACCACCGCTGAGTTTCCTGCTCAACACTTTTACGTCTGGATGTTACTACGATCAGTTCATATTTCTCTTTAAGCTGTTTCAAAACCTCTCTACTGCCTGGGGTGACGTGGTACTGACTAACCACACCTGGTCTATGCAATATTTCTGCCCGCCGCTCTACCTCATCGACATCAACGCCCCAAAACAGATTCCATGCCTCGGTGTAGTCCTCCATGGTGTAGCTACCGCCCCAGTGCTCATTTGTATACGCCACGACAAACTCCGCCTCCGCAGCCAGCACGTCATCGATATCAACAGCGATAATGGGTTTTTTCACGCCGCTGCCTTCGCATGCCTAGGTTGCCTTCTTATTCCTCTAATCTCTTCTTCCGCTTTGCAGACAACAAATTCAGCAAGCCGTGCGTGGGAGCCAATGCGCAATACATTAGACGGTAAACTCTCTGCCTTTATTTCTTTTTCTGGGTCTTCGAATAGCACCACTTGAGAACCTGGAGCAGCAGACGCAACTGGGCTCGCATGGCACAGCTCGTCTTCTATATATAGCCAGATTGGAAAGGGGAGACGCGACAGACTGCTTGCTTTGGAAATTAAGTGGGCATTTGGAAGCCTCCAGTCCTTAGCGTGCCTTACATGACGCATAATCGGCAGATGTACTTCTTTCCAGTGCCTTGTGATTACATGGTTTTCATGCGTGCGTCCGGTCCAGATATCTTTCACGAGACGTATTCCTGAAGCAACCAGTAGCTCCTCGGCGATTCTGAATGCCTGAATAGACTGCTCTGCTCCTGGGAGAAGTGGCAGATGCGGCATTTCTTCCTCGCAAAATCTTTGCCAATGGTTACGAGCCTCTTGCATATGGGCGGGTATATCGGGATTAAACCCAAAGAGCGATGGAATATTTTCTTTGCAACGGAAATAATCGCCACGTTCCAGCTGGAGGCCTAATACTCTATTACCGAACGACGTAACTGCACCTGCAATATCAGTCCAAACGCCATCAAGATCGCTGACAGCATAGACAACCTCAAGCCTAGGCAATATTTTTAACATACAACAGTTATATCACAGTGATGTTTTACTCACGCGGGATTTGGCTTCGTGGGCGACCGTTTTCAGGAATTCTCCGGCGGTATAGCTTTTGGTTTCTTCGTTCACCACCAGGTCTTTGCGAATACGTGGCATTAGTTCCCCGCCCCCTACCTCTTTGTCCCCCGCCACAATCACATATGGCACCTTCCACATCTCGGCAGTGCGAATTTTTTTGCCGACAGATTCGTTGCTGTTGTCTACGGTTATGCGTAAGCCAAGTGCTCTACCTTGTTCGCACAGTTTCTCCACGAACGCTACCGTTGAGTCTTCTTGGTTTACACTCAAAATACGCACCTGTTCTGGCGCACACCACACCGGGAACCGACCGGCGGTATGTTCTATGTATACGCTCAGGAACCGTTCAAGTGAGCCCAAGAGCGCGCAGTGAATCATAACCGGGCGCTTGCCGGTACCATCCTCAGAAATGTACTCCAGCCCGAACCGCTCTGGCTGCACAAAGTCGAGCTGCACAGTCGCAACCTGCCATTTACGCCCAATGGCATCCGTCGCCATAAAGTCTACCTTGGGGCCATAAAACGCCGCCTCGCCCTCTTCAATGTAGTAATCAAGCCCGTTCTCTTTCGCAAGCTCCTCGATTTGCTGCTGGGCCTTGTCCCATAGCTCCGGATTGCCAAGGTAGCCATCGCCGTCATCACGGAAACTCAGACGGAAGCTCAGCTCCATACCAAACACTTCATACATATGACGAGATGCTTCCACGAGCTCATTTGCCACCGTTTTTATCTGGTCATCAGCGACAAACGCATGGCTATCGTCCTGAGTGAATGACCTGACACGACTGAGCCCATGAAGCTCCCCTGTTTTTTCGTCTCTATAGTCGCCCGCATTTTCCATAAACTTTAGTGGCATGTCTCGGTAGCTGCGTGGCTGCGAGGCAAAGATTTGGACATGGTGCGGGCAGTTCATGGGTCGCAGCACGAACTCATCAGAGGTTTCCTGGCTTTTTACCAAAAAGAGCTCGTCACCAAACTTATCCCAGTGACCACTCGCCTTGTAGAGGTCAGTTTTTGCGATGACCGGCGTCCAAACCCGCTGGAAACCGTTTTTCTCGCGTAGTTCTTGTGTAAATTTGCCGAGTTCTTCGCGAAGCACAGTGCCGCGAGGCGTGAATAGCGGCAAACCAGCGCCCACAAGGTCAGAAAAGACAAATAGGTCTAGCTCTTTACCAAGCCTGCGGTGGTCACGCTTTTTGGCTTCCTCTAGCATATCCAGATACTGCCTTAGCTCCTTGGGCGTCTCAAATGCCACACCGTACACCCGTTGCATTTGCGGGTTGGTTTCTTTGCCGCGCCAGTACGCCCCGGCCACACGCATAAGCTTGAATGCCCCGACTTTATCGGTCGATTCTACATGCGGGCCACGGCAGAGGTCAGTGAAGTCACCGTTGCGGTAAAAACTCACCTCCGTCACTGCCTGCGGAGCCGTAGAGCCCACTATGCCCGCTGGTAAGCCCATAAGAGCGGCGTTTAAGTCTTTAGCGAGCGTTGTGCCCTCGCGCTGTAGGTCATTAAGCAGTTCTTCTTTATACGGCTGACCATACTGCCGAGCCCATTGTAGCGCCTCTTGCACCGGCATAGTAAACTGCTCAAACGGCTGCGCCGAGCCAATTATTTCGCGCATTTTCTCCTCTATACGTGGAAAATCGTCTTCGCTAAGTTTTACCTCTGGCCCAAGGTCGATATCGTAATAAAAACCATTCTCTACCACTGGCCCCACGCCCAGCTTTACCTCTGGCCACAGGTCTTGCACCGCGGTCGCCAAAATATGCGCCAAACTATGCCGCATAGCGTACAGACTATCTTGATTTTCGCTCATACCTGTTCCTCCCATATCATATCTTCATTACCAGGATCATTTGTACGAATAACCAGAAAGGTAAGTGGCTCTGTAGCTGATACATTTATAAACTCATGCACATCCCCAGGCTCACAGAGCACTATATCGTCAGGTGATGTTGCCACCACTTGCCCATTCACTTTTATCTGACCCTCACCAGACACTATCCTGAAACACTCCGTACGCTGGACGTGATGGTGTGGGCAAATAGTTTTCCCAGCAGCCAAGCGCATTAGTTGTAGTTTGGTTGCTGACCCAAATTCATCATCATTATAGAGGATAGCTCTTTCATATCCTTCCCGTGACTCAAATGTTGCGTTTGACAGTTTGCTAACCTTCATTGGACCTTCTCCGAAAAATTAAAAAACACGCTGATTAGACTTATTGTCTTCTCTAGCGTGCCTCGGGTCCGGTGATATCCGGAGGTTCCACCTGGGGCGTTTACTCTTGCAACTGTAGTTATCGTACTCTGTTGCCACACCGACGAAGCTCTGTGGGTGGTGAATCCACGTCATCACTTGCCTCTCACTATACCACTTCCAGCTTTGGTCGAGAAGAAACAACCTATAAACAAAAATCGGACGCTCTCGCAAAGACGTCCGATTCTTAGTGTGGTAAAACCTCTCGGCAAAACCTCACCTCAGACGCTAGTATACACACACTAGCTGCATGATGCTAGTACTTTTTTGGACTTTTTTATATGCAGCTGTGGATAAGTGGATAAACTACTTTCGCAATTTTTATATCGGCCGTGATATACCCTCAAATTCGTGTGTGTACAACTGTCATAGCATGCTGTGACGGTTGAATTACTCCGTCCCATCTGGTATATTTCGTATGTTCCACCCTCGGGCGATTAGCTCATTTGGCTAGAGCGCCACATTGACGTTGTGGAGGTGGTAGGTTCGAATCCTACATCGCCCACCATATAAAAACCCCTATTCAGGGGTTTTTATATGGAGCTGACGAGTGGGAGAGAACCGTAAAGTGAGCGATGGTTCGGTGGAAAGGCTGCTCCCGTAGAAGCTCGCTCCGGGAAAGCGGCCTTGAAAAGGTCGAAGTCGCTATCTTATACTGCCCACCAGGTTATGAAGTCAGCAAAAGCTAATTATATTCTTGGATTCACAGACAAATTACAGACAGGTACGCAGTATGGTGATGTGCTACATTACCTCTGTTATACTGCTTATGTATACAATGTTTGTACTTGACTTGCAAGTCCTTGTTTGCTAGACTATACCACGTTAAACGAGGTGTTTTCACTGAGTACAAAACAACCAAGCTCGCTTGCGGGCTTCCAGTTGTTTTATGAAGAACTCCCAAGCGTAAAGCGTGTTGTGCGCGTACGCCGGGTAAGGACTGCATAGGTACCGGTTCCCTTCATAGGACAATGCCCCGGCCTTCGTAAGAAGACCGGGTTTTCGTTTTCCACTATTTTTTGTGGTGTTTTCCACTAGTATTTTCGTAAGCGGTATGTCAACATGTAGACATGGTATGTCTCTATTGTGGCGGTAAGACTGAGGTCGTGAATTCTCGTCCACAGAAACGCATGAACCAAATATGGCGACGGCGTAAGTGTAGTGCTTGCGGTGCCGTGTTTACGACAAACGAACGCATTGACTACTCGGCGACAATAGTCGTAAAACGTAAATCAGGCCTAGAGCCGTTTGAAAGAGATACACTGCTCGTCAGCCTCGCTACATCACTCGGACACCGTCCGACTGCCGTAGGCGACGCTGCAGCCCTAGCGACTACGGTTACCCGAGCATTGCTGTCCGCAGCCGAAAATGGGGTTGTAGAGGTTACAAACATTACAGCCGAGTCGTACAAGGTACTAAACCGCTTCGACACATTGGCCGCAGCACACTACAGGGCCTACCATAGCCCTAGCTCGGCATAAACTCCGGTAGACGAACTCGCTAAGTAACCAACCCACACCGTGGAGTTACAGTTTTTTGCTAGTACTGCCGTCGGCCGCCCTAGAAACAACTGCTTTATCTGTTACGTCGAACTTTGATATGTATTTCCGAAGCATAAGCCGTGTTTGCGAATACAGCGCAGCAAATGAATTAAAAATAAGCGTTGTAAACGGTAGGTAGGCCCACTGGACAAGCATGAATACATTTCTATGCCGCTTATAGTGGGCTGGCTTTGGGGGCAGGGTCTTTAGCGCCAAAAACACGGTTACAACCGCAATGAAGATTGCAAACGTCTGTATACGACTAACAATAAGTGGCAGCTCTAGGGCGGCGTAGCTTTTCGGATGAAAAAGCACCGGTATAAATCCACCGAAAAGAACCAGTATGGGGCCAACAGCCCACGTGACATGCCCCTCGAGGAGTCGCCACGTTTTTGCTATTAGGTCACGTTTTGGTATGGTGTTTTTACGGAAGAACCCCATGTGAACCACGTAGGCTAGGTCAGAGGCGCCGTACGTCCAGCGCCTATACTGCAAAAACTGCGCTTTTAGCGTTTTCCAGTAGGTGTCAGAAAGCACTGCATCTTGGTAAATGGGTAAATGAAGTGCCAACGCCCGGTAGTTCCCTTCAAAACGGAAGTAGGAACGCCAGAACTGATGACCATCCTCCACTATGGTGCGCACGCTCCAAAAATCGGTTTTTTGCAGCGCAACCATCGGCTGAGCATGTGCCGAAAAATTCCTGAGCGCATGAGAACGAAGTGAAAACACAAGGTGCGATATAGAGTTTCCTGTCGCAAGAACGCGCATAGGCGCTGGCGGATCCCAGATATTATTCGAAAAGAGTGCAACGGGCTGGAACGATGAGTGTACGGGGTCTGGACAAACAATGTAGGCATAACTGAGCGCTGTTAAATAGTGCTTGTCTGGCCGATTATCGGCATCGAGCGTTGTGACGACCACTCGCAGCGGGTCAATGTTGTTCTTTTTTAAATAAGTCTCAAGTGCCCGGCCAGCATACGTCACATTACCACCTTTGCCAATTATCTCTCCGGGTATATTTGAGGGGTGTTTCACCGCAAAGGCATCCATAAACCGCGATTGATACTGCTTCATCAGCTCAGTTGCTTGCAGTTCTGTCGCTTCCCCGCCGCGTTCTTCGTAGGCAAGTATACAGATGACCTGTTTCATGTTAAATTCAGATGCCAACAACGCCTCTATGGTCGGTCCAAGCACATCACGAGATTCTTTATAGGTAGCAATAATAACGGCGTGCACAACCTGGTCTGGCTCCATAAGCAGCGGCCTCTCTTTGGTGCCCGCAGTAGCATAGTGATGCCACTTTGGTCGTTTCACACGAGGGGGTATCACGCCCTGTGCAAGTTCGTTGAGCATGGTCGGCCACGGTAGTTTCTGGTGTTGTTTTAGTGTGCGAAAACCCTGCATAGAGCGAACCGCACTAGCAGCGCCCCTGGCGAAGTTGATAAGGACATAAATAAACATGAACAAGGCGGCAATTCTAACATCTATAAAGCTCAGTATGAACGGCAGTGCTAACATGCTCCAGCTGAGCGCGCCGGGCAGAATTTCAAAGAACCTATAGTGCCCCTTCCTGTCCTGCTCGCGTGGAATTTCTAAAGACATCATACTCTCAATTGCCCCTCTGATTGGCTTTGCAGACGCGCTCTGGATGGTCGTTTTCGTGAGGAGGCATATCCTGGGGATATGGCGACGAATGAAACGGGCATACAGGGTGCGTCTGAAAGGCAAGGCTGGGGCAATTGAGAGTATGATGTCTTTAAGTCGGTCATGCTATCGAAGGAGAAGCAGTGCGTTACTGACAATTATGAGCAGCACCAGCAGTGGTAATGTAAGTGCAAGCACTCCCAGGGAAAGTTCGCGCTTTATCTTGTAGGTGCGATACGCCAGTGCCAACCCAACCGTGAAAATAAGGGCTGCAGCAACCATAAAACTCACGATATCCCATGCCGTTCCCTGCGTATAGCCATCAAACCCCAGTGATGAACGAAACGACACAATGTAGTTAACCGTACCCTTACTGGAATCGAGTTTGAGCGCCACAAGAACTACCGCTGCCAACGCCAAAAACGCATTGAGGCTCACCAGTAACAACGCCGACCGGTCTTGAATAAAATGTTTTTGCGATGACATAAATCTAATACTGTATTGTAGCAGAAATATCAGTAATCTTTATAGGTAATCGGTACGTGACTATAAACGGGTTTATGGTGCGGGTGGGGGGAGTCGACCTTTCACCTTCTGTGAAACCCTGCTCCCATGGTCGCAGGGCAAGGGCGGCTGAGCGCCACTGGCGCTCGCGTTCGCCTCACCCAGCCCA
>JBGAWL010000026.1:0-14036 GCA_044227625.1 Saccharimonadales bacterium (SeqCode) | reverse complement strand
TTTTATAGCCATCTTCGTTAAACGAGAGCAAGCGCGCATCCGTATCGAGCACTTTCACGCAGTCTGTCGCCGACTCGTTGAAGCAGCTAATGAGGTTGTCGGCTGGCAGCAGATTTTTCATGGTTATCGTAGTATACCGCAGAATTCATCTGTGGTATATTTTCGTACTTTTTGCAGAACCTCATGACTCAGCACGGCTGGTTCTGTATACTAGCCAGTAATGAGTGAGATAGATAAATCAGTTCTGCCAACGCGGTTGCTGTGGGTAGACCTCGAAATGACGGGGTTAGATGCAACGCAAGACGTTATTTTGGAAGTAGCAGCGGAGGTGACAGACTTTGAGCTAAACACGCTGGCGAGCTATGAAGCAATTGTGGCGCAGCCGGCCAGTATTGTTGTTGAGCGAATGCAAAAGAACGCGTGGTGGCAGGGGTATCCGGAGAACCGTGATGAATTTGTGCGCAAAACATCGGATTCTGCAATGGCCAAGCCAAGTTTTGTCGTGGAGCAAGAACTACTTGCACTTGTCGAGCAGCATTTTGGGAGCGAACCAGCGGTGTTGGCGGGGAACAGCATATATAACGACCGCAAATTCGTTGCTCGGTATTGGCCAAAGCTCGATTTGAAGCTCCACTACCGTATGCTCGATGTTAGCGCCTGGAAAGTGTTTATGCAGGGCGCGTTTAAGGTCGACTACAAAAAGGCTGATGTCCACCGTGCACAGGAGGACATACAGGCAAGCATTGCCGAGCTACAATACTACCTAGAATGGTTTGCAAAACAAAGCCATGAGTCATGAACCGAAAATAAGAGCCGTTGCTTTTGATTTTGACGGGACTCTAGTGGATACGTTTGAGCATGTAATTCGTGCCTTTGAGTTTGTTTTGCCGCAGTATGGCATTACGGCTACAAGAGATGACATCCAGGCTCACATGGGGCTTACCCTACATGAGTGTTATGAAAAGCTTGTTTCGAAGGAAGCTGCGGCAGCAGCAAAACAAAAGCATCACGATGCACAGCAAAGCGAAGAATTATTTGGCTTAATAACTAGCTTTGATGCTATGCATGAAACGCTTCAAAAACTAAAGAAACGAGGAATAGATCTAACAATAATCACAAACCGCACACAGCCATCGCTAAATTCAATTCTGGAGCACGTCGGTTTACAAAATCAGTTTGCGATTATAATTTCGCCAGAGCTTGTTGAGCGTCCAAAACCCTACCCCGACGGATTATTCGCTATTTGCCAAAAACTGGGTATTTCTTCACGAGAGTTGCTGCTTGTTGGCGATACAGGTATCGATATGCAAACGGCTAAGAGTGCCAATCTAAGGGCGGCCGTTGGCATTACGCACGGCTTTGGATCGCGTGAGGAACTTGAAGCAACGGGGGCAGACTACATTATCGATTCGTTACCGGAATTGGCTGAGGTTATAGAAAGACTAGAGCGTGGCGAAGATTAACGCAATTTTGTTTGACCTTGATGGGACGCTGCGGGATACCAAAGATATCATAATAGAGGCATATCAGCATGCTGTTGAGGTGCATAACGGCCAGCGACCATCGCTCGACGAACTGCAGCCATATATTCACCACCACACCGAGGTTCACAAAGGCTTGTCGGCGCACATAGATTACGACTTGTGGCTAGAAACATACCGCAGTCACCTCAGCACGGCCTGGATGGATGCACCGTTTTTTGAGCACGTTGAAGCGGTTTTGCAGGAGCTCGCCATGGCGGGATATCGGTTAGCCGTTGTGACATCTGCCGAGTATGAGCGAACCATTGAATATCTGAGCTACCGCGGCATAGACCAGTATTTTGAGGTTGTGGTAGCCATGCGTGATGGTTTTCGCCCAAAGCCAGCGCCAGACATGATGCTTGAGGCGCTCCGGCAGCTAGATTGTGCGCCAGAAGAAACAATCGCCATTGGTGATATGATTACCGACGTGCAGGCAGCGCATGCAGCGGGTATAAAGTGCATAGGTATTACGCACGGGTTTGCGAGCAGGGAAGAACTCAAGGGTGCCGGGGCGGATGAAATTATCGATTCGCTTGCGTCGTTCCCGTCCACGGTAGAAAATTGCTAGTGGTATACTAGGCATATGTACAGAGTGGCGGGGCGGCAAAAGAGACGTTCTCGGGTGGTTGTTGTTTGCGTAGTAGTGTTGCTATGTGGCACGCTTGGCTGCGCTGCGGCCTATTGGCTACTCCCGAAAAACCAAGTGCGCGCGACAACGCCTCGTAGTCAGAAAACGCAGCCGGTTCGGCCTTACCCAGTTTCTGCGTCGTCGAACATGCTGTTTTTTGGCAATGTGTACTTTAGCCGGTACATAAATGATTGGTCTATGGCGAGCCCTCTTAAGTTTGCGTATCCGTTTTCTCGGCTTAATGAATTTGACCGTACCAAATATGACGCTTGGATTGCGGGCTTAGAGTGTCCGACCGTCGCGGGTTTGCAGCAATCATCCGCGGCAGAAGATGCGACCCTATCATTCAACTGTAACCCACAGTATCTGCCAGAAGCAGCCAAGTGGTTTACAGCGTTTACGCTTGCAAATAATCATACCGATAACCAAGGTGCGGCTGGCTTTGCAGAAACGCAGAAACATCTCGACGAAAACAAAATTCAGTATTTCGGGCACCCCGACCCCCGGGAGCTTGCAGATGTTTGCGATGTTATCACGGTGCCAGCTCGCGTAGTGATCAATAATCAAAAAACCGAGACAGCCAGTCTTCCGGTGGCCATGTGCGGCTACCATGGGTTCATTCGTCGGCCGCCGCCAGAAGCGATTGCAGTCATGCGGCGCTACAGTCATATCATGCCCGTGATTGCTATGCCACACGCTGGCAAAGAATACGTTGCCGCACCTGACCAGCTCAAGACAGAACTCTACCGTTCTATGATAGACAGCGGTGCGGATGTAGTTATTGGTGACCATCCACACTGGGTTCAAACAACAGAGAGCTACAAGGGTCGTCTCATTGTGTACTCTATGGGTAATTTTATTTTTGACCAGCAACTTCGGCCGGAAATGACGCGCTCGGCGGGCATACAATTACTTCTTTCGGTTGATGGTGCCGAAAAAAAGGTACTCACCGGCTGGACAGAGCTTGCCAAAACCTGTACCGCTTACCACGACGATTGCCTTATCCGCGCTGAACAGCAAAAGCTCACAAAGCTGCCCTACACTATGAAATACGGTGTCGTCGGCACAGACGATTACGGAAAAATTGTTAAGCCAGCATCGCCCGAAGTACAGGCAGGTATATTGGAGCGCCTGAACTGGTCGCAGACCATGACTCAGTTGCAACCCCCGTACGCAGCACTGTAGAATACCTGCCATGACACATACAGAAGTCGAAGAATATATCTTAAGCATGCCAAACAGTTTTCTGGATTATCCATTTGGTGAGGGCGTTGCAGTCTACAAGGTTGGTAACCCGCAGAAGCCAACGGAAGGGAAAATGTTTGCGCTTGTGGCCGAAGGAAAAGACCCGCTAAACCTCAGCCTCAAATGCGACCCGCAGCTGGCCGTTGTCCTGCGCGAAAAATACGAAACCGTTTTACCGGGCTATCACCTGAACAAAAAGCACTGGAACACGCTCATCTTGAGTGGTCAATTGGGCCCAGACGACGTGAAAGACCTTATTCGGCACAGCTACCAACTGGTAGCAGAATAGCCTACTGACTAGGCAGAGACATTATCTGCCTGAACAATCAGGGTCTTCCCGGCGCTAAAATTCGCGTCGAGTATTTTTTTGAGATTTGCACTACTCGTTTGTTTGTAGGTTTCTTTCAACTGGTCCAGATAATCCTGCAGTAGAGTGGAGAGTACTTTCTTAACAGCGCTGTCATAGGTGCTCGTTGCTTTTGCGTTTTCAAGGAGCTTATCGGTAGTAGCGTCTTGCTTAAGACTGAGCTGCTTTGGGTCAATCTTTGTGCCTGCTTTTGTGGCGTAGCTCTGTAATTGTTGCTGACTCGTGCTGACGCTGAGGTTTACGGTGTAGGCGAACCCTTTGATGGTTTCGCTTTGGGCTGTTTGTTGTGCCTGCGTGGAAACCCGGATGATTTCTTGCTGCTGCTGGATTAACCCCACTAGAGATTCGCCCGAGGTACCTTTCGGCAAAAACTGCGTCAGAACAAGGCCGACAATCAGCAGAATGCCCCCAATGAGGCCTATGCCTAGCAGTAGCCTCATGGGTCCGCTTGCACTTGCTGCAGCTGGTTTCTTCTGGTTAGCATTTGGGTTCAAAATAAAGTCGTATGGGTTTGTGCTCACTGGGGTTACGGGTGTAGGCGATGAAACTGGTGGTACATCCAGTTGGGGATTCTGCGGCGGTGCCTGCTGCGGGCTTACTGACAACTGCCCATAATTCGGTTCGTTCGGATTCATTATGCTTATGGTACGGGAGTACAGAGACAAGAGTCAAGCGCGAGAGTGGTTATACTTGCTACTTGCTACTTGCTACTTGCTACCTGTTATCCGATACTTACATAGTATATGGATGCGAAGGAAGAGGTTCGGGAGCGGTTGGCTATAGAGGACGTTATAGGCGAATACGTTCAGCTGAAGCGTGCCGGGCGTACCTGGAAGGGACTCAGTCCTTTTGGTTCCGAAAAAACGCCCAGTTTTGTGGTGAGCCCCGATAAGCAGATTTGGCACGATTTTTCCTCTGGGCGCGGTGGCGACATTTTTAGCTTTATTCAGGAAATGGAAGGCGTGGATTTTAAGGGTGCGCTCGAAATTCTTGCTCGTCGGGCTGGCGTCGACCTTGAGCAGTACCGCCAGAGTGGTGTGCAAGGCCCGACCTCGCAGACGAAGGAGCGGCTGTATGAGCTCAATGAGCTCGCCTGCAAGTTTTATCAGACGCAGTTTAGTCAGAATAAGACGGCGCTTGCGTATGTTCTTGGGCAGCGGGAATTCACGAAAGAAACGGCGCTTGCGTGGCGACTTGGCTACTCACCAAATAATGGTAGCGCTCTTCTCGGTTTTCTTCGCGGGAAGGGATTTGATGAAAAGGATATTCAGCTAGCAGGCCTGACAAGCAAATCGTACCGAGGCGGCCTGCAAGACATGTTCCGTGGACGGCTGATGATACCGCTGTGCGACCCGCAGGGTAGGGTGATTGGCTTTACGGCACGACTACTTGAAGATGACCCAAATGCACCGAAATATATAAATACCCCCGGCACGCCACTGTACGACAAGAGCCGCCATGTGTTTGGGCTGCACCTCGCCAAAGACGCCATACGAAAGACAAAATATGTGGTTCTAGCAGAAGGCAACCTCGATGTTATAGCGAGTCACCAAGCTGGTGTCCGCCAGGTTGTGGCTACGGCCGGAACGGCGCTCACCGAGCCAAACTTGAAGGCGCTTAGTCGTCTAACGGGCGATATTCGCCTTTGTTTTGACGCTGATAAAGCAGGTATAGCCGCTACCGAACGAGCCATACCTATTGCTGGGAAAGTCGGTGGTTTGCAACTAAGTGTTATAAGCATACCGACCGGAAAAGACCCAGATGAACTCATAAAACAGGATGTTGCCGCGTGGCAAGCTGCCATAGAACAGCCGCGGTACGCACTTGACTGGCTTATAGACCGCTACTGCGCCATGCTCGATGTGTCGACGGCGCTCGGCAAACGTGAGCTGAGCGATGTGGTACTGAAGGTCGTGCGGCAGTTGCCCGATAAGGTCGAACAAGACCACTATGTTGGGCGGCTTGCCGAGTTGCTGAGTGTCAGCAAAGAAGCACTAGCAACGAAGCTAGCTGGTGCGACCAGCGAGACAGCGCCCCTTCGTCGTCGACCATCCCAGGTAAAGGCCATCTCTGTCGAAAAGGCCATCCTAGACAAAGTGAAGGTGGAAGAACGGCTGATTGCACTGGCACTTATGAAGCCGAGCCTCCGACACGTACTGTATCCGCTCGACCCAGATATGTTTACGGACGACGACGCTCGCCACGCCTTTGAGTTTCTGGCTGAGCACCCGGATTTTGACGGCAGCGATCAAGAAGAGGTGCAACAGATTGCGGAGTATGCTAAAATATTGTCATTAGTCTATGAGACGCTGTATCAGGATGTCGAGCCTCTCGAGCTTCGAAGTGAAGCGAAACGTTTGCAGGCTACGCTGATACACCAATATGTTCGAATGCAAAAACAAACGCTGAGCGCAGCGCTACAAACAGCGACACCCGAGGAAGCGACACAGCTGCTGGAGCAGGTTCGCGGCCTCGACCAATTACTACGAATAGAACAAGGAGACGATAGTGGCACCGAAGCAGGATGATAAATCGAAGTTAGAGCAAGCCAAAGCTGGCCTGCTAGAAAAAGCCAAAGCGGCCGGCAGCATAGACGCGAAAGATATTTCGGCGGCTATACCAGACGTGCCAGATAACGTAGAGCTACTGGACTCGCTCTACACCGAACTCACCGAGGCGGGTGTAGACGTGATAACGCCAGAGGAGCCAGCACCGTCTGACCTAAGCGACGAGTGGCTTATAGACGAAGAAGAAGAGATTGTTCTCGAGGACCAAACGTATTTAGATGACATTGCAGACGACTCTGTACGCTTGTACCTGCGTGAAATCGGCAAAATACCGCTGCTCAATGCCGAGGAAGAGCTAGCGCTTGCGAACCGTGTGGTGGCGGGAGACAAAGAGGCGAAAGACCAGATGGCAGAGGCAAATATGCGCCTGGTGGTTTCGATTGCCAAGCGCTACGTTGGGCGCGGGTTGGACCTGCTGGATCTCATTCAGGAAGGGAATACCGGTTTGCTGCGAGCGGTTGAAAAGTTTGACCCAGATAAAGGCTTCAAATTTAGCACCTATGCAACGTGGTGGATTCGCCAGGCAATTACCCGGGCTATTGCCGACCAAGCACGTACCATTCGCATACCTGTTCACATGGTAGAAACTATCAACAAGCTACTGCGTACTCAGCGCCGCCTCACACAGGAATACAACCGCGAACCGACCAATGCCGAGATAGCGCGGGAAATGGAAATTGACGAGGCAAAAGTAGAGCATATTATGAAAATCAAGCAGGATATTTCCAGCCTTGATGCAAGCATACGTGATGACGAAGAGGAGTCGGTATTGGCCGATTTTATCGAAGACGAAGACACAATTACCCCAGAAGAGTCTGCCACTGGCCAGCTACTGAAAGAACAAGTAAAAGATATGCTGAGTGCCCTTACTGACCGCGAGCAGAAAATACTAAAACTTCGCTTCGGGCTGGAAGACGGCAAACAGCATACACTCGAAGAAGTAGGCCAAGAGTTTAGCGTTACCCGCGAACGTATTCGTCAAATAGAAGCCAAAGCGCTCGCGAAACTGCGCAAGCACAAAGACGCCCGCAAACTCCACGACTACATTAAGTAGGCACAGCATCGTCGTATTGCGTTATTTTCCGCCTGACCCACGCGCACTTTTTGGGTGTCATCTTGAGCGAAGTCGAAAGATCTCATCGTATTTGCATCTAACGGGATCCCTCCACGGAGTTTACCCCGTACTTGATACGGGGGGCGGGATGACAATGGAATAAAAAGTGCACGTGGGTCAGATTTTCCGCATCTGCTAGCTAGATTCTGCTACACTGGGTAGAGAAGGAGATTGCTATGAAGCTTGTTGGGGCATCGTTGGTTACATTGGGGCTGATATTTTCATTTGTGTTTTTTATCGTCATGCTGGTTTTACTCCAGACCGATTCGGTGAATCTATGGTTGGCTATGGGTCTGACGGTGGTTTTCAACTTTCTCATGTGGCTGGTGGGGCCCTGGGTAACTGACTGGATAAACAAGTTTTTCTACAAAGTACGGTTTATGACTGCCGAGGAGGTTGCTGCCGAGCACCCTGAGGTAGCCGAACTCATTGCATCGGTCGCGGCGCAGTACAACTTTAAGCACCCCAAGGTCGGCATTATCCCAGATAACAACCCGACAGCATTTTGCTATGGGAGTGGCCGGTACAACTCTCGCCTCATCGTCACCCAGGGGCTGTTTAAGTACCTCAACACCGGAGAACAGCGGGCCGTTGTGGGTCACGAAATGGGGCATATTGTGAACCGCGACTTCATAGTAATGATGATAGCGAGTACGCTCGTGCAGCTGTTGTACGAAATGTACTTTTGGCTTTCACGCAGCAAGGGCGACCGCAAAAGCAACCTGGCCGCCATCGGTTTTATTGCATACATTCTTTATATCATTGCATCATACCTGCTTCTTTTCTTGAGCCGGACACGCGAGTTGCTGGCAGACAAGTTTGGGGCGCAGGTAGCCGAACCGGAAGACCTAAGCAACGCACTGATAAAAATCGCCTACGGTATCGTTAGCGAAGAAGATACAGGTGCAACAACTCGGCTTCTTCACAGTACGCGCCACATGGGGTTGGTAGACGTCAAAGATGCCAAGCATGCGGGAGGTGTTTCGTACATTACAAACAACGACAGGCATGCGGTGACCGAAGCAATGCTATTCGATGCGTACAGCCCGTGGGCGAAACTGATAGAGCTAAACTCGACTCATCCCCTCACGGGGCGTCGTGTGCAGCATTTGAGTAAAATGCCAAGCAAGTCTGGGAGAATCTTTAGCTACGATGTCGAGGCTGCAGCGAGTCGCGTCATGCTCGACAAGGGTCGGCTGTGGTCGGTGCTGTGGAGCGATCTTGGTATTATGCTACTACCGTACGCGGCCGGGATAGGCGCAGGTATCGCGACACGGAATTTTGGTGTCGGGCTCGCCGTATTTGGTCTAGGGTTGATTGCAAAGACGCTGTACCGTTACCCATCTGCGCAGCCAGCACAAACGACCGTGCTAGACGAAATGCGTAACCCATACGCCTCACCACTACGCGGTAAAGCAGTAGCCCTCACAGGTGCGCCTGTTGGGCGTGGTGTGCCTGGCTATGTTTTTGGCGAAGACCTGATGTTTCAGGACAAAACTGGTTTGATTTTTATGGATTATCACTCGGTCTTTAGCTTCTTTGGCAACATATTTTTTGCCCTGAAAAAGGTGAAGAAACTGCTAGGACAGCAGGCGGCGGCGAGCGGTTGGTTTTACCGCAGTATTGCCTCGGCACTTGTACTGCAGCGCATGGAAATACAGGGGCAAAAGCCTATAAAAAGCTACCGCCGCGCCTGGTCGTTTGTGTGGGCGGTGTTACTCATCGCTATCGGCGGGCTTGTTGCATTTGCGCAAGCCAAAGCAACTAGCTCACTCTGATGTCTGATATGCTTCCGTTCCAGCCACTTGGTGCTATTTTTGACATAGACGATACGCTTCTCGACAACTACCCGAAGACTCATAACCTTGGCCTGCACGAATATGCACGATTACTTGCCCTACGTGAAGTTGGTGAGAAGTACGGCATTACTGAGCTGGCTGAAACGACAGAGGAACATAACAAGCACGTCATACAGCGCGCTCGTGAACATAGTATAGAGGGTGGCATATGGCAGCTGTTTTATGAGCTTGGCATGGTTCAAACACCAGAAATTGACCATAAACATACGCTACTCCGGGAAATCGCGCAGCGTAAGCACGAACTGTACGAACCGGTTTTGCATGAGTTTGGAGCGCCGCTGCCGATGGCGGTGGAGTTTGTGAAGGCAGTGTATGTGCTGACGGACGGCGCAATTGCTATAGCCAGTGGCGCGCAGCGGGCAGACGTGTGGGCATTTCTGCGAATGACTAAACTCGATACGTTGTTTGCAGAACACCGGGTTATTACCAGACAGGATTTCGTGCATGCCAAACCAGACCCCGAGTCTTTTGAATCAGCGTTCGTCACCCTCGGTTTGGCAGATGAAAACAGGTCGCAGGTACTTGCGTTTGAGGACGACCCGAAGGGCATTGCATCTGCTAAGCAAGCTGGCTTGTACGTGTGCGGCATTACCTCGCGGTTTGCTCCCGAGGGCCTAGCGACTGCTGATTATCAGCCCGATATAATCCGTGATTCTTACGTAGATTTTGCCACTGCCCTCGGGATTACCATGTAGTGCTATTTCGTCTGGGATGCGAAATTAACAGAGAATAGTTTTACCTCGTTTCTTTTTCTAGGCAAGATTGTGTGCGCGGAGGATAGTTTCGAGTTGGGCGTATGTTTCATCGGGAGAGGAGTCGTTGAGGACGGTATGGTCGGCGTTTGCAATGGGGCCGCCTTTGTCGCTATTTTCTATTTCGGCGTACTCGCGCGCAGTGGCCTCCTGGTCATTGAGTGGCCGAATGGGGCGGTTACGCAGACGTTCGTGGCGTGTCTGGCGGCTACTTGCTACGGCAACGATGATGACATTTTGGCCAAAGCGTTCTTTAAACACTTTGTACTCGGCCCAACTGTAGATGCCATCGACTATAACGGTGCGCGCACCCTCGCTCACTAGCGCGTCTATTTTGGGCAGTATGCGCTTGGCCATGACATCCATGCCCTCGTTTGCACGGAGTTCTTCGCGCACCATCTTTTCATTTACTTCATTGATCTCTAGGCCGCGCCGCTTAACTTCATCTACGGTAATTCCGCCCAGATATACACTTGGCCAGCCCTTTTGCTCCAGGTACTCAACACACAAGCCCTTGCCAGCCCCCGGCATCCCCACAAGGGCAATTACCATGACATCATTCATGCACGTATTGTAACAGTTCGTTAGGCTCTTTGCAGGTGTTTTCGCACCGTTTCGTGGCCGTGGCGGGCGAAGAGGGCGGTGCGGGAGTGTTTGCGGGCATGAATGTGAAGCTCGCGTATGAACACAAAAATGCCGACTGCAACGAGCGCCCACATCCAGTCAAGGAAACCTAGGGGCGCGCTACCAAAATAGTGGTTGATGGGACTGTAAATGATGAGGCAGACGAGTGTCAGCGAAAGGGCGTAGGCGCCCCACAGAGTGCGGTTATGGAACTGGTAGCGCGTAAACAGGCCGTGTTCGCTGCGTCGCTGTAAGATGTTAGCGAGCTGTATAAGCGCAATCGAAAGGTAGGTCATGCTAGTGGCCCCCATATGTATGAGACTGCCTGGCTCTATGTGCGAAGCAGACAGGCCGTGTCGCCAATAGTAAAACAGGTAGTTGCCAAAGGCGAGCAAGCCCATAAGCAAGCCTGCCCACACTAAGTCGGTTATGCTGACGCGGTTTAGTATGTGGTGATTGAGCTTGCGCGGTTGTTCTTTCATGAGCTTGCCCTCGCCTTTGTCGCGGCCGAGTGCGGCTATGGGAAATAATTCGGCTATGAGGTCTATAGCTAGAATTTGCATGACGGTAATAGCAAGCGGTATATGAAATGCGGCGGCTGCCGCGAGGCTGGCAAGGTTTGCGACAAGTTCTGCGGAGTTACTGGTGAAGCAACTGAGCGTTCCCTTTTGGATATTGCGGAAAATAGTGCGGCCTTGCTGCACGGCGCCGACAAGGGTGTGAAAGCTGTCGTCGAGTAGGATGATATCGGCTGACTGTTTGGCCACATCGGTACCGGTAACGCCCATTGCGACTCCTATATCGGCGCGCTTGAGGGCGGGGGCGTCATTTATGCCATCGCCCGTTACTGCCACCACCATGCCGCTTTTTTGGGTTAGTTCGACTATGCGGAGCTTGTCTTCGGGAGCTACACGGGAAAAAATGGTGCCACCGCGTCTTACGTGAGCCAAAATTTGTTCGTCACTGAGTTCGGGAAGATCCTCGCCAGCTACCACCGTCAGGTGTTCTGGTTTGTCGGCGAGTTTGGCACGCACGGCTATAGCACGCGCGGTTGTAGCGAAGTCTCCCGTAATGATAGAAATGGCCATGTGTGCCTCGCGCGCGGCAACCATGGCGGCAGGGACCTCCTCGCGCAGCGGGTCAATCATGCTCACCATACCCAGGAACGTCAGCTCTTTCTCGGCATCCTCTAGGGGATGTTTATGAGCATCGAAACCTTTGGGAAGTTCGCGGTAGGCGAGCGCTAGGTTTCGTTGGGCCGCAGCGGCGTGCTCTTCGTGGTAGGCGAGGAGGCGTTTGGTATCGGCTGCAGTCATTGTACGCGTGAACGTGTGATCCCAGATCTTTGTCGAAAGCTCTATAACGCTTTCTGGCGCGCCTTTCACGAACAAATATTGCTTGGCATTGTACTCGCGCACACTGCTCATGCGTTTGCGGGCGGAGTCAAAGGCGTATTCTTTGGTTTCGGGGTAGGAAGTGTTTAGCGTGGTCGGTTCTAGCCCTGCTTTGCGGGTAAGGGTAATGAGCGCGCCCTCAGTTGGGTCGCCAATGACATGCCAGGTAGCATGTTCGTCGTCGGGTGGGTTTACCTGGGCGTTACTGGCGAGGGCAGCCGTTTCAAAAAATATTCGCATTTCTTCGAGTTTTTTACCCGGGACTGGCTTTCCGTCTCTGTTCGTGACAACCCCATTTGTTTCGTAGCCGGTGCCCGTTACAGCATATTCAGTCTTTCCTATGAGGATTTGCTCGACGGTCATTTCATTTTTGGTAAGGGTGCCGGTTTTGTCGGTAAGGATGACATTGGTTGCGCCCAGCGTTTCAACAGCACTCAGTTTTTTTACGAGGGCACGGGCGCGGGCGAGCTTGCCGGCTGCTCCGGCCAGAGCAGTATTGATTTCGGCGGGCAGCCCCTGCGGAATCAGGGAACTGGCAATGCCTATGGCAAAAAGTATGGCGTCTTTTATGCCAAGGTCGGCAGCAATAGCTATTGGCAGCAGAATAGTGCAGAGTAGCACAGTGCCCCAGGTGACTTTTGTAGCAATGTTGTTCATTTCCATTTGGAGCGGACTAAGGGACTTTTTGGTCTCTTGGCTGAGGCTGGCAATACGTCCCAGTTCGGTATGCATGCCGGTCGCGACAACCACTCCGTACCCTTCGCCGGTAGCAACAGTGGTGCCCATGAAGACCAGATTTTGGCGGGCAGAAAGGGGAACGGTACCGGATAGGGCGTGTTTGAACTTGCGCGTTGGGTTGCTTTCGCCGGTGAGGGCAAAGTCATTGGTGGTGAGTTCGTCTTCGCGCAGTAATCGCAGGTCGGCCGGTACGCTGTCGCCGGCTTCTATACGGACAACATCGCCCACAACCAGTTCGTACGAGGGAATTTCTACTTCTTTGCCTACGCGCTGCACCTTGGCTTTTGCCACAACCAGTTTTTCCAGTGATTCTATGAGTTTTTCGGCTTTGAATTCTTGAAGATAGCCAATCATAGTGTTGAAGAAAACGAGGGCGAGTAGCACAATGCCCGCTCGGCTATCGCCTAAGTAAAATGCCAAGCCAGAGCTTGCAACCAAGAGTAGTATCATGAAGTCGCGGAACTGGCGGGCGTAGCCTATGACCCACCATTCTTTCTTTTTGACATCGAGTGCGTTTGGCCCGAGCTGCTCGTACCGTTCCGCCGCTTCGTGTGCGCTAATTCCTTCTTCGTCCGAACGAACCTGCTTCAGTACCTCTGCTGGGCTCAACCGGTAATAATGTAGCTGTTTGTCTTCCCCCACCCGTTTCATAGCTCAAGTATACAGCGATGGGGCGGAGTAGTTAATAGGTGTGGGCAATTATCTACTTTTATGCCCGTTCATGAGTAGCCTCGTGGTACTAGCGGTTATGGGCTAATGTCAAAATACTTACCCACGGAAGAAGCGAAAGGAATCGCTGCTACTTGCATACTATACTAGATAAGTAATTGACTTTACTTGCATACTCGAGTATAGTAGTAAATATGGAAGAAAATGTAACAGACTATATACAGCGACAGTTGGCTTTAGGCAAACAGCGTCTCAGGCGTTACGTTATAAGCTCGGGCGGAAGAGTGTATCCAAAGCGATATATTTACGTCAAGACAGAAAAGTATCTGAAGACATTTTTAGATGGTAATACTGATGAAAAACGGTGGGTTATCATACCGGGACTACGTGGTACCGGCAAAACAACCATATTGGCACAAACGTACTATGACCTTGCAGACACTTTCGGAGATAGCATACATCTACTGTATTTTTCACTGAATGAGGCAGTAGACACAATCGGCGCGAGTTTACAGGAAGTCCTGAGGGCGTATGAGCGCTTATTGGATCAGAGCTT
>JBGAWL010000025.1:0-14652 GCA_044227625.1 Saccharimonadales bacterium (SeqCode) | reverse complement strand
CATCGCGCCGGGCGAAAAATGTGATTTTCGCTCGGGCTGCTCTTTTTCCCTACAAACAACAGTAAGAGATGAACGCAACAGGGGTGATTGTAGCACATTTTTTGTTCAGTGGCTAGCCTGAAATATCATCTTCAATCTGTTACACTATGTACGGCCAACCTGAAGTCTTTGCTGTTTGAGCGAAGCGAACGAGCCGTGAGGTGAGCTTTAGGGGGAGTAGTAGAAATTCGGATTCATTCCGAATTTCTACCAGAGGGGTGAGCCCCTCTTTAATCGTGGAGAGGTCGCATAGTCCGGTCTAGTGCGCTACACTCGAAATGTAGTATAGGGGCAACTCTATCGAGGGTTCGAATCCCTCCCTCTCCGCCAAATAAAAAGGCTCGCCAAGAGGCGGGCTTTTTTATTTGGCTTGGGACGGGACGAGAACGGGAGTGCCTGTGGCACTCCCCGCCCCGAAGCCCGAAGATTGCCGGTGGCAATCTGAGTGGTCAGACAGAAGGCGTGAGGCGAATCCCTCCCTCTCCGCCAAGAAAATGCGCTTACCGCGCAATCTCTCGAGCAGCACGCTTGCCAGAAAGATATGCACCGTGCGTTGTTGACGGGTATAGGCTACTAGTGTGTTCCCCTGCAAAGTGTATTCGACCGTAGGGCTCCGCAATCGTATCATACATCTTAAGTGACGCCCCAGGTGGCACATATGAGTAGCTGCCGAGAGTAAAAGGGTCGGCATACCATTTGCTTGTCACGACTACATTTGGACGGGTGGTGCGAGTATAGGCGCTCGCGAGCGCCTCGTAGGCTTGACTGCCAATTGCTTCGTCGCTCAAGCCTTCAAGAGACGTTGCATCGTTCCCCCCATGGAGGGCAAGCAGCGTGGGCTTACCTGTAGCTGGCGCGAGGTTTATGAACTCGCCCCATTTTGTTCCATCGCCGCGCATAATTCCTATGGTGGTTGCACCATCCCAAAATACTTGGTCAAACGTGAGGAAGGTTTTATGCAAGTTGCCCATTTTTAGGCTTTGAATTGCTGTACGTTTATCTTTGGGTAGTTGCGGCTCAAACGTAACGCTCCCTTTTTGTAGCACCCCAAGTGGCAACGTCACTACCACAGCATCAGCGGCGAACGTTTTATCATCTTTTGTGGTAACTACTACCTCCGAGCCGGTATCTTTCACTTTGGTAACAATATGGTTAAGGCGAATATCTATACCTTCTGATAGCTTCTTTATAGCTGTTGTGTAGTCGCCGGTCACTAAATAATCCCCGCCCTTAAACTCATCTTCCTCATCGTACTGAGTCGTCGAAATATCAGCAATATCAGCGCCAACTTCAGTTTGCGTATCTATTTTGAGGCGGTACAGGAGCTCATCGTTGTTGCCGCTGTGAGTTTTCCCAAATGAATTCCATGTGTCGAGCAGTGACTGGTCTTTTTTGAGTGAATATTTTTTCGAATCAACAAAGCTGAAGAATGGCTCTAGGTCATCATCAACCTCTGTCATTACACCATTTTTGTAAACAACTATGCTATCAAAATTTACCTTCTCCATATTGGCCCCTTCACTTTCAAGCAGTGCAGCGACAGGATTTTTCTGGTTACCGTGTATAAACGACGCCCCCAGCTGGTAGGTCTGCCCAGCAACATTTGTTGACTGAATCCGCCCGCCTATGGCATCTTTTGCCTCCAGTACAATCACCTCATGACCGTCTTTGTGTAGCTCATGCGCCGCAGTCAGCCCAGATATACCGGCCCCAACAACAATAACGTGCTGTTTGCTTGGCTTAAACTGATAGTTCATGAAATATATTCCTCCTAAAGTTGCCGCAATGATAACTATAATTGCGAACAGATGCTGTTTACTCATGAAGACATCATACCCTAAACCTCAGAGATGTGTTTTGTCTTGCTTACGTAACATCGAAAGCCGGGGGCGAGAGGCGCAAGCCATTGTCGTAAATTAAACTTGCGTACCCCCCTGTTCGCTCTGATGTCGAGGGTTGCAAGCGTGGTAACTATCTGCTAGATTTACTAGCAAGCATGGAGAAAAACCTACTCAAAACACATAGTCAAAACATGCACATTCGCCGTTCCGAAAGGAACGTTTTTTTTAGCCAAAAACCAGGGCGGCTGACACTGAGCGACGGAACCGTGTTTGCAGGCAGCATGCCAGACTGGCAGACCGGCACCTACGACGGCGAGGTTGTGTTTAGTACCGGTATGACTGGCTACGTTGAGGCGCTGACTGACCCGTCGTTTGCGGGACAAATTCTGGTATTTACTTATCCGCTCATTGGTAATTACGGTGTTGACCTCACGGCGGCAGAATCTGACCGTATACAGGTGCGCGGCGTTATCATGAGTGACCTAGCACCTCACTGGAGTCACGCGGGCGGGCAACAATCACTGCCAGAGTGGCTTCAGAGTCAGAATATTCCCCTGCTCACCGGCGTAGACACCCGGGCGCTCACGAAGTATTTGCGCACACGAGGTGTCATGGCGGGTTCCATTAGTGCGGCTGCCACCGCGCCGCCAAAAGCGGTTGCCATTCCCACCATATCCATACCAGAACCAGTGGTGTACAAGGCTGGCGCGGGCAAGAAAAAGGTCATTTTGGTTGACTGCGGCCTTAAGGAAAACATTTTGCGTTCCCTGCTTGCGCTTGACCTCGAAGTGAAACGCGTCCCATATAATTATGACTACTCAGGTGAAATATACGACGGCGTGGTACTTTCGAGCGGCCCAGGTGACCCTGCGGACTACACCGCAACCATCGCAATAACCAAAAAAATACTTGCGCAGGGCAAACCACTCTTCGGCATATGTTTGGGCAACCAAATTATGGCACTGGCGGCTGGCGGCACAACCTACAAGCTCAAGTTTGGCCACCGCGGTCACAACCAACCGTGTCAGGAGGATGCTACCAAGCGCTGTGTTATCACCAGCCAAAACCACGGCTATGCCATAGACGAAAAAACACTGCCCAAAGATTGGCGTGTCAGCTACCGCAACCTCAACGACAACTCTGTCGAAGGTATTGCCCACAAAACCAAGCCGTATTTTTCGGTACAGTTCCATCCAGAGGCTTGTCCTGGCCCGACTGACTCCGGCAATTTGTTCAAAGACTTTGGAGCTATGCTATGAAAAATGTACCCTCTCCTGTCATCCTGAACTTGTTTCAGGATCCATACGGCAGGAGTGGCGTCCGTGACATGGCATGGATGCTGAAACAAGTTCAACATGACAAGCCAGGCGGTCTACAGGAGCAGAGCACATGAGCATACAAAAAGTAGTCGTCCTTGGGTCGGGGGGTCTGCGTATTGGTCAGGCTGGCGAATTCGATTATTCGGGCTCACAAGCCATAAAGTCGTTCAAGGAAGAGGGCATCGAGACGGTGCTCATAAACCCAAACATTGCCACCGTACAAACAGATGAAGACATGGCTGACCGTGTCTATTTCCAGCCGCTCAATGTTGAAACGGTCAGCAAAATACTGGAACGCGAAAAACCCGATGCCATTGCACTTAGTTTTGGCGGCCAAACCGCCCTCAACCTTGGCCTCTCTCTTGAAAAAAGCGGTATTTTGAACAAACTGGGCATTCGGGTGCTAGGTACTCCGGTAAAAGTGATTGAAACAACCGAAGACCGCGAACTGTTTAAGCAAGCTCTGGCCGAAATCGGTACCAAGACTGCGCGTAGTTTCACGGCAGAAACGGTAGAAGCGGCTTTGACTGCCGCGAAAACGCTTGTCTACCCAGTCATGATGCGCTCGGGCTTTAGCCTTGGTGGGCTTGGTTCGGGCCGCATAGATACCCCGGCGCAACTGAAAGCGCGCGCCAAAGAAGTGCTGGCGGCCGTACCTCAGGTGCTCATAGAAGAGTATCTGGTGGGCTGGAAAGAAGTGGAGTACGAAGTAGTGCGCGACTGCGACGGCAACACCATTACCGTGTGCAACATGGAAAACTTTGACCCCATGGGGGTACACACCGGCGAAAGCATTGTGGTGGCACCGTCGCAGACCCTTACGAATTACGAATATCACATGCTGCGCGAGGTGGCTATACGCACCATAAATCACCTGGGCATCATCGGTGAGTGCAACATTCAGTATGCCCTGCACCCCTCAAATGGCGAATACCGCGTGATAGAGGTCAACGCCCGACTAAGTCGCAGTAGCGCCCTTGCCTCCAAGGCTACCGGATACCCGCTGGCTTTTGTTGCCTCAAAACTTATGCTTGGCAAGCGCCTGTACGAAATCAAAAACAGCGTCACCGGCAAAACGTCGGCATTCTACGAACCGGCACTCGATTATCTAGCCGTAAAGATGCCGCGCTGGGATTTGCAGAAGCTCAAAAGCAGCGACCACCACATAGGTAGCGAAATGAAGAGTGTCGGGGAGGTCATGGCGCTCGGCCGGTCATTCCCAGAGGCGCTGCAGAAGGCAACCCGTATGCTGAACATCGGCGCGCACGGACTGAGTATGCACCCGTACGACATTTCTGACCCCATGGATGAGGTCACACACCCGACCGACCGTCGGCTGTTTGCTATTTACGAAGCCATGAAGCAAGGTGCGTCAACCGAACAAATCCACGAAGCATCACATATAGACCGCTGGTTTCTTGACCACATTGCCGCCATTTATGACACCGAGCGGCAGCTAGCTGGTGCCTCACTTACTGCCGAACGCTTGCGCCAGGCCAAAAAAATGGGCTTTAGCGACGGCGTCATCGGCACGCTGACAGGCCAGACAGAACAGGCCGTCCGCGGCACTCGGCTCAAGCACGGTATTACGCCAGTTATTAAGCAAATAGACACGCTTGCGGGGGAATTCGACGCCGAAACTAATTACTTGTACCTTACCTACCACGGTACCATGCACGATGTTGAACCGCTTGGTGCCAAAACGGCGATTGTGCTCGGCTCGGGTCCGTATGCCATTGGTTCATCGGTTGAGTTTGACTGGTCGGCGGTAAATACGGCCAAAACACTGCGCCAAAACGGGTACAAAACCATCATTGTTAACTCCAACCCAGAAACGGTCTCGACCGATTTCGACCGCTCCGACCGGCTGTACTTCGATGCCCTTACGTTTGAGCGCATCCAGGACATTGCTGACTTTGAAAACCCAAGTGGCATTGTTGTGTCGGTGGGCGGTCAGATTGCGAATAACCTTGCCCTGCCCCTGCACAAAGCCGGCTACCCCATTCTTGGCACTTCCCCGCTCAAGATTGATATGGCCGAAGACCGCCAGAAGTTTTCTGCTATGCTGAACCAGCTTGCCATAGACCAACCAGATTGGACAGAGGTGACTTCCCTGTCGGCCGCGAAGAAATTTGCGGCGCGTGTGGGCTACCCGGTGCTTATTCGGCCCTCATACGTGCTGTCTGGCGGGGCAATGAGCGTGGTACGTACAGAGACAGAAATGGAACGCTACCTCATGGCAGCTACGAAATTATCGCCCGACCACCCCACGGTGATTTCCCAGTTTGTCCAAAACGCCAAAGAACTCGAAATAGACGGCGTCGCCCTAAACGGCCATCTTGTCATATATGCCATATCTGAACACATTGAAAATGCTGGCGTGCATTCGGGTGATGCCACGGTGGTCTACCCTGCCCAGCGTCTGTACCTCGAAACAGTGCGACGCGCCAAACTCATCGCCAAGCAGGTAGCAAAAAACCTCGACATAACTGGCCCGTTCAACATTCAGTTTATTGCCAAAGACAACGAACTCAAGGTTATCGAGTGCAATGTGCGCGCCTCGCGTTCTTTCCCGTTTGTGTCGAAAGTATCGGGCTACAATTTTATTCAGATTGCGACCGAAGCCATGCTTGGTCAGCCGCACCCGGAAATATTCCTGACACTCAGCCTTGACCATGTGGGCGTCAAGACGCCGCAGTTCTCCTACAATCGTATGAAAGGCGCCGACCCGGTAGCCGGGGTAGAAATGGCTTCTACCGGTGAAGTTGCCTGCTTTGGTTCCGAGATAGAAACAGCCTTTTACCGCTCGTGGCTGGCGACCGAGCAGAAGATTGAGGGCAAGCGTGTGCTCATAAGCCTGGCCGACGAGCAAAAGTACAAGTTCATCGACGAAGCCCGTCGCCTCGCCGAAAGTGGCTGGACTGTCTACGCTACGCCCGGCACACACGACTTTTTGAAGGAACATGGCATTGTGACCAAACGGGTCTATAAAGTGCAGGGCAAACAAACACCAAACCTCGCCGACCTCATTCGCAGCCACAAACTCGACCTTATGGTGAGCATCCCCTCGCGCGAAGAAAAAAGCGATGAAGCCTACCTCATGCGCCGCCTCGCCATAGACAACCATATTCCCCTTTTCACCAATGCCGAAACGGGCCGCCTGCTGCTTCGCTGCCTGTCCGACCCAAACCTCGCCGACCTTCAGCCTAAACACTGGCGCGAATACGTCCCAGTTTCACCCGGGAAGTCAAAATAACAGAGGCGCGTTTCACCCCACCTGCCCCAAAGACAAAATTTATAGTGTAAAATTGCATTTTAGCAAATATTGTGCTATATTGTACATCGGATTTAATGAAACAAAAATGAACCCTACACACGCGGCACAAAAGAGCGTTCCCAGCCCTTCCTTATTAGATAGGGACGTATGGCAAGCACATATATCGCCGCCCTTTAGTACTCCAGATGAGGAGTATTTACCAAACACTAGCCTTCCTTATGGGTTCGCAGACTTGCCGCCAGAGGCTGTTCAAGATGTAGGTCATTCTATTCTTAAGACGATGCTGGAAGACGATGATAGTATTGCCGCACAGTCTGCCCGTCGACGCATACAATCTATCGAGAAAGTTGCTCGTCCCGCGCCCCTTAAGCCTGATAAAAATCCTTTTTTGGATTGTGCCGCTCCTTCTGAAATTGTCGATACACTCCCAGAAATACTGAATGCCCCTGAAGTAATAGAGTATCTTGCGAGCCGAGATTTCTCGTCTGCGGAAGCAGAGCTACAAAAGTTGTGGCCTGAAGTTGCCAAGGCCTATAAGCAAAGTATATCTTCTATGGTAGCGGCTGGACGATTGCCCGAATCCGTCGTCGAGAGGCTCGAGGACGCGCTTCGAGCAACCAGTCTACAGCTTGTCGATGATGCTGTGATGGACGCGCTATCACAGGCGGACGGTATCTATGATAATCGTAATGACACCATAAAAATCTCACCAAGTCGACTCGAAGCAGATAGACGTGGCCTACAGCATTTACTGTTCCATGAACTGACACATAAACTTTCCGGCGGCACGTTTCTGCGAACGCCAGATGTGCCTCTGGGTGTTTCTCGGTCACGAACAGGTTTCTGTACAGACGCCCAACGTGGCGATCATGTATATAGCGGCATAAACGAGGCGGTGACCGAGCACGTTACGTGTGGTATCGAGGACGGCGATTTGCTCACTATTGACCCCACGCATCGAAAAGACCATAGTTTCGTATATGGAGCATATCGCCAGACGCTCGCTATGGCTGTTGAGCGTTCGGGCGACCTAGTCACACCACACCACATAATCAGCGCATACTTTGAGGACACGGGCGAATCGGGGGAAATCGGTGAACGCATGCAAATGGTAAGGGGTTTCATCAAGGCTTACGGACCTCACGCTGTGCGGTCGCTAGAAGAAACAATGCAGCGAGCGCGATATTACACCAACGATAACGGGGACCTCGGAGAAAAGCTTGCTTTATGTTTTAGCCCCCCTACGTTTGACGAGAAAGGTAATTATGTTTGCCACGGTACGATTGACCCGAGCAAGATGCCGGGGTCGGAAGTATTCAATGTCGGTTTTGGTGGAAGAACGTAATCTCGAAGTACTCTATGCCTAATGCCCGTGCTGCACCTTCGTCGTTGCTACTATCGCCCACAAACAGGTAGCGGTCTTTCGGCGTGCCGTCATCGAGCATGCTCCAGCCTTCGGGGTGGGGCTTGGCAAGCCGGACATCGTTGCGCGTTACAATCTTTGTGAAGTGTTGGTGAATTCCTAGCTCTAGCAGCGCGCGCTCTACCGTTGTGCGCATGTTTGCCGACCACGCGTAGAGTGTCTTCCCCTGCCCCGCGAGCGTATGAACGGCTCCTGCCAGTTCATCATACGGCGTGTGCGCAAAGTAGGTACGTTCAAACTCTTCGCTGGCCTCTAGTAGCGCGGGCAAAAAAGTTTCGTATTTTTCGACGTGCTCATTTGTGTAACGCCCCCACGCCATACCCGGCTGCGATGATACTTTGCGGAAAGAGGCCGCTTGCTCGGCGGGCAGACGCCTGGCTATCATCTCCACCCATTCGTCCCACGGCAGGTTCAGGAGCGTCAGGGTAGCATCGAGGTCAAAGATAACGTGCGTGTAGCCGCGGGCGTCAATTTGGTGTAAGAGTTTCTCGACCTCTGTCATGGCACTATTGTAGCAGCTGCCGTATACTGTAAGGGTATGGAAGACTCAATTTTTACGAAGATTATCAAGGGTGAAATCCCCTGTCACAAGGTGTACGAGGACGAACACACATTCGCTTTCCTTGATATTTTCCCGGCACAGCCCGGTCATACGCTTGTGGTGCCAAAAAAACAGGTTGAGTTTGTATGGGATTTGGCTGCCTCTGACTATCAGGCTCTAAGAGATACAGTTCAAAAAGTTGCCCGCAATCTCCGCGAAAAATCTGGCAAGACGTATGTGGGTGAGCTTATTGTTGGTGTTGACGTGCCACATGCACACATTCACTTGGTGCCCTTCAATACCCCAGACGAACTTGACAAAGCATTTCATAAAGATTCTTGCGAGCCAGACCACCCGGCGCTTGCCGCTATGGCGGAAAAACTACGAATGGAGGATGTACTATGAGCCCAGTATTTGTTGCCTTATTGTTTGCCGTTGGGGTTGCGACGTGGGTGTACACAAAACTTCAGCAGCGCACTGGCTATGGTAATAGCAAAGATGCTTTCAGAGGCGCTGCCATAGCCGGAGTAATTGCTTTCGTGGTTTTGCTGACGCTTGGCCTTACCCTGCTCTAGAGGGTCTATGCTCGCCTTAACTTTAGCACGACAGCTGTAGCTAAACCCTCAAGAGACACAACAGATCTTAATACATCTAGGTATCAATTCTGTCCCAGCTGGGACAGAATTGATACCTAGATGGAGAATCGAAGAAGATCCTAGGTTGCTTGCAGCGCAGTGTATATGGCGGCTATGGCTTCATCGGGCTGATAGGATTGGAATTTCATGGTGTGCCAGCCAAACCGATTGGCAGCTACCAGGTTTGGCCGATCATCATCGATAAGGAGAATCTCGCTGGGAGCTACTCCAGATCGCTCAGTTGCAGCTTTATAAATCGCGTCTTCTGGTTTTATGGCTTTCACCTCAGAGGAGTCAATGATAACTTCGTATGGAACAGATGGAACAAGACCCTTGCCTACCATATCCTGCATTAAACCTGGCATGGTATTGGTAAGTATACCCACGCGGTAGTTGTCTGCGACCCACGCAACTAGCTCGTGCATGCCGGGCATGGCCTCTTGTGCATCTAGGTAGTATTGGTACCAATCAACCATAATCCCAAGCCGCTGTGCGAGCGCGGTATTGAGTTCATCGATAGTCTTGTCGCCCCGACACACTGCGTCATTATACTGCCAAAACACTGTTTCTACGGTGTCAGGCGCTGCCCCGCTCTCCTCAGCTAAGCGCGCAAACGCGCTTGTTGCAGCTCGAACTAAGCAGCCATTCATATCAAAGTAGACGAATTTCACGCCATTCTTCGAAGTACGCTTTTCTTTTGGTGCGTCGGGGCGCCTTACGACATCGGCCAGTAAGCTGTCGAGCGAAACCTCGAGTGTGGTGGCAATTTGTTGAATGGTAAAAACGGAGGGTGCTTTTATAGCGCCCCGCTCAATCTTGGCAAGGGTAGAATAACTCAGGCCAGATTTTTGGCAGAGTGTTTGCTGTGTGAACCCTGCGGCTCGCCGCGCTTGTTGCACGACGGCCCCCAACCGCTTCTCATTCATATAGCTCTATTGTACTAGCATGGCTTGTAATTTGCTAGCCAGATACGGCGTTGGTATGACGAAAAAACGATTGCCCGAGCGGGCTATTCACGCAGGTCGGCAAAACGGAGTTGCTCGGTTTTCAGGCGCGCAAGGGTGGTTTCGGCCTCAGATAACTGGGCTTCAGTTTCACGCACAACTTCTTTCGGAGCGTGTTTTGTATAGTTTTCGTTGTTCAGACGGCCGTGCAGATGGGCAATTCGTGCCGACGCGGCGCTTATTTGGGCGCCAAGTTGCTCAAGATGAGCGGCCGCAATCTCGCTGTCGACGTCGAGCCAGCAGGAGTGGGCGGTAGAAGTCAAATGCAGTCCGTTGCCGTGTGTAACCTCGCGCACGCCGTCGAGCCCGGTCAGGTGACAAATGAGCTCGGCGTTAGTAGAGAGGAATGGTACGTCGGTGTAGTACAGGTGTGGTTTCCTGAGCCCCAGGCTGCGAATAAGGGCGCGTACTTCAGTGACAATGGTTTGTATTTCTTCGAAGTCAGCTGCGGCTTTTTTGTCTGTTTTAAATGTTTTTGGCCAATCCTGAACGGCCAGAATGCTCGTGCCCGTCCAGGGTACGACCTGCCAAATAGTCTCTGTTACGAACGGTGCAAACGGGTGGGCAAGCTTCAGAACGTTCTCGAGAACGTGGGCGAGCACTCCCCCGCCCTCTGTGGTTTTGCTGGCTTCGATATACCAGTCGGCTACATCGTCCCACACAAAGTGATACAGCGTATCGTAGGCCTCACTGAAGCGATATGCTTCTAAATGGTCACTCATGACCTCTGTTGTGTGTTGTAACTTACTCAACACCCAATGTTCGGCATCGGTCTTCGGCTCGTGGTTGGGCTCTTCGGTGAGTTCGCCGAGCCGCTCGAGTGTGTAGCGAGATATGTTCCACAGCTTATTACAGAAATTGCGTGCCTCTTCTACTTTGCGGCTATCGTATCCGCGGTTTACCCCTGGGCTTCTTCCGGCAAGCAAACCCATGCGCAGCGCATCTGACCCGTATTTGTCCATAACGGGCAGTGGGTCAATGACGTTGCCAAGGCTCTTACTCATCTTGGCCCCGTCTTCGGCCATGACATAGCCGTGGATATACACTTCTCGGAACGGTACGTCGCCGGTCACGTATAGACCAAGCATGACCATGCGGCTGACCCACGGGTACAAAATCTCGCCGCCGGTGTCGAGTAGACCAGTTGGGTAGAACTGGTGGAAGTCGTCGCCGTCTGGAAAGTCGAGCGTTGCATACGGCCAACTAGAGCTACTAAACCAGGTGTCGAAAACATCTTGGTCGCGGTGATACGTTTTGCCGTCCATCTCTAGTATTTCTTGGTCGACACGGTCATCAAAAATCCAATCGTCGCGGTCGTTGACGTTCTGGAAGGCGGGTATGGGTATACCCCAGGCAATCTGCCGGCTAATGTTCCAGTCGCGAAGCCCCTCTAGGTAGGTAATAAGCTGATCGCGCTTACCGCTCGGGTAAAAACGAATTTTGTCGGCCTTGAGGGCTTTGATGGCTTCTTTCGCGAGCGGCTGCATATCTATAAACCACTGTTCCCGCAAAAGCGGTTCTATAACGGTGCCGCACTTGTAACAGTGGCCGACATTGTGCGTGAAATCTTCGGTTTTCACGAGAAATCCTTCGTTTTCAAGGTCACGTACGACCGCTTCCCTGCCCTCAAGCACGCTCAGGCCACGGTACTTTTCGGGCGCTTCGTCGGTTATTTTTCCTTCGTGGCTAATGATGGTTATTTTTGGAAGCGCATGTCTTTCAGCGGCATCGTAGTCGTTTTGGTCGTGAGCCGGCGTGAGTTTTACAGCGCCGGTACCAAATGTAAGCTCGACAAACTCGTCGGCTATAACGGGCACTTCCCTGCCCACCAGTGGTAAATGGACAGTTTTGCCAATGAAGACACTATAGCGTTCGTCGTCAGGGTGCACGGCAACACCAGTGTCGCCGAGCATAGTTTCTGGCCGTGTTGTTGCTACCACCACTTCCCCGCTGCCGTCGACGAGCGGATAGCGGATGTGCCAGAGCTTACTAGAAACTTCCTTGTGCTCGACCTCTATGTCGGCAAATGCAGTACCGTGGTGGGTACAGAAGTTCACCAGACGCTCACCCCTGTATACGAGGCCGTCATCCCATAGTTGTTTGAATGTTGCGTAGGCGCGTGTAATGATTTTCTCGTCTAGGGTAAAGACGTACCGGCTCCAGTCGCAACTAGCGCCAAGGCGCCGGAACTGGTTTTCGAAGTTATGTTTGTTCTGTTGGACAAAGTCATACACCTGCGTGTAGAGTTCTTCGCGGGTAAAGTCGAAGCGGCTCTTCCCTTCTGCGGCAAGCTTCTTTTCATACACGACCTGTGTTTCAAACCCAGCGTGGTCTGCCCCCGGCAAATAGAGTGCGGCATTTCCCTTCATGCGCTGGTATCGAATAACAACGTCGTAAATGGCGTTGGTAAGTCCGTGACCTAGGTGAAGGTTACCGTTGGCGTTTGGTAACGGAAAAACCATGGCAAAGGTGTCTTTACCGCCTCGCTTTTCTGGCACAAATGCTCCACTCTTCTCCCATAAATCGTAGATATCGGTTTCGTACTCACTTGGTTCATAGACTTTTGGTAGCTGCATACCTACTATTGTACCACCTCTGTAAAAACTTGTAAATTCTCAATAACATGTTAAATTAGCTATATGAGTGAAGTAATTGTCCCAAGAAATTCAAACTACCGTTGTCTACTTGATCCTAAGGGCATACTTCCCGGTATATCTATGGTGCCTTGCAGGTCAGAGCTTTACGAAGGTGAAGCATTTGATGTGCTGTCCACCGATGGTCAAATTGTCGTTACTGCAGCGCTAGAATCATCAAGAAAAAGACCAAAACACATGTTTTTTGAAGGAATTTTTCGAAACCCGGAGGCTGACCATATAAAAGGTGTCGGTCTTGCGACATACTTGTTAGCGATAGAGCTAGCACAAGATCGCGGTGTAACATTTTGCAGTAGTGAGGTAGCATTAACCGAACACGCCATTAATATCTGGAATAAACTGGTCAGTTGTGGTATTGCTCGTCAGATCGATAAAGCTGTTATGATCGATACGGATCCTGATGGAACTAAGGTATATAATGCGAATTTTGAAGTTATAACTGACTTCACTGCAGATAGGCCGTCTTGTACACCGGGTTATCAAGGTGCAAACTTATAAGGGTCGTGTTACACATACAGTATTTATAGGGCGATGAATAGTGCATAGGTTACATGCTCAGGTTTGGCTGTATGTCTAGGCTGTACGGGTCGGCGATGGGGGGCTAGTTTCATGTGAAAACAGGGGTACATTACGCATTTGGCATTATGACGCCACGAGACTTCTGACTGGGCTGGAAATGACGAAAAGAAGGCATGATGCTCAAGCTTGTTTGACATGAGTATGTACTCGGTGTATACTTTTGGTATGAGTAATTATGCGGTTATTAATCTTAAAACAGATCCTGTCCTGAAGAAGACAGTTAAAAAGATTGCCGATGAATTGGGTGTAAGTGTGAGCGCCGTGCTCAATAACGAACTGCATCGATTTGCGCGTGAGCGAAGTGTGACGTTTGAGCTGCCAGAGATCCCCAATGCTAAAACTGCCAAACTGATGGAAAAGTCTCGTAAAGAGATTGAGGCAGGGGATTACTACAAGTTTGATTCCAATGATGAAGCGTTAGCTTTCCTGCACGAACAGCTCTCATGAACATTCGCCTTACAAAAGGTTTTGTTAATCGGGCTAAACTGCTTCGTGCTGCTGAGCGACAGAAACTTGAAGCCAGGTTGGCTCTATTTACGCAAAACCCATTGCATCCGCAATTACGCAATCATCGTCTGAGGGGAAAATGGAGCGGATACCGCAGTATAGATATTGGTGGTGATATCCGCGCTGTATATTTTGAATCTGGTGATGAAGCTGTGTTTGACCAGGTAGGCACACACAGTCAGCTGTACGGATAATTACATGCTCAGGTTTGGCTGTATGTCTAGGCCGTAGGGGTCGGCGGTGGGGCGGGCTAGTTTCATGTGAAAACAGCCCAGTGTGGCTATCATGGCGCCGTTGTCAGTACACAGGCGTGGGTCGGTGTAGGCAATGGGGCAGGGGAGTCTTTCGGAGAGCTGACGGCGCAGTTCCGGGCTGGCTGCCACGCCGCCAGCTATGACAACACTGGCGGGCGAAAACTCTTTGTATGCCTGTAGTGTCTTATCGACAATGGTCTCTATTGCCACGCGCTGGAAGCTGGCGGCAATATCGGCCTTCTGAGCCTCAGAGAGGCGTTCTGGCAGGTTTTTTGACGGAAATGTATGGTCTTCGCCGATTAGCTCTTGAGCCGTCCGCAGCACGGCTGTTTTGAGTCCAGAGTAACTAAAGTCGTAGGAAGGGCCGAGGGCCGAGGGCCGAGGGCTGAGCTTGCTTTCCTCTTTCCCCCTTGCCATCTGTCCTCTTATGGCAGATAGCTCGGGACTAACACCGTTCATTTTTGCTTTGGGGAAAACAAACGCCTTTGGATTACCTTTCAGGGCCTCTTGGCCAACACTTGGGCCGCCGGGGTAGGGAAGGCCAATGATTTTCGCTACCTTGTCGAATGCTTCACCTAT
>JBGAWL010000024.1:0-15320 GCA_044227625.1 Saccharimonadales bacterium (SeqCode) | reverse complement strand
GGAAGTAATAAAGTGTTGGCAAGGAAGTCGTTATTTGGTTTAGCACTCTTCGTGGTGTTTGTTGCCCCACGCGGCCATGCTGCGCAGGATGGGGATGAGATCTCGGCCTTTATCAGTTAGGGTATAGACGGTGCGGGGAGGGACTTCTGCGAACGTTTCTTTTGTGACCACACCATAAGCCTCGAGCGCCTCAAGACGCTGGGTAAGGGTGCGGGGGTTTATACTCCCGACGGATTTTTCGAGCTCGCCAAAGCGTTTTGGGCCACTACAGAGGTCACGGATGATGAGGGCGGTCCATTTCTGACCGATTACCCGCAGGGCAGAAGCGATGCAGCCTATTTTTGGCTCCAGAACCATTTGGTCAGCATGACTGCTCGACGTCGAAGGCGCCGACGCCTCATGCTTCTCGGTTGATTTCCGCACTGCGGCTTTCGATGCTCCTGCGGCGTATTTCATATACGCCTCCGTCCGCTTCGCGGCGCACTACAGAAATCAACTCGAGCCAAATGGCTCGAGAGCTCAAAAAGGGGTTCTATGGGGGCGGTAAGGCTGGTATTCATAATGCGCTTTACTTTGTATAGTTACAAACGTATACTTACTATATAAAGTATATCATAAGGAGGGAAGAGTATGAAACTAGGTATTATCATTGGCTCTGTACGGCAGGGGCGGGTTAGCGGTAAATATGCAAAATGGGTTGCGACTGAGGCGGCAAAGCTGACGGGCGTCGAAATCACTACCATTGACTTGCTTGATTACAAACTACCTATGTTCGACGAAGCAATTTCTCCCCAGTACAACCCAAGTCGCGTTGTTGAGGGTGACGTGAAGAGGTTTCTGGAAACGCTCGGCGCTCAAGATGCATACATAGTTGTGACGCCCGAGTACAACCGTTCAATTCCTGGTGTACTGAAGAACGCGTTTGATTACGTGGCCTTCGAGCTTGCTAAGAAGCCGGTGGCCATAGCGACGCATGGTTCAGCCAATGGCGCCCAGGCAGTAGCGCAATTGCGGGGTATCGTTCCAGGTATGCAGGCTGTTACAACACCGACTTTCATTGGCTTGCCTTACATGGAAATGCAAAACTTCACTGACGAGGGTGAGTATAAGAGCGATATGGCTGAAATGTTTACCGGTCTGCTGGGCAACGTACTTACCGAGCTCAAATGGTACGGTGAGGCGTTGGCTGCAGCCCGCAAGTAAAATTATGCGATGCGGGCTTTCGCGCCCGCGCGACGACAAGGGACTTTTGCTGCCAAAAGACCCTTGACCCAAAACCAGGCCAGAGTCTCATCTCTTGGTCAGTAGTTGTCAGTTCTACAACCGACGTGACAACTCCTTAGCTAGGTATTGCCAATGGCAATACCTAGCTTCGTCAAACAAGTCACGCCGCCTGTCGGAAGTTGTAGAGCCTGACAACGACTGAGCCAGGCGATTCCGCATGGCCGACTTTAGTTACATCGCATATGCGATTGTTTTATAGCGGCCTGCGACCGCAATCTCGCACCTCATCTCTTATCTCATATCTCTTAACTCTTTGGCGCTTGCTATACTACTTGCATGAAAGCGGTAGTTTTTGGGGCGGCCGGGAGAGTGGGTTTGAAAGTAGTAGAGCTGCTGCTGGCGGAGGGTCATGAAGTTGTGGCCTGTGTGCACTCGAACGACCCATTTGAATCGCAGCCAAACCTTCGGGTGGTGAAGCTTGATGTGCACAATGCGGTGAAGGTCGCCGAAGTTATTTCGGGCTCCCAGGTGATTTTGTCTGCGGTGAGCAACTGGGGGAGTAAGGACGGCGATGTGCTGACAGCGGCCATGCGGGCGGTGGTACCGGCCATGAAACAGGCTGGTGTACGGCGGATTATTTCACTGACGGGCAACGCCGCGTTTACCCCAGACGACAAACCCACGGCTATCCAGCGGGCAAACAGAACTATGCTGCAAAAACTTGCACCGAAAGTACTGGAGGACGGGGAAAAGCATATGGCGGTGTTGCAGAATTCAGGGCTAGATTGGACGGTGCTTCGTTCGCCAGTGATGACTGAGCTAGGCAGACAGGGGTATGTGCTACGCGAAAAGCTTTCGGGGCCAACAGCGACCATCCACCGACAGGCGGTAGCGCAGGCTATGCTTGACCAACTATCAGACACAGAGTGGCTGCAAAAAACTCCCGTGATTTGGCGCGGATAGAATGTTTTTTGCTACATGCGGGTTTTGCCGCAAAAATGGCTGCAAAACGGGAAGACCGGAATGTTTGAGCATATTTACAGTGTTACGTCTGTCAGGTTGTCATCCCCGAGGAGTTGTGTGAGCAGGGGCAGATTGACTGTGTAGAGCTTGCTTTTTTCCAGTACGGCTTTTTTGGCTTTGAGTTTTGCAAGCTCTATACTGACGGTTTCGCGTGACATGGTGCATAAGTTGGCAAGGTCTTGCTGGGTCAGCTTCATATCTATACGGTAGAAGCCTTTGCCAGCGAGCGGTAGCCCAAAGCGCAATGTCAGGTAGCGAAGGGCGTGGCCAAGTTTGTCATAGGCGGTAGCCTGGCCAAGAGCGTTGACGTGTAGTAGAGCACCAACGTAGCGCTTGCTTTCTGCGTCGTGAGCATCTGGTTGACTGGCCTGGAGTTCACGGAAAGCATCGCCGCGGTGCGTTTGCAAAGTACAATCGGTGAGAGCCTCGTAGTAAAACAGTGTTGCTGGCGCGGTTTCGTAGGCGGTCTCTACAGGAAAGTAGTCGCCAGGGCCGTAAAGAGCCACATTTACTTCATTGCCGCTACCGAGGATGGTGTAGGCACGGACTATGCCGCTGGTAATAACATGTACGCCGTACACGGCCTCGCCCTGATACACAACAATCTGCTCTTTACGGATAGTCTTCTCACGCATGGTAGGGATATTGTGGGGTTCAGGTGCCTAGGAGTCAAGCGTATTCTGAATAATCCGGACAAGTTCGGGCGGCGTTGCCCAGGCCTTGAGCATGTAGCGGGTGGCACCAAGCTCCATGACCTCCTCGATTTCTTTTTTGGAATCGAGGTTGCTGAAAACGATGATGGGTATAGCTGAATTGTTCTCGAACTGCTGCAGGAACTCGCGCCCACCCATAATGGGCATGAGGAGGTCGAGGAGAATGATGTCTGGGGTAAAATCTTTCACGACATCCAGGGCCTCACGACCATTAAAGGCTGTCTGTACATCGTAGCCGTTTTTGGCGAGCATTATGGAAAAAGCGTCGCTTAGGGCGGCGTCATCTTCGACGAGCAATACTTTTTTGGCACTCATTATCCTGCCAGTATAGTCCGCACGGCGTAGGTTATTCTGTGAGCTGGATAACATTATGCTCAGTTTTGGTGTAGATGGGCAGCGTTAGTGTAAAGCTTGCACCATGTTGGCCATTAGACTGCACGGTAATGTCCCCGCCGTGGGCAAGTGCAAATCGACGTGCGAGGTACAGGCCCAGGCCGCTGCCACCTTCTTTGGTTGAAAGTTCGTTGGGGATACGGCTGAATTTTTTGAACAGTTTTTCGTAATCAGACTCGGCAATCCCCACGCCGCTGTCACTGACCACAAGCTGTGCTAGGTTGTCCTGCTCGGTCAGTTTTACGTGTATGGAACCTTTTTCAAATGAATATTTCACCGCGTTACTCAGGAGGTTTTCGATAATCATGCGCACAAAGCGCTCGTCTGCTAGGACTGGTAATTCTTTTGGGATAGTCTTTTTAACAGTGATGGATTTCGCCTGATAGGTTTGAGCCATACTGTCTATGATGTCACGCGTGGCATCGGCAAGGTTAAAACTGCTAGGCTGCACAATAAGCTGGTTTGCGTCAGCCTTGGCAACGTAGAGTAGCTGGTCGATGATTTCGAGCTGGCGGTCGTTCGACTGGTAGGCTTTGTGTGCTACAGCGGCTTGCTCCTTGTTGAGCTCACCAAAGTAACCTTGCTCGAGCATGCCGACGTACTGGCGGACACTGCTTGCGGGTGTGCGAAGTTGGTGTGACGCGAGGGCGAGCAGCTCATCCCGGGTACGTTGTAGCTCTAGGTCGTGTTGTGATTTCACCTGGCCAATACGAAGCTTCAGCAATGTAAAAACAAGGCCGCCCAGCAATATGCTGGCACTGACACCCCCAACAAACATAGTCACCGTGAATAGTGCCCGTAGCATCGGTGAGCTCGTAGGATATTCCGAGCTTGCCGAGTTCGGCATTTTTTTCGGCCATCATATCTTGGATGCGAAACGCTAGGTAGACATAGCCAACGAGGTTTTGCCGCCGGTCTTCTATTGATTCAGGGACGAGTGCAGCGCGGTAGACAGGATAATAAAGTAGTACACTTTTTGGTCTTTCTTTGGCAGTGCTACCATCGTCTTGTTTGAGCACGACTGGACCGGTCAGCCCGAACGAAGCTTTGTCGCGCGCAGCTGTCATGGCTTGGCGCCGTGTTGGTTCGGTGAACATGTCATAGCCAAAGGCCTTCCGGTTGACATCATCAAATGGTTCTATGTACGTAATGGCGGTGTATTCCGAGCGTTCACCCACTGGCGTTATGCGGTAGTCTGGAAAGCCCTCAGAACGTACGGCTTCAACATGACTGTCGAGGGCGCCGGATGGGATATATGTGGCGTACCCGACGCCAAGAATTTCCGGAAAAGCAGTGGCTACTCGGCTGGTTTTGAAAAATGTAGCCCAATCGTTTCTGCTCATGGCCTCGCTACCTTTAACATTCACGGCCGTTGCGCCAGAGAGCAGAATTTGGCTGTAGTTTGCAAGCTTGCCGTTGATGTAGTTGGCAGATGCACGGTATTGTTGCTGCTTTATCTGCTGGTATTTGGTGGCTTGCTCTGACTGAGTACTGTGTATATAGAGGTATGTCGATAGAATACCGACAGCTGCAAGCAGTATAGAAACAATGGCCGCAGCCGTTGTAACGTCACGGGGTGAGCCTTTGGTTACTGGATGTAAAAATCGATTTTTCATATGCTTCTGACTCTACTCTAACAGATTGTTCTTGTGGGCAGTGTGAGCTGGGTAACATTTTTTTGGTCGGCCGGCTCATAGTTTGAAATGCGTCCCCGGCCTACTATGAGGTCATTCCTCCGCAGCACATTCACAAATAAGCTTCCACGAAAAACTCAGGCGAACCGGGTTTGGACGACTTCACTACTGTACACATTCATGACTACATGAACAACAACTCTCGTTAAACGAGAAGAAATGAAAGGATTACCTATGAAACAACCAGAACTTGAACTGCGTATAAATAAATTTTTGACCAGAAAATCACGAGAATTCCCCGAACTGTTCGACGAGCGGTAAATAACCAAAACGGCAGCAGCAAGTATAACGACCGACATGGTCACCTGACTGCCCGACTACGTTTCTGCTGCTATCGAAAAGAGGGTCACTCAAGTACTACTAACTACTAACTACTAACTACTAAATACTGTCTTCGGACAAGGAGAATTACTATGAATATTATTGTTTGGATTATTTTCGGCGCATTGGCCGGATGGATTGCATCACTTATTGCTGGAACAGACGCTCGCCAGGGCGCGGTCGCCAATGTGGTTGTCGGAATTGTCGGCGCATTTGCCGGGGGCTTCCTCATGCAGCTTATAGGCAAAAGTGGCGTTACTGGTTTCAACCTGTATAGCTTGCTTGTTGCTGTCTTGGGCTCAGTTGTTCTGCTCTGGGTATACAAAATGGTAACGCGCCGGGCCTAATCGGCCGAAAGAAATCGAACTATGAAAGTTAAGCAATTTCTATCAGGCACATTCACACTTATTTTGTGGGCAGTCGGCATAGAGGGCGTCGCTTTCTTTTACGATTTGTTCTTCCACCAGCAGGCGACTAACCGATTTTGGGATACCACGTACAACTGGTATCCCCTTATCGGCGGCGTAATTGCAGCGGCAATGCTGCTGAGCGCACTGCGGGTATATATCCCGATGCGTCGCCCTAAAATGTACCGACTGCCCGAATATGCTCCGGCGTATCAGCAGATTCGGTCGTAAACACTTGCGAGACCTGGCCATTCGCTGAATGGCCAGGCATTCATTACTACTATAACTAAAGGAAAAACTATGGTTCAAGAATCACAAGTTAATGTTACAAGAGAAAACGGACTCGATGACGACGGTAATGTCGTGCAGTCTCAGCGTGTCGTTCGCCGCGAAGAACACACCGCCAGCCCGTCGGGCGTGGCAGCAAATGTTATTTGGCTGGTTTACGGCATTGTTGCTGGCTTGCACGTCATACGGTTTTTACTTTCACTGCTTGGCGCCAACAGCGCCAATGCGTTTGCAAACTTCGTCTACACAGTGACGAACCCGTTCGTCTCTCCGTTCCGTTCGCTCTTTAGCGTCGATACCACCGTGGGTAATGGGACTGGCCGTTTTGAAATAGAAACGCTGGTCGCACTTTTGGTTTACGGCCTGATTGCTTGGGTATTGGCCCGCATGGTACGTATTAAAAAAGAAGCCTAGGCATAAAAACCCACCAGAATATGGTGGGTTTTTATGTTGGGACCGATTACATCTTACGATGTTTGCAATTATTTAAGTGCTCGCTTTGGGCACACAGGGCGCCATTTGCGTAAGGTGGGTTAAGTATTAATCGCTCTCTAGGCTACTTATTGAGTATCAAAAGTGGACGTGGAGGTTTGGTGAATATCTACCAGACTTTTATTGCATATTTCTATCGTCGGAGATTACCAAAATTATTCAATATATGCTGTGTGGTCAAGATATGTACTTTGGCTCACAGTGTTTTTATGGTACACGAGCTTCGCACCAGCCAGCCTGCCACCCAGCGAAGCTGGCCGCACCGCTGGCTTCTTCGGCTCCTGCGCATTTTTCCTCTCCAGTACTCACTCGCCGTAGCTCGGTACGGCTCCTTTTGTACTTCAAGGAGAAGATGCACATGAGCGATAGAGTGCGAAACTCGTGTTTGGGTGATTGCTTGACACGAATAGTTTAGTAGCTATACTATTTAGTATCTAAACTATGGAAAATCGCCAAGCACTCATCCAAGAAATGCTTACGAGCTTGATTCGCTTTAAAAAAACGATGACTAGCGTACGTATATCTTGCCCGGGCGCTATTCTAAGTGGAAGCCAATTGAGTCTTCTAATGATAATACGGCGTCACCAACCTGTCACCGTCAATCAAGCCGCACGTGAGCTTAGTATGACCCCTGGCGCAGTTTCACAGCTGCTTGAATCTCTTGAAACAACAGGATTTGTAGACAAAATTGTTCGTTCAGATGACCGACGCTCCGTACTGCTGTCTGTAAGCGAACAGGGACAGTACGCCCTTCGGCATTTCGAGTCGAAACGGTACGAGCTAGTTACCAAGGCGCTCCGAGAGTTTAGTGACGAAGAAATCGCAATTATTACCAAGGCACATACTGCCATATTGCATCAGCTGGAACAAAACAATCACATAACTGTGCAAAAAGAAGGGTAGACATTTATGAAATTTCCATTTATAAAAACAACCAAGCAGGCTTCGACCATAGATCACAGCCAGCCGCTGTCGCATAGCGAAATTATGATTGTCATAACTGCTCTTATGCTAGCGATGTTTCTCGCCGCACTCGACCAGACTATCGTGGCAACTGCGCTGCCGACCATCGCGCAAGATCTACACGGTCTCAGTAAATACTCATGGGTTGCAACTTCCTACCTACTAGCTAGTGCCGTGGCGACGCCGCTGTTTGGAAAAATTAGCGACATGTTTGGGCGAAAGAAAATATTCCAGATTGCCATAGGAATTTTTCTGCTCGGTTCTGTCCTCTGTGGTGCAGCACAAAACATGGACCAGCTCATCTGGTTCCGCGCGCTGCAAGGCATTGGGGCCGGCGGAATTATGACACTTTCCATGGCAGTGATTGGAGATGTTGTGCCCCCAAGAGAGCGTGGAAAATATCAAGGTTTTATTGGCGCCGTGTTTGGGATATCGAGCGTCATCGGCCCCCTGCTTGGTGGCCTGTTTACCGATCATGCCAGTTGGCGATGGGTGTTTTACATAAACTTACCTATTGGCGCCGTGGCACTTTTCGCTATTGCTGCCCGTTTGCATTTGCCAATCAAAAAATCACACCATGCAATAGATTATCTTGGAGCCGCCCTCATGGCTACCAGCGTCGTGTGTCTGTTGCTTGCGTTGGTTTGGGGCGGGGTTGAACACCCATGGGGGTCTCGCTATATCATTAACCTTTTTGCAGCCTCCGGCCTGCTCGCCGCACTGTTTTTTGTACGGGAACGCTATGCCAAAGAACCCATATTACCGCTCGACCTGTTTAAGAGCGACGTGTTTCTTGTATCTACCCTTCTGAGCGCTGTTTTCGGTGTCGTTATGTTCGGCGCACTTGTATTTCTCCCCGAGTATCAACAGCTCGTTCGCGGTGATTCTGCAACCAAATCTGGCCTCATGCTATTACCAATGGTCGTCGGTATGATGGTCGGGTCGATTGGTTCTGGTCGTCTAATAAGTAAAATTGGACGGTACCGACAGTTTCCTATCATCGGCGCATCACTGACCATTGTTGCCTATGCGCTTTTTAGCACTATTACAGCCACCACAAACCGAGCCGAGATAGGCGTATGGATGGTACTACTCGGTCTTGGTCTCGGCTGCGTTATGCCTGTCACGATATTGGCAGTGCAAAATGCCGTAAAACGGGATGAGCTTGGTACGGCCACGTCTTCGGTGACATTTTTCCGCTCTATTGGGAGTAGCTTGGGAGCGGCTCTTTTTGGTGCGATACTAGCTAACAGACTGGCGCACCACATGAGCACACAGCTTCCTTCTGGAACTCCACCGGTGAAAGTTAGTGGAAGTCTTGACACCCTGCAGCATCTCCCTATCGCCGTTCACGACATGGTTATACGAGCCTTTTCTCTCTCATTTGCTGATGTGTTTCGCTTTGCTATACCTGCAGCAGTTGTTGCACTCATCATTGCACTATTCCTGCGAGATATCCCGCTCAAAAGTGGAGCCGTAAGCACCCACAATGAATAACTCACTTTGTTAGATAAAAACGCTTAAAGACATCGTATTCTGAATTGCCCCTCTGGCTGGTTATGCGGACGCGCTTCAGATGTTCGTTTTGTAAGGAGGAGTATCTGGATATGGCGACGAATAAAACGGGCATCCGGGGTACGTCTGGTAAGCAAGGCTTGAACAATTCAGAGTGCGATGTCTTTAGACTCTTGGCCATATCACCTTACCGATGATGTCTTCGTGCCTGACAAGTCCAAAGTGACGGCTATCGGTACTTTGCGAAGGGTTATCGCCCCGTACATCATACTTCTTGCCCTCAACTGTTCTAATACGTTTTATTTTTTCTTTCCCGTTGTGGAGAATTATCGCTACGTCCTCGGGATTGTAGTGACGTTTCCGCATAACCAAAACGACTCTATCGGGGTCAAGCACCGGCCACATACTCTTACCCACCACTCGCCTGATAAAGAATATTTTTGAGCGTTTTCTTGCCTCTTGACTCATGTCTCTTGACTCTACTTTTTGGTCTCCCAAAAGATTATTGCAATATCATCTATCATAGCAAGGAGCTTATCTGCTTCAGTAACATCCAAGTGATGCTTGCACTCGCCCGCTTGCTTTGTTGCCAGCCAAAATTTCTCATGCAAATCTGGGTATTTTTCAAGGTGTGGGGGCTTAAAATAATCGGTCCAGAGTACCCACAGGTGGTGCTTCACTAACTCAGCCCGCTCCTCTATGAGTATGACTGCGCGCATTTTGTTATGGTCGTCTAGGCCCTCGTACTTCTGCATCATGGCCTTTACGCTTTCGGCCTCTATCCGTGCCTGCGCCGGGTCGTACACCCCACACGGCAAATCACAATGCGCATACACTGGTTTAATTCGAAATAACTTCATAAAAAGCCTCCTAGTACGATAAGTATACCCCGGCGCGTCTAATTTGACGAATTGCGCCATTTGGCGATTTCTGCGTGGTGGCCGGAGAGAAGGACATCGGGGACGTTCATATCCTGGAACACTTCGGGGCGAGTGTACTGTGGGTATTCTATGCTTTCGTCGTCATCCTGAAATGACTCGTTTTCAGCACTGGTTTCACCGCCAAGCACGCCAGGTAGCAAGCGCACAACACTATCGATGATAGTCATTGCCGGTAGCTCGCCACCAGTCAGTACGTAGTTACCGACGCAAAATTGTTCGTCAACCCATTTCGTGACCCGCTCGTCATAGCCTTCGTAGCGTGGACAGATAATAATAAGATCCTGTTCTTCGGTGGCGAGTCGCTTGGCATCTGACTGTTTGTATAGCTTCCCTCGCGGGGTTGGCAGCAAGACTTTTGCTCTTTGCCCCTTACCCTTCACCCTGCTTTGTGCATGTTCTATGGCGGCCACCAGTGGCTCTACCATAAGAAGCATGCCATCGCCGCCGCCATATGGAGTGTCGTCGACTTGCTGACGTGGGCCGAGCCCAAACTCACGCAGGTTTATAAACTCGTACTCTACAATACCCCTGTCAGCCGCTTTCCAGAGCATGCTACTACCAAGCACACCGGTAAACATTTCGGGAAAAAGCGTAATGACTTGAATTTTCATTAACTGCAGTATATAACAAAACCACCTCTGTTACCAGAGGTGGCGCTGTCACATAAAGCTCCCAACGATGTTTGACTTCGCTGGCTCGCACGAGCTGTTAAATGTTTTTGTTTTATCAGTTTGTCTTTTAAAAAGACTCCTACTACCCTAGCACAACGCCGTAGAAAACACAAGGGGAACAGGGGTTAGAGTTCAGATTGTAGAGCTTAGACCTCAGATGCGGCCGCCGGCCGCTAGTACATTATCGCGAAGCGATATAGCTAGAAATGGCCATGCGTAACCTCCTGGCTCAGATGATGTCAGGTTCTACAACTTCCGACAGGCGGCACGAGTTGTTTGATGCCAGTCAAGCCCTTACGGCTTGACCAAGTAGCGATGTGTTATGCAAACACATCGCGTTCGGAAGACAGGTATTGCCGGTGGCAATACCTGTCTGACGAGTTCTCGTGTCGGTTGTAGAACTGACAGCTGCTGACCAAGAGGTGGAGCTTTTGGCCGAGACTTTTTGCCTACTTTTTCTTCGGCAGAAAAAGTAGGTCGGCTGCAGGACGAAACCAGCATGTGTTTTGAAGAAAATGGCCCTGGTCGGTCTGGCAGTCCGAGAACTACCGGTGACAGTAAGGAACGTAGTGAGACTGTGGGGTTTATGGAAAGCACAGACACATGAGAAAGCTCATGGATCCTGAAACGAGTTCAGGATGACTGGGTGGCTAGATATCGAGGTCGTCGAGGTCGGCTAATTCTGCGCGAGTTCGAGCAACGGTGTCGCTTTCTTTCTTTTCGGCTGGCACATCAAAGGCATCGTCGTCATCGTCACTCGCCACCGCAGCGGAAGATGCCTGGGCTGTACCGTCGCTGGTGCTGTCATTGCTGGCAACTGACTGTGAGTCATCCCGGACGGGGCGGTCTTCGCGTTCTGGGCGAGGCAGCGGGTTCCCATTTTCATCCAAACGGTCAACGTCGACAATTTTTAGGTTGTAGCGGGCTTCTTGCTTCGTGCCGAGCGCACGCAAGAGCGTGCGAATACTCTGAGCGGTTGCGCCACGCTTACCAATCACCCGCCCAAGGTCTTCTGCGTCCACCGTGAGCTCGAGTAGTACGCCCTTTTCGTCTACGCTGCGTTTTATACTGACTGCCTCTGGCTTACCTACGAGTGATTTGACGACGTACTCGACAAATTGTTCATCTATAGTTGCTGACATGTTCTGCCTCCTCTGGCTTTATCTGGTACCTGTAATTATAGCGTATATGCCCCCTCAATGCGAACAATGCCAAAGCTTCCACCAGCCCGGACAAACAAAAAGTGCCCCAGTGGGGCACTTTTAACTACATTATATCTTCTTTTATTCGGCAGCTGCTTCAGTGACTTCTGCCTCTGGTGAAGCCTCCGCTGCCTCTGCAGGTTCTTCTGCGGGAGCTTCCTCTGCTGCTGGTTCTTCTTTTGGTTCTTCTGGGCGGTTGCGGCGTAGTTTCTCTGGGTTACGGAGCTTGCCTTCTTGTTTTGCCGGAAGCTTTACCCATGATGGTAGCTTCACCCCTTCTTTTTTGAGAATAAGCGCCACGCGGTCGCTTGGCTGTGCACCGTGGTCGAGGTAGTGCTGCGCCCGCTCTTTGTCGAGGTTAAGTGTTTTTGTATGTGGGTCGTATGTGCCTACTTGGGCGACAATCTTGCCACTGGTGGGGGTCCGGCGACTGTCCTGAACGACGACGCGGAATTGTGCATGACCTTTGCGGCCGGTGCGTTGCAAACGAATAACTAACATCGTTTTACGAATCCTTCCCTTAAATTGATACTCCGAACACTCTACCACCTTCCCACCCCTGTTGTCAAACATATTGCACTTACCTGAATCAGAAACTTAAAGATACGATAAAATTTGATCTTGAGCGGAGCGAAGCAAAGTCGAAAGATCTTCTTCTCACCCGTTCGCTAAAAGATACAACAAGAAGAGTCCTCGACGGAGTTTATGCTGAACTTGATTCAGTGCTCGGAATGACAGAGCTAGAGTTTCGTGATTCAGGTTAACTCAACATTTCAAGATATGTATGCAGTGCGTTTTCCGTTAAGGTAGATATTGCTCGTCTGATGGATCATGCTGAAGCCCTACAGCATCCAATAGTCCGCAAGTGCAAAAGCGTAGAGCTGTCAATATTTTACCCGTGTTTGGATCTCTATCATCGTGCGGGAATCGAGCCATTTCATCTCGGAAAAAAGCGTCACAGACGGCAGCATTCGCTTGCGGATTACGAGCACCTACCTCAAAAAATGGATTATACACAGGATCATTCAGTTCTTTCCGAACCGCATCAGTATCAGCTCCAATTATACCCACAGCCCCTAGAATAACATCTCGGCGATGCCTCATGAAGGAGGCCACCTGACCTAACGTATTGCTGTCAAAACCTTCGCCAAGCCTTCGTGTTACATCAGCAACCCAGGCGCTATGTCCTTGAGCGTCCGATTCTTGAGTCAATGGCAATATTATTCCGCTTATCATACTCTTGTCCTATTATAAATCGCGTAAGGAGTTAAGCATCGTTACGCCATTAATGCAAGCACAGGCATTTTAGGCCGAATACTTCTTTAATGCCGAGGTGGCGGCGGAGACTTGGGCGGCTTGTTTGCTGGGGCCAGTGCCATTGCCGATGAGTTTGTCATCTACATACACACCCACTGTGAATTCTTTCTCGTGGTCAGGGCCTTCCTCGCTGAGCACGCGGTACGACGGTGTCGCCCCTACCTGCCCTTGTACTATCTCTTGCAGGCGCGATTTCGGGTCCATCCAGGAGCCAGTTTTCAAGATGTCATCGAAGGTACTGAGAATGTTTTCGGTAATAAATGTTTTGCATGCATCGTAGCCGCGCTCTAGGTACAGCGCGCCGATGATAGCTTCGAAAGCATTTGCCAGTATCTGTGCCCGTGCCCGTTCCGTGCCGTTCTTTTCGCCGCGGCTCAAGCGCAGCAGCGATTCAACACCAAGACGTACTCCAGCCGCACTAATACTTTCCGTGCGCACCAGCGAACTCCGCCAGTTGGTCAAAATTCCCTCTGGGTCTGGGTAGTTGGTGTAGAGAAATTCTGTGACTACCAGCTCAAGCACAGCATCACCCAGAAACTCCAGGCGTTCGTTGTGTTCGCTGGCCGATTTTTTGTGTTCGTTTAGGTACGAACGGTGCGTAAACGCCGTTATAAGTACCCCTAGCCGCGTAAACGCGCCGCCCAAATACTTCTTGGCAAAATCTTGATACTGTGTCGTGTCCATAACAGAATGAATTAAGATTAAAGATTAAGGATTAACGAATTCGTTACTCTTTAATCGTCAATCGTTATTCGTAACTATCCTCTCCTTTCCCTTACTTTTTTCATCCCAGCCAGCATAAGCTTACCGATGTCTTCATAGGCAATTGCATCCACCGCTTCGGTGGCGGGCAGCCACTGAATATCGCTCAGCCAATCTTCTGGGTGTAGGCGGTTTGTATTACCGAGCCCTTCCACCAAGTAGATATGCATAGTCATAAGCACGAGTGTGTGGTTCCGCCTATAGCGAAAATTTACTTTTCCTAACCACTGCATAACCCGCATTTCTTGCAGGCCAGTTTCCTCACGAATCTCGCGTTCGGCGGTCGCTTTTGGCTCTTCGCCTTCTTCCACGTGACCTTTGGGGATAGTCCAGCGGTTTTTTGCATCTTTAATAAGCAGTATTTCTACGCCATTCGTCTTTTCGTTGTGCCGAAATACTATGCCGCCAGATGTTGTTTCGCGCACCACCTCTTCTATGACGGGGCGGCGCGTTACAAACTTGCGAAAGCCCTCGATGGGTTTTTTTATGCCCTCCATAGCAGCGAGTCGTTTGCGCTTTGCTTCACCCATGGCTTAGGCCGCCTTCTTTGTAGGTTTTTTTGCCGCGGGTGATTTCTTTGCCGACTTTGCGGCCGTTTTCGTCTGGGATGAAGCCTTCTCCTCTGTGGGTTTTACTTCATTTGCGCCAGACTTGTTTTTTAGGGCCGTACCCAGTACGCCGTTAATAAACTTGCTACTGTTGTCTCCGCCAAAGGCTTTGGCGAGCTCAACGGCTTCATTTATAACCACTTTTGGCGGGACATCTGGCTCATGGTGCAGTTCGTACAGCCCCATGCGCAATACCACCCTGTCCATACGGGCAATCTGTTCTAGTGGCCACTCTGGCGCGAGCGGCCGGAGTTCGTCGTCGAGTTCTTTTTCGTACTTCTCGACGCCTTTTACCAGTTCTTCTATGAAAAATACGTCGTCTACCGTAGATTCGTACCGTGCTATGTTGCGTTTCAGCACTAAGCCGAGGTCAAAGGTTGTGTCGCCTGCTTCGCGGCGAAAATCTAGCTCATAGAGCGTTTGCAGCGCAACGATACGACCGAGGTGGCGGTTAGAAGCCATATGCTCGCTCCTTTAGTAATTACTTAGTAGCGGCCAGCTTCTTACCGCTTTCGCGGCGGGTCGTGTAGGCTTTGACTGGCGATTTTTTATTGACAGCTCGGGCGAGCTTGACTATGAGGTGGCTGCGACGCGCACCGGTAGCTCGGGGGCTGGTTCGTTTCTTTGGTTTACCCATAGATGTGCTAACTCCTTCTCGAAGTTTTATAACAATATTATCTATGATTATACCGTATAATAATCTCCGTTTCAATATATGCTTTACAACCTAGTTGTTTTTTTATGTATTAATATGTATAATAACTGTATGTTACACAGCCTCTCCCC
>JBGAWL010000023.1:0-15831 GCA_044227625.1 Saccharimonadales bacterium (SeqCode) | reverse complement strand
TTTCTGACTCTTAACCCTGAAGAGGCTGACGTGTATGTTCGTTCACTATTGCGCTGTGCACAATCAGATGAATTTAAGGCCGCCCAAATGCAGGTGTCGAAACCAGAGAGACCAATGGGTTGGCTAAAGCGACTTTTTGGTTTAGTCAAATAGCATATAATGTATACCAATTATGCGAGCGGTGATTTTTGACTTTGATGGAACTATTGCAGACAGCCTACCGGCACTGCTGCGCATGTACGATGATGTGCACGGAAAGCCAGTGCACCGTACCCAAGAAGTGGTAGACAGCATGCGCAACAAGTCAATGTACCAGATTGCGCGCGAGATGGGGTTGCCGCTATGGAAAATAGCGTGGCTTGCGGTGCGGGGGCGGCGTATGCTCCGTCGGCATTTACGAAGTATACGGGTGTATCCTGGCTTAACCGAACTTATTCGTGACCTCTATGAAGCTCGCGTGAAACTCTTTGTGGTCAGCACCAATCATAGTGAAAACATTCGGAAATATTTGCAGTGGCATGACCTAGATAGCTACTTCGACGGCATTTACGGTGGGGCACATTTTTGGTCTAAGGCAAGTATGATGCGCCGGGTGGTAAAGCGTGAAGGCCTAGATACATCTAAGTTATGGTGTGTCGGCGACGAGAAGGTCGATGTGGTGTCGGCACGCGGTGCGGGTCTACGAATAATCTCGGTGACATGGGGCTACAGTAGCAAACACGGCTTGGAGCTCCTGAAGCCGAACAGATTGGTTACCACGGTAGATGGCCTGCGGAAGGTACTAAGTCGGTGGATGAAGTGGTTATAGAAAAGCTGGTGCATGGCGGGCAGGGGCTCGGCACATTAGCAGACGGCCGGAAAGTGTTTGTGTGGAATGCACTGCCTGGCGAAACCGTACGCGTGCGGATTATTAAGAAAAAGCGGTCATACGCTGAAGCGATTGCCGAGGAGATACTAAAAGCCTCACCAGAGAGAATAGATCCACTCGAGGACAACTATCTTGCCACAAGCCCCTGGCAAATGATGACCTTTGAGGCAGAAAACCGCTATAAATCTGCAATAGTCAAAGAGCTTTTTACGCACGAAGGTGTTGTCATTCCGAATGAGAACCTGGAATCTTCTGGGGAAAAAGGAGACCTTTCGACTTCTCCGGCTCGTGCCGGATTCGCTGAAGATGACAGAGCTGTAGTATCAGTAGGTTCGGAGTTTCATTACCGCAACAAAATGGAGTATTCGTTTTGGGGTGATGATGACGGTTTGCATCTGGCGCTCCATCAGCGTGGTAGTCATAGTAAGCAAATTGTGCAGGGTAGCGCACTCGCGATGTCGGCAGTAGACGATGCGGCACGGGTAGTGCTGAGCGAGCTGCAACGGCTCGATCTGCGGGCGGGCGACTTGAAGACCGTGATTGTGCGGTGCAACCAAGCAGGGGAGGCAGTAGCGGCACTTTTTGTAAAACCAAGTAAATTTCCCAGATTGAAATTGCCAAATGCGGTGAAATCTCCAGTTTCAAAGGACAGTCCTGTTAGTAGTCCTGTTAGTGCGCTCAAGGGGCTGCGGGTGTACCACTCAAACCCGCGTTCTCCCGCATCGGTACCAACCACATTGCTGTACGAACTGGGCGACTGCGGGCTGCGCGATAAGATGCTCGGGCAGACATTTTCTTACGATGTCGATAGTTTTTTCCAGGTAAACCTGCCGGTCTACACGCGGGCGCTAGAAAGTATTCGGGCGCACTGCCAGGGCGACCCGGTAGATATGTACGCTGGTGTCGGCAGTATTGGTTTGTCGGTCGCCGAGGGGGAAGCCATACTTGTTGAACTCGATTTCAGGACTGCGGCAATGGCGCGCGCCAATGCTTGCGACTCACCGGTCTTCGCTGAGGTTGTCGAATCATCGGCAGAAAAGGCCCTCGAGTACATCGACGGGTCGCAGCCAGTTATTTTCGATCCACCTCGGGCCGGTTTGCACGCAAATGTCGTCAAGCGCTGTTTAGAAGTACGGCCTCCGCAAATTATCTATCTCAGCTGTAATCCTGCCACCCATGCACGCGACCTTGCGCTACTCCAGTCGGCCTACAAAATGACACATTTCGAAATCTTCAACTTTTTCCCACGGACTCCTCACATCGAAACGCTAGCCGTGCTGCGTCGGAAGTAAAAATACCAACCACACGGTATTTTTCAGTTTCTCATCCCGCCCTCACTGGCCAGAATACGCCTCTACCTCCTCACCATATCCAGATATGCTTCGTCGGTACAGACGTATTCTAACTCAGCGATTATCGGGCTGAAAAATCCGAAAATACTGTGCGGTTGGTATACAATACACTCTATGTCATACATGAGGGAACGGTCGCGGCCGTACGAGCCGGGGCAAACTGAGCCGTATAAGGTCAGCCGTAGCAAGATTGAGCTGTACATGCAGTGTCCGCGCTGTTTCTGGCTAGATGTGCGCCACAAGATTACCCGGCCAAGCAGCCCGCCGTTCAATATCAACAAGGCCATCGACGAACTGTTTAAAAAAGAGTTCGATGCCTACCGTGTGCAGAATAAACCACATCCGCTTATGAAACAGTTTGGTGTTGATGCTGTGCCGTATACGCATAAAGACCTTGATACGTGGCGACATAACTTTACAGGGGTGACTACCCTACATGCGCCGACAAACCTGCACGTCTTTGGAGCAGTGGACGATGTGTGGGTGAACCCAGCAGGTGAACTCATGGTGGTTGACTACAAAGCCACCGCAAAGGCCGAGCCGGTAAAAGCACTTGGCCCGGAGGGTGGTTGGCAAGATATGTATCGCCGCCAAATGGAAGTGTACCAGTGGCTACTTCGGCAAAACGGTTTTGCGGTGAGCGATACGGGTTATTTTGTGTACGCCACCGGCAACCCCGGCAAAGATGCCTTTGATGGCGTAGTCGAGTTTGAAACACACGTGTTTCCACACACAGGCAAAAGTGACTGGGTAGAGCAAACATTGCGTGACATGAAGGCCTGCATGGATAGCGACGACATGCCTGCCATTGGTACCGCCGCCATGGGTGGCCCCTGCGAGTTCTGTTCCTATGCTCGGGCGCGCACTGAATTAACGCTTGCAGCGTTACAGGCGAAAAAATCAAAAAAATGAAACGCATTTCAGTCGCTGTTGCAAACAAACGTATAGAAGTACAGCTCTACGAGCCACCCCTGCAAAGAAAAAATACCGCGATTCTCTACCTTCACGGTTGGAATAGCCGTCCGAATCAATTTGTTCTCGATATGCTATCTGAAAGAGGCTACCTCTGCGTTGCCCCTGTATTTCGGGGGCACGAGGGAAGCGATGGTGCTATTCAGTCTGTAACCGCTGCTGACGCACTTGCGGATGCCGTTGCAGCGTATGATTTTCTGCGTGAACAGGTAGGAAATGAGGATAACATCAGTGTAATTGGTAGCAGCTACGGGGCATATATTGGTGCACTTCTTACTGAGGAACGGCCGGTCAGCGCACTGGCGCTTCGTGTACCAGCAAATTATCCCGACGAGCGTTTTGATCAACCAAAATGGGGTGATGGTGCAGAAAACGAGCAGATAAACCAATGGCGTCAACAAGCATTGAGCTGGCAGAGTAACCGTGCGCTTGCGGCAGTTCACGCGTTTCGTGGGCATATACAAATTATTGAGTCTGGTGCAGATGAGCAGGTCCCACACCAAACAGTGAAAAACTACGTTGACGCAGTATATGATCCGGCCAAACTCGAATATAAAATTATGCCCAACTGGCCACATTCATTTAGCTATCATAGTGCTAGAGCTGGCCAGTATGTCGACACAGTTTTTGCCTGGCTTGATAATCTACCGTAGCAAACTCACTTAACTCTTTAGCGGTAACTCTGTATACTGAAAACATGCTAGACATACAATTCATACGGGAGAACGCCGAGCTGGTACAGCGGAAGGCGCATGAAAAAGGCTATAAAAATGTTGACGTGCAAGCGTTACTCGGGGTGGACGAGCAACGGCGCGGGCAACTAACAGCTGTTGAGGAGTTGCGGGCTCAGCGCAACGCCCTGACCGATTCCATGAAAGGCCAAAAACCTTCTGTGGAGCAAATAGAGCAGGGTAAAAAGCTGAAGGATGAAATTGCCACTCTCGAAAATGAGCTGAAAGTTACAGAGGAAAAATGGCAATCCCAGATGCAAATGGTGCCAAACCCTACGTTTGATGATGTACCACTGGGCGGCGAGGAAGACAGTGTAGAAATAAAGCAGGTTGGTGCGCAGAACAAGGGCGCAGCAGACCACCTGGACTTTGCTGTTGCGCGCGACTGGGTTGATTTTGAGCGGGGTGCCAAGGTGGCCGGCGCAAAGTTTTACTACCTGAAGGGTGACCTGGCACTGCTTGAAAACGCCATTACCCAGTTTGCGCTCGATTTTGTAACCAAAAAGGGCTTTACCTACATGACAGTACCGCACATGGTCAGCAGCCGGGTGGCAATGGGTGCGGGGTTCTCACCGCGGGGCGATGAGAGCGGTAACGAATACTATGTAGAGGGTGAAGATTTGACGCTCATCGGCACAGCCGAAGCGCCGCTTACAGGTTACCACGCCGACGAAATTATCGACGAAGACAAACTGCCACTGAGATACGTTGGCTATAGCCCATGCTATCGCCGCGAGGCCGGAACCTACGGCAAGCATACGAGGGGCCTATTCCGTGTGCACCAGTTTAACAAGCTCGAAATGTACATATTTTGTGCTCCGGAACAAAGCCGGGACATGCACGAGTTTATTTTGGCTACAGAAGAAGAACTGTGGCAAGCACTTGGTGTACCGTATCACGTCATCAACATTGCAGCGGGTGACTTGGGCGCGCCAGCGGCTAAAAAATACGATGTAGAGTACTGGTCGCCGGTAGACCAAAAATATCGTGAGCTGACGAGCTGTAGTAACTGCACCGATTTTCAGGCGCGCAACCTTAACATTCGCGTTCGACGTAAAGATGGCAAAGTGGAAGTGCTGCACACGCTGAATGGCACGGCCGTTTCTCTGGCGCGCTCGCTCATTGCTGCCATAGAGCATTACCAAACAGAACGTGGTACACTGGAAGTACCAAACGTGTTACGCCCGTACATGGGCGGCAGAACCGAGATATAAACGGTAGATAAAGAAGGAGTCACATGATTCACACCGTCAGCGCGGAGGGTTTTGACCTGAGCCCAAAATTGCAGAAATATGCCGCAGGGAAGATAAAAGATATAGAGAAATACGTTCCGCGCAAGGCTCGCGAAGCGGCGGTGCTGGCTGTTCACTTCAAAGAAGCAAAAAAAGGTCAGGATAAAACCTGTACTTTAGCATTACAGCTCCCGCATGGCACGTTGGCCGCCAAGGAAACTACTACGCACATGTATGCAGCATTTGACATAGCGGTAGTTGAAATTCGCCGTCAGCTGGCAGACTACAAAGGAAAACATAGCAAATATGGTTTACGACACCGTCTAGTTCGCCGGTTGAAGCGCGAGAAAGCTATTGCCTGAAATAGTGCGCGCTGTAGACGGAAATGTGCGAGACGTATAGAACTTCCTTTTTCCACTCGCATCCCTAAAAAAAACAGGGTACAATAGTGTTTGACGAATTACTGATGTATGTGGAGGTACAGAAAAGTCTATGAATAGAGTTTTAAAGCGTATTCTGGGTGACCCGCAGGCCAAAACTATCAAGCGCCTGAGGAAACGTGTGCGGGTTATTAATGAGCTTGCGCCAAAGTACGAAAAAATGACCGACAAACAGCTCCGTGAGCAGACAGATAAGCTGCGCGCACGGCTTAAGAAAGAGTCTCTGGACGGTATACTGCCCGACGCATTTGCACTGGTACGTGAGGCCGCGACGCGTACGCTCAAACAGCGTCATTACGACGTACAGCTTATAGGTGGTATGGTTCTGCACGAAGGCAATGTGAGCGAAATGAAAACCGGCGAAGGTAAAACGCTTGTTGCAACTGCGCCGATGTTTTTGAACGCGCTCGGCGGCAAAGGCGCGCACCTGGTGACGGTGAACGATTACCTTGCGCAGCGCGACGCCGGCTGGATGGGTCAGGTGTATCATTTTCTCGGTCTTTCGACCGCAGTAATCAAGGCCGACCACTCGTATTTATTCGACCCAAAGTACGTCAATGAAGAGCACGAAGATGAGCGTTTTCGGCACCTCAGACCATGCACGCGACAAGAGGCCTACGCGGCGGATATAACTTACGGCACCAACAACGAATTTGGCTTTGACTACTTGCGCGACAATATGGTGCGTGAGACAGACCAGCTTCGGCAACGTGAACTCAATTTTGCCATTGTCGACGAGGTTGACTCCATCCTCATAGACGAAGCACGGACCCCACTTATTATTAGTGCGCCAAGTGTCACGCCCGGTAATGCCTATGCGCAGTTTGCAAAAACAGTTCGGCAGCTGACGGCCAAACATTATGAAGTTGATGAAAAGCGGAAAACAGTGGTGCTGAACGACCTGGGCGTCGACAAAATTGAGAAAGTGCTCGGTATAGAAAATCTGTACGGCAGCGATAACATCCGCACCCTGTATCACCTAGAGCAGGCACTAAGGGCGCAGACGTTGTTTAAACGCGACAAAGACTATGTGGTCACAAATGACGGAGAGATTGTCATTGTCGATGAGTTCACTGGTCGCTTGCTGGCGGGGCGTCGTTACAACGAGGGGCTTCACCAGGCTATAGAGGCAAAAGAAGGCGTCGAAGTGCAGGAAGAGTCCATGACACTTGCAACCATTTCTTTCCAGAACTATTTCCGTCTCTATGACAAGCTTGCTGGTATGACTGGTACGGCCATGACTGAAAGTGAAGAGTTTCATCAGATTTACAAGCTCGATGTCGTCGAGATTCCGTCTAACCGCCAAATCATACGTGATGACCGCAGTGACCGGATTTACCGGAACGAGTCCGCCAAGTTTAAGGCAATCGTCCGCGAGGTGAAGGAATTGCACGAAAAGGGGCAGCCAGTGCTAATTGGTACTGTTTCTATAGAAAAGAATGAAAAACTTGGTGGCATGCTCACCAAAGCGGGTGTGCCGCATCAGGTTCTGAACGCAAAAAATAACGAACGCGAAGCGAAAATAGTGGCCAAAGCTGGCGAGAAAGGGGCCGTCACGCTCGCAACCAACATTGCTGGTCGCGGTACCGACATCGTACTTGGCAAGGGCGTCAAGGAGCTCGGCGGATTGTTTGTGATTGGTAGTGAACGGCACGAATCGCGCCGCATAGACAACCAGCTGCGTGGTCGCGCTGGCCGACAAGGCGACCCGGGAGCAACCCAATTTTATGTGAGCACCGAAGACGACCTTATGCGCATATTTGGAGCAGAACGGATTGGCAAAGTACTCGACCGGCTGAAGGTTGACGAAGATGTGCCGATTGAAAACCGTATGATTACCCGTAGCCTTGAAGCGGCCCAGAAAAAAGTTGAGGGCTTTCACTTTGACCAGCGTAAAAATGTGGTGCAGTACGACGATGTCATGAACCGCCACCGCAAAGCGACCTACGCTATGCGCAAGGAAATTTTGCGTGCCGACGACATCAGTAAGCGCGTAAAGGCATATATAGAAGAAGAAATTACTTTGCTTGCAGATTCACCACTGCGCGCCAGTGAAGAGTTTGAGCCAGCCGTGCAAGAGCTACTACCGCTTGACGAGGCCGCACTGGATCGTGTTTTCTCCAAAACGCAAGATACGGTAAAACCGGTGCTTGTCGAGGAAGCCAAAGAGCTGTATAAGGGCCGGGAGACAGCCTTCACCCCCGAAATTATGCGCCGAGTTGAGCGCGACATATACTTACAAATCTTGGATAATCTTTGGATGCAGCACCTTGAAAACATGGATCATCTCCGCGAAGGCATTGGCTGGATGAGTGTCGGCCAGCGCGACCCGCTTGTTGAGTATCGGCGCCGCGGACAGATGATTTTCGAGCAGATGCAGTATGCGCTTCGCCACGACGTTGTTCGAGCAATCTTCCACGCCGAACCAATTGAAATGGACGAACTTGACCGTCCGGTTGAAACCGAATTGACCCGAGCGGCTCGCGGCTCTATAAGCAATGCCGGGCAGATTCTAGACGATGAAAAACAGTTCGATGAGGGGGACTTTACAGCGGAGAAAAAGCCATCCCAGGTGAAATCCACTGCGAAAGAACGCGCCAAGGCAAACAAACGCGAGCGTCAGCGCAAGGCAAAAGCGAGGAAACGGAAATAGGGCAGAGGGCAAAGGACAGAGTTAATAAGTCTCAGTCACCTGCTTTCGCATATGAAGCACACAGTTGAAGAAATTACCCTAGAAAACGGCGCCAAAGGTCTTTTGGTGCACGTTCCAGATGCAAGCGTTATGAATGTGTATATTAACTTCCGGGCGGGGGAGTATTTGGTTGACAGGGCAAAGTGGGAAACGCCACATCTCATGGAGCATATATTACTCGGTGCGAATGATGAGTTCCCGCGGGCGCGTGATTTTCAGGCAGAAGTGGAAAAAAACGGTGCCTACAGCAATGCCTCTACCGACGTATACGATATTGTATACGAGCTAGAGTGTGCCGATTTTGAATGGGAGCGAGTAACACGATTGCTGCGCACCGCCATAGACAAGCCATTGTTTTTGCAGGAGGAATTTGACGCAGAGTTTGGTAATGTTCGCGAAGAGTTGGCCGCCCGGGCAAACAATCACTACCGTCAACTTGGGGCGTCGAGCAGAAAAGCCTATGGCCTTGTCTCGGAAACAGATAGAGAACGCTTGGTGCTTATGGACAACGTCACGCTCGACGACGTGCGCGAACATTACCGGCGAACGCATACCTCAGACAATATGCGGTTTGTCATAGCGGGCAATATAACTCCTGCCCGTAAACGCAAAATTGTGGAAATGCTTGAAGAAATTCAGCTTCCTCGTGGCGAGCGATTTATTATGCCAGATGAAGCAGTGACTGGCCTGAAAAAACCAGTGTGTATTCCGAATGAAACAGTCGACACGGTGTATTTTTACATCGACACGTTTATGATTCGCCGGCTTGAAGAGCGAGAGATTGATGCGCTTGGGCTGGTGAATGCGCTGCTCACCGAAACACTCTACTCGAAAATACTCGGTACGGCCCGCGAAAGAGGGCTTGTCTATGGTATGAACAGTGGGTTCCAGCAAATCAAACTGAGCAGTAACCTGTGGTTTGGGAGTCAGGTTTCCGCAGCGAATGCGCCGGCACTATTCGACATCATTATTGAGCAGCTTGGTAACCTTTTTCGGGGAGAGCTTGCAGAGGCAGACATTAGCGCCGCTCAGGCATATGCGATTGGTCGGTACCAGCGAAGCGCACAGACAGTTTCGAGTACGGCCGCAGGCTATACAGGACGGTATTTCTTTGACGAGCACATCGAAGATTACTATGGGGTGCCAGAGCGTATTCAGGCCGTGACAAAACAGGACATTATAGATGTGACCCGGGCAATGTTTGCCGATAACATCGGTGGTCTCGGTGTATACGGAAGCGTTACGCCACAGCTTGCAGATGACTTGAACAAGCAGCTAGCCGTCCTCTGGCAACAGGTGGTTTAAATGGAAGAATCCCTTCGTTCGGCGAAAGCACTGCAAGATGCCGTACACAGCGCACTTATGCGGATTGGCTTTGATGCCATGAAAACTCGCTATGCAACGCTCACGGCAATAATCAACGAGCCAAGTTTTTGGAATGAGCCTGAGGCTGCGCAGAAGACAGTAAAAGAGCAGGCGACACTGGAAAAACGGATAATGCCGTGGGAAAAACTGCGGCAAAGTATTGATGAGGCTATTGAGCTACTGGAAACCGGAGATGAAACAATAGAGACAGAAATGACTTCCCAGGTGAAACGTGCCGAAAATGACTTTGCTGAGCTAAAAGAAGAGCTAAAATTTTCTGGTCCATACGACGAACACGACGTCATTATAAGCCTCCATGCTGGTGCGGGCGGTAGCGATGCGCAGGACTGGGCGGGTATGTTGCTGCGCATGTACGTGCGCTGGGCTGAACAACAAAATTACTCAGTTTCTATGCTCGAAGAAGCGCCTGCAGACGAAGGTGGAATAAAGAGCGCAACACTCGAAATAACAGGGGTGTTTGCCTACGGAAAGCTCAAAAGCGAACATGGCGTACACCGTCTTGTACGGCTGAGCCCTTTTAACGCCGAGAGTCGCGAAACCAGCTTTGCCAAGGTAGAGGTGATGCCCAAAATTGATACGCCCGAGACAGTTGAGCTAGACGAAAAAGACCTGAAAATAGATGTTTACCGTAGTGGCGGTCACGGCGGCCAAAGTGTCAACACTACCGACTCGGCTGTACGAGTTACGCACCTGCCAACAGGAATCGTGGTTGCTATACAAAACGAACGCTCACAGCTACAAAACCGAGAAACTGCTATGACGATTCTTCGTTCCCGGCTGGCTGCGCTCCAGCTAGAGCAGCATGCTGAAAAGGTGAGTGAGCTAAAAGGCCCAAATGAGCAAGCCGCGTGGGGTAACCAAATCCGCAGCTATGTTCTGCATCCGTACAAACAGGTCAAAGACCTCCGCAGCGGATACACCAGCACCGACCCAGACGATGTGCTTGCGGGCAACCTCACACCCTTCATCACCGCCTACCTCGACCACACCCTGGGTGATACCTAGATGATAAAAGCCGTTATCTTTGATATGGATGGACTGCTTATAGATAGTGAGCCATTTTGGCACAATGCTCACAAATCTGTTTTGCGTCAGTTCGGTCACACAGTTAGTGAGCGACAGCTTCGGGATGTAGCGGGTAAAAAGACGATTGATATAACAAGGCATTGGTGTGCTCTCTACGGCATAACAGAGCAAACTCCCGAAAAAATGGCTTCCCGGATATTCGATATGGTCATACTTGATATTCAGAGAGAGGGAACTCTTCTGCCGGGAGCGGAAGTGTTAATTAAAGTGCTAAAAAACGAAAACGTTATTATGGGTATTGCGTCATCGTCGCCCATGGAAATAATCGATGCCGTTGTCGAAAAATTCAAAATAGCTCCATACATGGATGCCATACATAGCGCAACAGATGAAAATCGCGGGAAGCCGTTCCCCGACGTGTTTATTGCCGCTGCTAGATCGCTCAAAGTTGAGCCCAAAGAGTGTCTAGTATTTGAAGATTCACTGAATGGTGTTAAGGCGGCTAAGGCCGCAGGCATGAAATGTATTGCCGTGCCGCATGGGCATTATGATAGCGGTGCGTTTGAGGCTGCAAATCCAGATTTGATTGTCGACAGTCTCAAAAAGGTTAGCTGGGCAAGTGTAAGAGATTATTGAATGTAAGTAGAAGTAAGCATCTGATTAATACTGGGCGAGATATGGTTAGCATGAAAGTACGGTCAGAATGCCCTTTAATAGCATAGTGCCAAGAGACGACCTATTCTGACTGTCTCATTTCTGCTATAATACTGCTAATGATTTTGTTGGACAGGGTAACGAAGACGTATGGTAAGACGCTGGGTACTGCACTGGACCGAGTCAGCTTGCACGTCGAGCCGAAAGAGTTCGTGATTGTTATTGGCCAGAGCGGCGCAGGGAAGTCAACCTTGCTTAAACTGCTCACCCGCGAAGAGCGACCGTCTAGCGGCAAAATTATTGTTGGCGGCATAGACTACGACAAACTGCCCGACAAAGACATACCGCTGCTAAGGCGTAAAATAGGGGTTGTGTTTCAGGACTTCAAGCTGCTTCCGAACCGCACCGTCTTTGAGAACGTCGCCTTTGCATTGGAAATAGTAGGAGTGAGTACCAAAGAGATTAATAATACGGTACCGAGAGTGCTAGAAATTGTGAACCTCAAAGATAAGGCTAAGCGTATGCCGGTAGAACTGAGTGGCGGCGAACGCCAGCGTGTTGCTATAGCCCGTGCAATCGTACGTCAGCCCAAAATTCTCATTGCCGATGAGCCAACGGGAAACCTTGACCCCAAACATGCCTGGGATGTCATAACGGTGCTCGAAAAAATCAACCGCTACGGCACCACAGTGCTTTTGACGACCCACAACCAAGAAATCGTGAACAAGCTGAAACGACGGGTGATTACCATAAAAAACGGGCGCGTTGTGAGCGACCGTGCAAACGCACAGTACAACGAGAAACCACCTGTCACGAGGAGCGTCTAGCATATGGGCAGGCGAACGACAACAACCGGCCGAATAGTGCGAACTGGCTTTCTGTATTTTGTGCGCAATGCGTGGCTTGCTGTTGCTGCCATGGCGACCATGATTATTACTCTTACAATCATTTTGTTTTCCATAATAGTGAATGCTACATTTGCAAATCAGGTCGACCAGATTACCAGTAAAATTGACATTTCAGTGTACCTCAAAGACACAGTTACATCAGCTCAGGCAAAAAACTTTGTTTCTAAAATTGAGCAACTACAAAATGTAGAGGAAGTGACGTATCTCGATAAGGCTGCGGCACTGAGGGCCTTTATAAAGCAAAATGCAGGTAATGACAAACTGCTCGCGGCAGTAAACGAAACAGACAACCCACTACCGGCCACCATCAAAATCAAGCCGAAAGACCTGAATAAAATGGATGAAATTCGCTCTTTTGTCACCAAACCGGAGTGGCAGAAACTTCAGTCAGACCCTATTTCTGACAGTGGTGAGCGACGTGCTACCATAGACAAAATTACTCACGCCACAAACATTCTGCAACGAGCTGGTATTATTGCTGTCGCGGTGTTTGCGCTTATATCTGTACTCATCATTTTCAACACGATACAAATGGCAATTTTCAACCGCCGCGATGAGCTGCAGATTATGCGCCTGCTTGGCGCAAGTACGAGCTATATCCGCGCGCCATTTGTTGTCGAGACGGTCATATACGGCGTTCTTTCGGCCATTGTCTCCATACTCATCATCAATGCACTCTTTATTACGGCCTCAAGTTCTCTGCAGGCAACCAGTTTTGGCCTGCTCGACATCAGTTATAGCCAGCAGTACTTTCAGGAGCGGTACTGGCAGCTGTTGCTGATGCAGCTTACGCTTGGTATACTAATTGGTGCTGCCTCATCCGTGATTGCCACGCAGCGATATCTTAAATTCAAAACGCCAAAGAAATAAAGCCCAGAAAAGACTGTTCGCAGCGAGTCTTCGCAAGGATTCGACGAAGCCAGGGCAAAAATAGAAAAAAGCACAACGTTTTATCGGATATAAGGAGGGTTGCCAACCATGCTTAGTTGTGATATCATAAGCATGTTCAGGCAAACATAGAAATTATGCACAAAAAAGTCTCTCAACACTTCTCTCATGGTCTTTCGCGTCCGGCTCAGTCAGGGCTACTTGTCGCAAGTAGCATATTTTTGGCTACAGCAACACTCATACCGTCGTGGCGTCACATGGTTTGGGCGGACGAGTATCAGGCACAAATAAATGCTCTGACGCAGCAAAATGCCGCAAATCGCTCTGCCTTAACTGAACTAGAATCTGTAGCTCAGAGTTATGCGGATGCCATTCAGAAACTACAGCAGCAAATAGATGCTCTCCAGGCCTCTATAAATGCCAATCTTGACTTGCAGGCGCAGTTGCAAAAGCAAATTGCTGAAGCGCAGGCCGAAATTGACCGGCAGCGAGCTATCCTTGCCGAAGATGTAAAGGCTATGTACGTCGACGGGACGCCAAGTTCTCTGGAAATGCTGGCGAGCAGTCGAGACTTTAGCGACTACGTTGACAAGCAAGAGTACCGTTCGCGCGTACAGACTAAGCTCCAAGATACGCTGAAAAAAATTGCCGAGCTGCAAAAACAGCTTCAGGTGCAAAAAGCCAAGGTAGAAGCCCTTATTAAAGATATGCAAATTCAGCAGGGGCAACTTAATGCCGACCGAGCAAAGCAATGGGAGCTGCTCAACCTAAATGAACAACAACAGGCTTCATATGACGCGCAAATAAAAGCAAACAATAGCAAGGTTGCCCAGCTTCGAGCCGAACAGGCTGCTGCAAATCGCCGTCTCACCGGAGGCACGTCAGGTGGCGTGACCGCAGGAGACCCAGGTCACGGGGGCTATCCAACGTATCTTAATAATGCCGCCCAAGATAGTCTAGTTGACCCATGGGGAATGTATAACCGTGAATGTGTGAGCTACACGGCATGGAAAGTCTATAGCACATATGGCTACATGCCCTACTGGGGTGGTGTCGGCAATGCAAACCAGTGGCCGGGGAACGCTGCACGTGCGGGGATTCCAACGAGTTCGACGCCTCGAGTTGGTTCAGTTGCGGTTTGGAATGTGGGGTACTATGGGCACGTTATGTGGGTCGAAGCCGTTAATGCCGACGGTTCCATCTGGATTAGCCAGTACAACTACGACTTCAATGGCCGGTACAGCGAAATGTACGTGAGCGCCGGAATGGCCTCAAACCTGACATATATCTATTTTGACGAGATGTAGCCGCGCTTTTTACTTGCGCAAACACACATAAAATAAAAACCCAGCCCTTCTTGTAGGAGCACTGTGCCGTGCAAATCCCGGTTACCCAAAAAAGCAGAGTAGAACGTATTCGCGTGCGGCGGGCTAGTTTGTCTGACGATGATGCAGCGAGCTTCCTGAAGCCGCCCGAAGGGCTGTGGCAAAAAATAAGGAAGACGAGGAAATGGCAACCACGACGTCTTATTCTTCGCCTTCACCAATTGGGCGTATTCCTCGCAAGTCAAAAGAGGGGGTTCTTCTTCGGTGGGTTATTCTTAGGGTTTATGGTCGGTTACATTGGTGTTTCAAGCGGCATTGCCTATGCACATCAGGCTGTGCGAGCAGACCACGTCGTGAACCATGCCATAAATGAACCGATACGAATCGTCTTCAGCCGCCCAGTCAAGAGCGGGTTGCAATATAGCTGGCAGGAACACATTGACGGTACGTGGAAGTTCGAGAAACAGCTTGGTGGCGTGCGAGCGTTGGTATTTACCCCCAAAGCAATGCTTGTGCCAAATTCGGTGTTCCATCTTCAGCTCAAAAAAGTAGAGCCAACAGCCGATATTATGAGCAACACTCCCAGCGAGCAGACTGTTCAGGTCGTCACGGAGCGCGCGCCTCGAATCACAGCTCAAACTCCGGCAAAAAATGCCGAGTTTGTGCGTCAAAATAGTGAAGTTTCCGTTCGCATGAGCGCACCTAACAAAGGGTTAAGAAAACTCGTATTAAGTGGTGATATACCCGTGGTGTCGCCGAAGCCATCTAGTCGAGATGACGTTCTCTTTCGGTGGAAACTGACGGGTCCACTAGAGCAGGGTAAGTCATACCATGCAGAGGTGCGGGACACGAAGCAGAGTAGCGAAAAGCAAGTTGTTGCGGTTTTTGCTTTTACGACAGTGGCGGAGCCGCGTGTTTCAACCAATGTCTCCGGCTACATTAGCCCAAATCAGACAATTACACTCGACTTCGACCAAGATATGGCTGCAGCAGAAAACAGTGTCCAGTTTGCCATGCCCGGAAAGGGCGCTTGGCAAACTAAGCGTCAGTACAGTTTCACCACAAGCTTAGTCGTGCCTGGTACGACATACTCATACAAAGTTGCTGCCGGTACAACCTCTGTGCGCGGCGGTGTTATTGCGGCAGAGAAAGTTTTTTACGCGCAAACGCCAGGAAACGTAAAGGTTGTGAGTGCATCACCATCAGGAACTCGTGTGCCACTCGCTACCTCTCTAAGCCTTAGCTTTGACCAGGCGGTCGACCGAACTAGCGCCGAGAGCGCGTTTTATATGCAGCCACATGTTGCAGGAAGTTTTAGCTGGTCGGGGAGTACCATGACCTATAAAGTGTCTGGCTT
>JBGAWL010000022.1:0-16694 GCA_044227625.1 Saccharimonadales bacterium (SeqCode) | reverse complement strand
GGAAATATTGACACTCAGGAAAGGCTGTAGTCACTCACTGACCGTCGTTGATGAGGCTGCGTTCATAGTCGGCTAGTTTTTCTATGAGGTCATCGATTTGGCCAGCAAGGGCGCCAGGGATGTTGCTGCGGCTGTAGCCGATACGGTGGTCTGTTATACGGTCTTGCGGGAAATTGTAGGTGCGGATCTTTTCGCTGCGGTCGCCGGTACCAATCAGTTTTTTGCGATCATCACTGAGCTGTTTGGTTTCTTCGTCTATTTTCATTTGAAGCAAACGAGAACGCAGCACGCTCATGGCCTTGGCCTTGTTTTTGATTTGTGATTTTTCGTCTTGGTTGGCAACGACCAGGCCAGTTGGCAGGTGAGTAATACGTACGGCACTGTCGGTAGTGTTTACGCTCTGGCCGCCGTGGCCGCCACTGCGGTAGACATCTATACGTAGGTCATTTGGGTTGATTTCTATATCGGTTTCTTCAGCTTCTGGCAGCACGGCCACTGTTACGGTAGAGGTATGGATTCGTCCCTGAGATTCTGTAGCAGGCACGCGCTGCACGCGGTGGACGCCTGCCTCGAATTTCAGTTGTTTGTACATGTCGGCTCCATGCATGGCAAAAATTATTTCCTTAAACCCGCCGACTTCACTTGGACTCTCGCTAACCAGCTCTGTTTTATAGCCCTTTATTTCACCCCATCGCACGTACATGCGGTAAAGCTCGGCGGCAAAAAGCGATGCCTCGTCACCGCCAGCACCAGCCCGAATTTCGATAATGGCGTCTTTCTCGTCATTTGGATCCTTGGGGGTGAGCGCTTCAGATAGGTTAGAGGTTAGAGGTTCTAGGTTAGAGCGTAGGGCGATAAGCTCGGCTTGAGCCATGGAGGCTATTTCTGTGTCGGGATCCAGCGTAAGCTGTTCAGCCTCTACAGCCTGTTGTTTAAGGGCAGCGATTTGATCAAAGAGGTTGACGACATACTCTAGTTTGCTTTGTCTTTTTGCCAGTTTTGGATAGGCTGGATCGGAAAATATTGTCGGATATTCAAGCTTAGCCTTGATCTCATGTAACTCGTTGCGAAGCAATCTTTCCTTTTCTTCCATATAGTTAGTATAACGCTAGTTTGTCTGCCCAAGCTTATTTCTCATGACCATGAGCATTTTCTGTATTTCATGAACGACCTCGACTGGGTGTGCGACCTCTAATGTATAGATTTTCTCAACGAGTAGCAACTGTGTCTCGAGCTCACCAGCCGAACCACGAGCCATGCCAAGGAATTGGCGGTATTCTTTGCGGTTATTGCGCTGTTGTCCTTCAGCAATATTGCTAGGGATTGAGACGGAGCATCGCCGCATTTGGTCACAAAGACCACGCCTCTCAGAAGAGGGGAGGTTGCTGGTCAGGCGATAAATCTCAACTGTTAAGTCAAATGACTTTTGCCAAACAATAAGTTCGCGAAATGATGAAATCATAAAATCTACTTAAGGTTAGAGGTTCTAGGTGAGAGGTTGGAGGGGTTTAGTGTCTAACGCAGCTACTCTAACCTAGAACCTCTCCACTCTGACCTGAAAAGGCTAAGCCTTTTCCTCTTTTTCGGCTTTTTTCTCTGCGCGGGCGCTGGCTTTCTTGGCGGCAGCCATACGGGCTTCTTTGGCCTTAGCAGCAGCTTCGGCACGGGCTTTAAACTTGTCGACGCGACCTTCAATGTCAAGAACACGCTCTTCACCGGTAAAGAACGGGTGGCTCGAACCAGTAATGTGGACTTTTACCAGCGGATACTCCACACCGTCGAGTGTGATAGTCTCGTCTGTGGCGACCGTACTTCGCGTTAGGTAGGTGTGGTTGTTGTTTAAGTCCTGGAACACAACCAGTCGATAGTTTTTCGGATGCAAATCCTTTTTCATTGGTATAACCTCTGCCCGTAAAATGATGGTTAGTATGTTTGGCCTTCGGGTTAGCAGTGGGCGTGCTGCAGTCCGACCTATCCCAAACAGTTACGCTGTATTGTAGCACCTCTGTTGACAGCTTGCAACAGAGGAGTAAAATAAATGTAGGCTTCAAAAAATATAAAATCAACAAAAATGCCTCTCTTACAACCACATCCACAAGAACCGAGCTATGATGACGTGACCGCCACATTGGGAGCACCTCAAGCTGGTATAGACCATGCGCCGGATCCATCGGGTCCAGATCCAGTAAAAAAGTTCGTACAGGATTTTGTAACACCAGCGGCTGTAGCTGTGGAACATATACTTCGCCACAATCTGGGTGAACTTGTTGAGTTTCGCACGGGACTAAATCCAGCGCATGATGCCGCTGACGCTGAAGAAGCAGTGGCGGTTGATGGTGGTTTTGATGACAGATCTGACGGGGAAAAGGCGCTCTTAAAATCAGTCGTAGACACTGGTCGTTTCGTACTTGCGGGAGACGGGGTACAAGCTCCGTCATCGAAGCCCCCTCGCCGCCGCTGGACGGGCCTCAGCGAACAACCCCAGGCGAATCCCACCGAAGTAGAACCATCAATCCCGGGTGAAACAGACGATACGAAATCCCCTCAGGGAGATGATGAAAAAACCGCAACCAGTCAGCCATACGACAACCGATTATTAGATGTAGCCTGGTATGACCCCAATGAAACCCTATATGATATAAACCTATCGGCCGAAGATAAAGAACGTGTTGTTCAGGCCGATACCTGGCTGAAAGATAATTGCACAAGAGAAGCGACTGTCGTAAATGATGGAAACCCATGGCTTGGTGAAGAAATACTAATAAAAGTAGCACTCAAAGAAAACGCTGTTCTACCGGGCGGTGACATGGATGATGTCGTACTTTTGCGGGTGCGGAAAACGTTGGGCAATCTTGGCAAGAAATGCGGGGATGAATACATAAAAGACAATCTGAATCTACAGGTTGATCCTGATGATGATATAACCTACGATACAGACCCGGTTCTGACCGGCTTAGTCGAGAGGGGTACCTTCAAGGCAGAAACAGGCCTCTTTTTGATGGCGGGAAGCGAGAGCCAGGCGGCAGTAGTTGAGCATAACCGCGGTAGTTTCCCGGGGTTGCGCTTTGATGAAGCGAGCAAAAATAAACTAATAGCGGCGGGTCATGTAAGCGTCGTACTAGACCACAAGAAGCTTTTCGAGGCCGAGGGAGCGACGGTAGATACGGACTTCGCTAGGCATATCCTGGATAATGGAGAACCGCATGAAGCGCTGGTGGTAATAGAGCATTGTGCTGAATTTCCGGATTTGCATATTACGAACGATGATCTACGCGCGTTAATAGAAAGGGCGGACTACTACGTTGGCTACGCCGTATTGCCCCAGCTCCACAACATGAAAGATGTTAATCCGGATGTTAAGCTTATGAAAGCATTCTGTGATGGAGGTAATTCTTCACCTCAGTATAGTATTCAAAAATGTCTGGAGACCGGATTATTCAAGAATGTGCCCGTCTCGGTCGTGCGGGATATCCTCAGTGCATCGAAACAGGGGTTAGATGAAAAAGAATTTGGCCGCATCCTTATAGAAAACTTTACTGCCTTTGACCCCAATGAAGCAGGAGCAGCTATTGCAGGGCATATCGATGAGTATATCGACGTACGCACCTCGTTCACTAAATTACCAGCTGAGCTCCAAAGCGATATCTTTAAGCGGCAGCTGGCTAAAAAAAGTGCGCTTTATATGGAACATTATTCGGAGCTGGACGCAACTTGTCTGGACGCACTACTTCGGACCGGTACTCTGCATAAGCTTATACTTGCTAATCGCGAGCCGCAAGAAGTTTTTATAGGGGTGGACAGCGCGCGCCTCCATGATGTTGCTGAGATTTTGCGCATGAGCGGAGAGTTATACGTGGGGCCGGATCCAGAGCAAACTCAAAAAGAATATATAAGGAAATTCCTTAGTTTGTCGCCAGATGCAGACCAGGATGCTATCTATGCATCGGTCGACATATGGCTAATGGGTGAATTCGCCGGGCTTGGTCAGGCCTCGCTGGACAGGGTCGTAAATCTGCTTGCACGGGGTCAGCAAAATGGAGTGGTCCGGCCTGAGTTTTTCAGCAAGCTTGATCCGGCTTCACAGGAGCTTGTCGGGTATATTTCCGGTAACATGGAAGACAATGGGTATTTGCAGACAATTTTACAAGCCTATATGGTAGCAGAAGCACGGAACCAACCCGAATATAAGTCGAACAGTATGACCGAGCGGCTGCATATGCTCCAAAATCTTGCCCGGAACGGCTTGTTCGATGTCGCAGGCCCTGCCACTAATGAATACGGGTGGTCTAATACCAATATGAGAGAATTGATTGGCATTATCCTGAGGAGCCCTCACCCCGAGGATTCGCTCGGCGAAATACAGCAACTGGTGGGCGAAGGCGTGCTGCTCTTTGGCGGGCAATCGAACCTTTGGCTTCAGAATTACATTCTTCGCTCAAACCGGCGCGTCTCACTGTTCCATGAGTTTCAGCAGCTCGAGGCGCAGGGGCTATTCGAGCTGGGAGGTAGGGATTATAACGCATGGGTACTTCATTTCATATCAAGTTCAGAAAATGTCACTGAACGCTTTGCGACCATCGCGTCGTGCATAGAGCACGGGCTGTTCGATGTAGGCAACGAGACAAACAGGAGAGAAATCGTGAATTACGTGCTGCAATCGGAAGATCCGCGCGGAACCATGGCCGTAGTACGTGAGTTGTCAGACAGACGTCTTTTTAGCTTAGAGCATCCTAGCTCCCAGATGATCATGAAACGAGTAATGGGCAGTAAAGACCCATTAGCGGAATACAGTGTTATCGAGGAACTTGTGACGGACGGACTTTTTACGCTCGGCGGTACTAATAATGCTGATATTTTGCAATATTTGCTTCAGAGCACCGACATGAAGAGTGCGTTCAAGACTCTCAGGCAGCTTGTCGATACCGGCTTGATTGAACTTCACCGTGAGATGGGCGGTGCACTACAGTATGTACTTGGATCTTCCGAACCTGTAGCAACTTTTGAAAAAGCAAAGCTTATTCGCGATAAAACAGATTTTCTTCGTAGAGCAAGGCGTCAGTACAAAAAGGAAGATGGCACGCTTACAGAAGAGTTCAGCCTTAATATCGCATTCTATCCACATGCGGACCAGTGGCTTAAAACACTCTCTGCGATCCCGGACGGAGAGCCGGGCAATGCCATACGGGCGAAGATGCTTGACCGGCTATTCTTGCCGCATAGAATGGCCAACCTGTTGGACGGCGCGTTCGAATATTGGGAAGCCCCCGTGCAGGCAATCCGGCTCTTTACTGAGCTAGTTCCAACTTCCCAGGAAAAAATTCGCGAAAAGGTCGGTGCTCTTGAGTTAGAACTTATGCGCTTGTTGGTCGTAGCCGATACTTCACTCGAGACAACTGATACTGCCGGAATAATAACTGGCTTCAGGGGCTTTCCCTCCGCACGGCTCGATAAGCTGAAGCAGGTGTTTATTGAGGAAGACGCCGCAAAACTTTACGCTGAATTGTACGCGGCGAAAATGAGAGGTCCCGACCAGCTGACACAATTCCTAAAGGATCATCCATTGCTTACGGAACGGCCACGGGGAGATAGGAAAACATTACCAGCTGCTTTGGAAAAAGTTCGTTCGCTGAATGAGTATTACCGGCGAGAACCGGCCGTGGCGGCGGCTTGGTTCAACCAGTACGCTACAGAGCCAATAAAGGTCACAAACCTGCTCGCGGCCTGGGAGTCACGAGCGGATGCGTTGACCTATCGTGATCCAGACAACCGACAGTACCGTGTTGCAGACAATCCAAACTCAATCCGTAACTTTGTCGCTGAACACGGTATCCGACTGTATGCTGAAAGAAGGATAGAAAGTAACACTACAGATTTGACAGCAGCGGAATTGAGTGACAGCAAAGAATGGATTAGTAGTATAGGCAGTAGATATTCGGCTGAAGATTCATTCCTCGCGCTTGAACGAGTGGCACGATTCAAACGGGAACACGCCGGTTCGTTCCCACCAAAATTCATCGCCCCCGAAAAGACAACTGTTTCATACGAGAAAACAGTGCTTAAAAGGGATAACCAGGGCAATGAGGAAGAGGGTAAGCATACGAGGGTAATGGAAGCGGAAGTGCTTGCGGCGGGCGACCCAAGAGGTTTTACCATTGGTTATGATACAGGTTGCTGCATGACACTGGGCGGAGCATCCGAAACGTGCATATGGAGCGGTCTGGAAGATTCGCGGTATGCCTTCTTTGCTGTGTACGATGTATATGAACGGCTACGGGCGCAATCGATCATGTATTTAGCCGAGCAAGATGGAAAGAAATATCTTGTCCTTGATAACATAGAAGCAAATGCCGGAACGGATCTGTCTGTTGTAGCGGATGTATATAAAAATGCTTTGACTAAATTCATAGAGCATCAACAGCTTGATATCGATGCTATACACATTGGAGAAGGGTATGTAAAATCGGGTATTCTCGATAATTTGCCCGTAGCGGTGGTAAACCCACAAACACCCCGGGCGGGTACGTATACGGATGCGAGATCGCAGAGAGTACTATGGGCAAAAGAGTAGCGTGGCTCTTTATGGTTTTTGCATCGTAAATTCCTGGACTTTGACGGTCCAGGTTGGGACTTAACGGGAGGGGATAGTGTACGATGACGAAAGTGAGGGTATGGTAGAAATACTAATATCCATATGACGGCGTCAGCACGTTTGCACGGGAAAATCAGCAGCTTGAACAGATGGTAGTCAGTGAGTAACACGCAATGGAATAGGGTCGCATCTGTTTATGATACCTACCCATTGCGTGAATTGATGCCAACCTAGTCAGCGAATCTAGCTTAGTAATTGGTAAACTGACCTTACGCATATGACCTGCTGGTAGGGTGCGCTGCTAGCTGTTCCACCGCAAATGACTAGCTCTAACGGTGTGACTAGCAAAGGTTTTACTTCTACGTTCGAGCAGAGGTTAATCGACAAGTTCCTTGCGTAATTTTCTGACCTCTGTTACAATACGGGGGCAATTAACTAAGCAGGTGCGGGTGAAAATCCTCTGCGGCGCTACTTTGTCAGTACGTCTGCGGTGACCCGACCGGTGTACAAGGATTGGAATTAGTCGGATAGTCGGATAGTCGGATAGTCGGGACTCACCTTACTACTTACTACTTACTATTTACTACTTCCTTTCGTAAGAAAGGAGTCTGCATGGCAGACGTAGATATCAAACAATTACTCGAGGCCGGAGCGCACTTCGGTCACAAAACCGAGCGATGGCACCCAAAGATGGCGCCATACATCCACAGCAAGCGCGGTGGCAGCCACATCATTGACCTAACCAAAACCGTCACAAAGTTGGAAGAAGCCCTGAGTGTCGTAGAGGAGGCTGCTAGCAAGAACAAACAAATCTTGTTCGTCGCTACAAAGAACCAGTCTGCTGATATCGTAAAAGCCTTGGCAGAGGAAACTGGTCAGCCGTTTGTGACTGAACGTTGGCTAGGCGGTATGCTTACCAACTGGAACACGGTTGGTACGCAGATTAAGTACTTGGTAAGCCAGGAAGGCAAGATGGCTTCTGGCGAGCTTGCTGGCAAGTTTAACAAGCTTGAAGTCCAGCGCTTCCAAGAAGAAATAGATGCTATGAACGTGCTGTACGGCGGCATTAAGGAGCTCAATGCTCGTCCTGGTGTGGTTGTTGTTTTCGATGTTGTGCATGACAAAAATGCGGTGAAGGAAGCCCAGAAACTGAAGCTCCCCATCGTAGGCATTTGCGATACCAATGCCAACCCAACCGGCATTACGTACCCAGTTCCTTGCAATGACGATGCTATCAAGACTATCCAGCTTCTTGCCGACTACTTCAAGGCTGCAGTACTGGCAGGTAAGGCAAAGAGCAAGAGCCCCGAAAAGGCAGAAGGCAAAGAAGAGAAGTAATTTAACAGACAACAGGTAGCAGATAACAGAAATTTAGCAGATAGCAGACACATGCAACCTGAAGCCTGCAAAATTTCTGCCAAATGTTCTCTACTTCCTGCTAAATGGAGGAACGACCCATGGCAATTTCTATAGAAGACATTAAACGCTTGCGCGAACTCACCGGTGTAGGCATGACAGACGCAAAACAGGCGCTCGACGCCGCAAACGGTGACTTTGATGCAGCGCTCAAGGAAATGCGCAAAAAAGGTCTCACCAAGGCCGAAAAGCGTGGTGAACGCGAAGCTCGCCAGGGCCTCGTGGGCACCTACAACCACGACGGTCGCATAGGTGTGGTAGTGGAAATAAATTGCGAAACAGACTTTGTGGCTCGCAACGAAATCTTCCAGGATCTTGTAAAAGACGTCGCCATGCACGTTGCAGCCAGCAATCCAGCGTACGTCAGTAGCGAAGACATCCCAGCAGAGGCACGCGAAGCCAAGAAGCAAGAGCTACTCGCTAGCGACGCGCTGAAGGGCAAGCCTGCAGACATGGCCGGCAAGATTGTAGAAGGTCAGCTGAGCAAGTACTTTGCCGAACTGTGCCTGCTAGAGCAGCCATTCATAAAAAACCCAGACCAAACCGTGGGTGATTACGTAAAGGACCACAATGCACGCCTGGGCGAGAACATCGTGGTTCGTCGTTTCCACCGCATCGCCCTCGGAGAAAAATAGCCTATGACAAAAGCTTGGCAACCTGAGCATAAAGCCTTCGCGGCGAATCATCGGAGACAAGCCGAGTCAAAACGTAAGAGAGCATTTAATGCCGCGAGCCGAGCTCGTAGCCAAAGAGTTGCCGATACGGTCGATATAATTGCTCAAGAACTCCGAGGAGCTGCGTATCTTTATGAGGGCGTCATGCCCGATTTTGGACCAGCATGCCTTGAGGCCACGATGGTCGAGGACATCGCGACCGGTATTACGGCCGCTACTAGATTAGGTGGACTGGGAATCGGCCTTATCGGGTTTCGCTTGCGTGTTGGATATGGTGCAGACGGCAACCCACTATACGACGAACGTACCAGTATCCTTGCTGTAGAAACAAATGCATATGATGATACGATGCTGCCAGGAGCAGCAGTGCAGATGCTATTCAACTCATTTGATAAGCGTTAATCAGTCTGGTCGAGTTTCGCTGTTTTGCTATAATGTAGGCATTAAGGAGTACAGATGAATCCACAACAGGCGGTTGAAGAAGCGAAAAAGAAGTTTGCGGGGGCGGTAGAGCATTATCACGAGCAGCTGAAGCAGCTTAGAACAGGGCGGGCCAGTGCGGCTATGCTCGACGGTGTGATGGTAGAAGCCTACGGCACACCCATGCCGCTCAACCAAGTGGCAAATGTGATTGCCCCAGAGGCACAGCTGTTGCAAATAACCCCATTTGACCCAAGCAACCTTCAGGCAATCGCCAGTGCTATACGCGATAACCCGTCTTTGGGCTTGAACCCAAGCGACGACGGGCGGGTGGTGCGAGTACCCATACCGGCACTTACCGAAGAGCGTCGCCGCGAGATAGTGAAGCAACTAGGCGGCAAACAAGAGGACGCCATGATTGCTGTCCGGAATATACGTCATGAAGCCATGGATGCTATCGATGCAGCTAAAAAAGACAAATCTATAGGTGAGGACGACGCCAAGCGACTAACTACTCAGGTTGAAGATGCTATGCAAAAGACTCGTGCCGATATTGAGGCTGCCAGTAAGGCGAAGGAAAGCGATATACTGTCGCTCTAGAAGGGCTAAGGGCAGAGAGCAAAGGGCGAAGTTCGCAGATAGAACACATATGGCTAGTTTCAAAGACCTGCTAGTTTGGCAAAAGGGCATATAGCTGAGTGTTGAGGCATATGAAGTTGCGCGTCAGCTGCCAAAAACGGAACAATACCGACTTGCATCGCAAATCACCAGTGCCGCTACTTCCGTTCCTTCGAATATTGCAGAGGGCTATAGACGCAATAATACGGCAGAATACCGACATTTTTGTGGGATTGCTCTTGGTTCGGCGGCTGAACTCGAAACACAGCTTATTATCATTCAACGAGTCTTTCCGGACGTGAACAGTATTGTAGCTATGGGGCTAGCTGTGGAAGTGCAGAAGATGCTCACTGGGCTTATCGCAAAATTGCGCTAACTTAGCCCTTTGCCCTTAGCCCTTTGCCCTTTATACTGTAAGCAATGGCAATTGTAGTTTTCGTTTTAGGTATTATCCTCTTTCTGCTCCTCATCATTACGCACGAGATGGGGCATTTTCTGGTCGCCAAGCGAAATGGTGTGAAGGCCGAGGAGTTCGGCATATTTTTTCCGCCGAAGTTGTGGGGCAAAAAAATGAAAGGCGGTTGGGATTTCACTATAAATGCATTACCTCTCGGTGGGTTTGTGAAGCTAAAGGGCGAACACGATAGCGACACAGAGAAGGGCAGTTTTGGTGCTGCTAGCGACTGGGCAAAGGCAAAGATTATGCTGGCAGGTGTCGCGGTAAATCTCGTAACGGCATTGGTGCTATTTACCATACTCGCGCTCTTTGGCATGCCGAAACTGGTTGATAACCAGTTTACCGTTGCTAGCGACACAAAAATTACCCGGCACGATGTGCTTGTTGGGTATGTCGAGGAAAAAACACCGGCCGCGAAAGCTGGACTGCAAGAAAGAGGCAAACTACTTAGCTTTGCGTCTGCGAATAAAACAGTTACCATGAACGGTCAAAAGCTGTCAGAGGTCACAAAGCAGTTTGCAGGGCAAACGGTAACGATTCGGTATGAGCGCGGCGGCCAGAGCCGTTCTACGCAGGCAACGCTGCTCAGTGAAGCTGCCGTCCAGGCAAGCCGTAAAACGAACAATCCCAAAGGCTACCTTGGGGTAGCTCCACAAGAAATTATTTTGCGCCGCTCTACGTGGTCGGCGCCGGTTGTGGCTGTTGGTTTGAGTGCACAGTTTACGCAATTAACACTAAAGGGTATTGGTACGGCACTGAGTGGGCTTGGCGGCATTATTGCAGGCGGGGTCACAGGCAATACCGAAGCGCGGCAGCAAGCTCAGACAGAAGCGAGCAGCCAAGTGTCTGGTCCGCTCGGTATATACTTTGTACTAAAGGGCGGTAGCTCGCTTGGTATACTTTTCATGCTCTTCATTATTGCTATCATATCGCTCACCCTGGCCATTATGAATGTGTTGCCGGTGCCGGCGCTCGACGGCGGACGACTCTACCTTATGCTCGCTAGCCGTTTCACAAAGGCGAAGCGGCTAACCCCCAAAATGGAGGAAAACATTGTTGGGGCGAGTTTTATGCTTTTGATTGGGCTTATTATTTTAATTACCATTGTCGATGTCAAACGCTTCTTCTAGGGGGCCAGTTTTACCAAATGAGGTGAAACACACCGAAGTTAAAACACACACCCCAGGTAAATTGCCACACTCGCAAGTGTCCGAGGGCCGTGCCTGGCAGCCGCTACCAACCGTGCTCTGGACGTTGTTTTTGTATATTGCGCCGCAGATTGCAGCTGCGTTTATACTGGTTTTCGTCCTAACGGGCATGGGTTGGAGCGCCGACCGCGCAACGCAGTGGCTGCAGGATGCGGTTAGCGCGCAGTTTTATTACATACTGCTTGCAGAAGCGCTAACGGTGACCGGCATATACTGGCTGCTACGTTGGCATCGGAAGAAATGGAAAGATATCGGGCTGGTACCCTTGCGCCTGCGTGATATCGGGCGGGCACTGCAAGGGTTTGGTGCGTACATAGTTATGTATATTGTCATTGCGAGCGTGGCAAATGCACTCATACCGTCTCTCGATGTCGAGCAGAAACAACAGATTGGCTTTGAAACTGCCCGGTCGGCCGAGCAGCTACTTCTTGTATTTGTTAGTCTGGTCGTCTTGCCGCCCATAGCTGAAGAAATTGTATTTCGCGGCTATTTATTTACGAGCCTGAGAACTAGGCTTGGTTTTCTGTACGGCGCACTACTTACAAGCATACTGTTTGGGGTTGCACACCTGCAGTTTGGGTCGGGTGAACCGCTGCTATGGATTGCAGCCATTGACACCGCCGTTCTCTCAGTGGTGCTCTGTTACATGCGCGAAAAAACAGGGAGTCTGTGGGCGCCTATATTCATTCACGCCATGAAAAATATGGTCGCATTTTCCTATCTATTTCTGTTCAAATAAGCCGGAGCATAGCGTACAATGGTGGCAATGAAGCGAGTTTTCCACCAACCGGATTCCCGTACTATGCCGCCGCGGCGGTTTCTTGCACGCCAGTAACCCGTATTCATAACTCATAATTAGGACAATCCAATGAAAGTATCACAGCTATTTACCAAAACACTAAAGGAAGCGCCTGCTGACGAAGTTGCCAAAAACGCACAGCTATTAATCCGCGCTGGCTATGTCCACAAGGAAATTGCCGGCGTCTATGCTTACATGCCACTTGGTCTTCGTGTCGTTGAGAACATAAAGAAAATAGTGCGCGAGGAAATGGACGCTGCTGGTGGTCAGGAGTTGTTGATGACGACGTTGCAGCCAAGCGACATATGGCAAAAAACAAATCGCTGGGACGACGCAGTGGTAGATAACTGGTTCAAAACCAAGTTGCTAAATGGTACAGAACTAGGAGTTGGCCTAACCCACGAAGAGCCAATTGTCGACGCAGCAATGCCGTACATTACTTCGTATAAAGACTTGCCGAAGTCGGTTTACCAGATTGGTGCAAAGTTCCGCAACGAAAAACGCGCCAAGTCGGGTGTGCTGCGCGGCCGCGAATTTATTATGAAAGACATGTACACGTTTGCGCGCGACCAGCGGCAGCACGAAGAAGTCTACGAGCAGATTGCAGCGGCTTACCATAAGGTGTATGAACGCTTAGGCATCGGTGATAGCACATTCCGAGTCAAAGCCGACGGCGGCATATTTACCAAGCGTTTCAGTGACGAGTTTCAAGCGCTGAGCCCTATAGGTGAGGACACTATTTTTCATGTACCAGACACGAGCGAGTATTATAACCGCGAGGTAGCTCCTTCGAAGGCGCCCGACGGCGAGGCATCTACTGACGAGCAGCTGGCCATGGAAGCATGCCACACGCCTGGCGTTGTGGGCGTTGAGCAGCTTGCAGAGGTGCTCAGCGTACCGGTAGCGCGTACCGTAAAAACCATGCTCTACAGTGTGGACGGTGTGGTAGTGGCCGTAGCGGTTCGGGGTGATTACTCGGTAAGTGAAGTGAAGTTGCGTATGGCACTTCAGGCAACAGCGGTTGCTTTGGCAGACGCCGACACTGTTCGGGAAGTCACGGGGGCAGAGGTAGGGTTTGCTGGCTTATTGGGCTTGCCGGAAACAGTCAAGTGGGTCGTAGATGATTCGGTAGCCTCGCTGCAAAACTTTGAACTCGGTGCCAATAAAACTGACTACCATAACAAAAACGTCAACTGGGACCGAGACTTGCCACGGCCAGAACAGTTTTATGACGTGAAAGAAGCAAAAGAGGGCGATATCCACCCAGAGTCCGGCAAAGTCTACGAGGTCATCAAGGCTGTTGAGGTTGGCAATATCTTTCCGCTTGAAACAAAATACACCGATGCATTTGACATGTTCTATACCGATGAGCAGGGTGACAGGCAGCCCATAATTATGGGGTGCTACGGTATAGGGGTAAGTCGCCTGCTGGGTGTGCTTGCTGAACATTTTAGTGATGAGCGTGGTTTGGTGTGGCCGGATGCTGTTGCGCCGTACCGGTTGTATATTGCGCAGTTGGGAAATGACGAAGCAGTTGTGTCTGCGGCGGAGAAATTGTGCGAAATCGCACAGTCTTGGGGGGTGAGTGTGCTGTATGATGACACCGACAAACGCCCAGGTGAGAAGTTCGCCGATGCCGACTTGCTCGGTATTCCACACCGTGTTGTCATTAGTCCTAAAACAATCGAAGCAGGTACCTATGAATATAAAGCGCGTACGTCAGAAGCAATCGAGATGGTGTCAATCGACAGACTTAAAAACATATTGACCCAAGTATAGAAACCCAGTAGTATACCAAGGCTAAACGACCGAAACAGGTTCAGCCACATGAGCACAAAAGGAGGATACAAGTATGAAGAAGTTATTTCATTTGACCCAAGAAGGTATAAAGGAGCTTGAGGCCGAGAAAGCCGAGCTGCTTGTAAGGCGTGCCGAAACGGCCGAGGCTATTAAGGTTGCTCGGGAACTCGGTGACCTGGCCGAAAACGCCGAATACCAATCGGCTCGGGCGGACCAGGAGCGCAATGACGGCCGGCTGGAAGAAATCGACCATATTCTTGCCAACGTAGAAGTTATAAAGGCTCGTAAGAGCAAGCAGGTAGGGCTTGGCTCTACTGTCACGCTCAAGCACCCCAAAGGCAATGAAGTTACCGTACAAATAGTCGGTACCATAGAGGCCGATCCAGCAGTAGACAAAATCTCAGACGAATCACCAATCGGTAAGGCGCTCTTAGGTAAGAAAGAAGGCGACTCAGTAGACATCGTCAAGCCCGCCGAAACCATTACCTACAAAGTCCTCTCTATCCGCTAATTGCTCTTCCCGGGTAGCTTAGTAGACGTCTGCTCGGTCGTAGGTAATGGTGAGCACTGGTTTGTGTGTTTCGATTTGGCACGCCACGGCAAGCCCCATAAGAGAACTGCGACCAACCTTTTCTTGTAGGGGTCGATGTGAGTTTATGCGTGTGTCCATAGCATCTCGTTCCGCATTTGATACCAACATAACCTCATCTAACAGAGAAGGGTCTTTAAACCGTATGGGCACATCGGTACCTTGAGAGCCAGCGTGCTCTGTTCCGAAGTTTTCGTAGCTGCCTGTATCTTGACTCTTGTAGCCCACAATTCGAACGTGCGCCCAAGTCGTGCGCAATACAGGCACAATTCCAGCTATGGTCGTCCAATTACCAATCGCTAGAGCAATGGCGGCAGGCTCATATGCGGTGCACTGGGTTAGTATCTCTGTAGCGATGCCGCTAAAAGCTTCGGTAGTTATGGTATTCTCCGAGTGGTTAAGGTAGCAAATACGTTTTCCACCTAAGTTTTCGAAGATCAAAGAACGTATGCGTGGGTCTGTCGAGCGGAGCAGTCTCCAGCCTTTGTCGTCTATGAGGTCGAGGATTTCTCGGCGCTGTTGCTCACTGGCGCCGTGCACGTAATCTCCAGACGTTATACATACGTCCGCTCCGTAGTCTCGGATAGGTTGTATCCTACGGGCAGGGAGCTCGGATGGTACAGTAACTCTCACGGGTAGGCCATACTTCTGACCGATAAATGCCAGGGAACGACCAGCGCTGCCTGAACTAATATCGCGAAGCTCAGTGTTGGGTGTAATTAAACCCTCTTCTGTCAGGGCAACGACAGTTCTATCATACGCTCTGTCGTAGTGCGAGCCGGACGGGTTCATGTCTTCGCGTTTGGTAAAAACAGGCTGGAGTAGTTCGGGCACTAATACGAGAGGGGTATTACCTATGGGTGCGCTCTCATAATTGGAAATCATGTAATCAGCATAAGAAATTTGCAAATATTTTTAACTGAACCACCTACACTTGCACACAGCGTTAGCCGAGTGCCCGTTGTCTTGAGCTAAAAAAGACGACATACTTTTCTTTGTTAATCCTCTTAAAAACAAACAAGGAAAAGATATGTCATCAACAAACATTGTACTTGGTACTCGGTCTCTCATTCAAAACAAAATACTATCCTCAGTGCCGAAGAAATGGTTACCTCAGGTAACGTTTGGGATTCAAGCCTACAGTCTCCAAGCATTTCAGAGTGCGACGGGCAACGCCCGTCGAGTCGTGGCTAACGCAAACACTGCTGCCCGCAAGGGTGAGCGGTTGCTAGCCAACCGGAAGCTGGCTGACAGTCTTGGCAGTATCTTCGACAATCTTAAGCTGGTAAAACCAACCAGTTACGTTAATATCGATCACTCTGACATGAATGGCTTAACTGCCTTGGTTGGGGCAGTACAAACCAAGCTTGGCCGAGCCATTCCTTGTTTCGTAGAGACAACGTACAGTGATCGACTCCCGGGCCACGATCATACCTCACCCAGAAAGAAGATGCTCAGGGCTGCTCGGGAACAGGAGCGGAGGGGGCAGTCTTTCACTGGTCATGCCATCAATGCCCTGCAGGACTTTGCTGAACGCTTGGGCTTCTGGCCCAAGCTGGTATTTGACCGAGGTTTCGGTAACGAATCTATCGTGACTCATCTGTTTGCCGAGGGAGCCACGTTCTACATCCGGGTGAAGTCTGGGAGATATGTCGAGTTTGACGGGCACGGAACCAAGGTAAAAGTCCAGAATCTTAAGCAGAAAGATGCCACCATTCAGTTGTACGGATTAACCCTTCGGGCTATCCGTTCTACCCAAGATGGCAAGAACAATGAACCTTGGTACATCCTAACAAATGACATGAGTCACAGCCGAACCAAGATTATAAGGATTTACTACCACCGTTTTGAGATTGAGGAGAGCTTTAAGGATCTAAAACATATCCTTGAGTTTCGGCGTACTCGCTTGAACAAACCAAACAGCTTGAAGATTATCCTGTGGCTTATGTTCATAGGTATAGCATTGCTCTATAAAGTTACCAAACCAACCAAGCAGCAGATGGAAAAGGCTCACCCCAAGAAACGTATCTCATGGATTAGACAGGCACTCGAACAGCTTCACCAGGCCTACGGCCTGATGCTATGGGGTAACAGGGGTGGGGTTTAGAAGTGTGGGTGGTTCAG
>JBGAWL010000021.1:0-17723 GCA_044227625.1 Saccharimonadales bacterium (SeqCode) | reverse complement strand
CGGCGTCGGCCAGTAGCCCGCTGTGCACGTCGCGCGAGAGTGTCACTACCCGGTGGCCAAGGATAGCCTCCCCACCCACCAGCTCGGCGACGTCTGTTACCGGCACGCCAGCCTCGGCTACCACTTTTGCGGTGCCGCCAGACGAAATGATATTCCAGCCTAGTTCATGTAGGCCTTTCGCAAACTCCGCAATGCCGGTTTTGTCATACACCGAAAGCAGTGCGTTTTGGTTGGTTTTGAGTAGATGGTCTATGGACATAGGTGCTCCTTTTTAGATGAATGATGTATGACGAATGATGTATGACGTATGGCGGAGGCGGAAGACGGATGAAGCAAGGTGGTTTTTATACATTATTCATCATTCTCCATACTTCATTCTTTCCTCAGCCCATTCACGGGCATTCACAAACATCTGCATCCACGGTGAATTCTCTGGCCAGTCGGCGGGGTGCCAGCTGAGTTGGCGGGTCAGGAAAGCGCGTTCGGGGTGTGGCATCATGATGGTGGCGCGGCCGTCGGGGGTGGTCAGTGCGGTGATGCCTTCGGGTGAGCCGTTGGGGTTAGCCGGGTAAGCCTCGGTGACCTTGTGATGGCCGTCAACGTACTGGGCGGCGACAAGGTCGCTTTTCACCGCGGATTGCTTTTCTGCCTCTGTTGCAAACACCGCATAGCCTTCGCCATGTGCCACCGGAATGGGTAAAATTGAACCCTCCATGCCGGCAAAAAATATTGATGGCGTTTTGTTGAGCCGAACCTGTGGGAGGCGGGCTTCAAAGCGTTCGCTGCGGTTTTGCAAGAACCGCGGCCAGGTTTTTGCGCCGGGGATGAGTTCTTTCAGTTCAGATAGCATTTGGCAGCCGTTGCAGACGCCGAGTGTGAAGGTGTCGGGGCGTTCAAAAAAAGCCTTGAACTGGGTGCGCAGTTTTGGGTCAAGCAAAATGGTTTTTGCCCAGCCGCCGCCAGCACCAAGGACATCGCCATAACTAAACCCGCCGCAAGCAACCAGACCGCTAAAGTCTGTGAGGGTCACGTTGCCCTGTATGATATCGTTCAGGTGAACATCGACGCTGGTAAAACCGGCGCGGTCGAAAGCGGCGGCCATTTCGACTTGACCGTTAACGCCTTGTTCGCGGAAGATTGCGACTCGTGGTTGTTCCTTCTTTGTTTGACTAAGAGGGGCTCGCCCCTCTTCGGGTGCCATCGTCGCTACGCTCGCTGGCAGCCTGCACTCCCCCGCTCGCTGCTCGCTCGCGCCGCCGCTACGCAGCGGTTCGGCCACTGGCGTGACCTCATTGCTTCTTACCTGAGATTTTGTGGCTGCTCTTGACTCATGACTCATGTCTCTTGACTCTACCCTGGGCGAGAGCCCGGGGTCGGCGTCGTCCAGTATGGCGGTGTACTCTTCATCCGCACATTCTGGATTATCGCGCAATTTTTGTATGCGATAACTGGTTTCTGCCCACCACTGTTCTAGCTGGGCCCGAGTATTTTTATAAACTACTTCTGACCCGTTACGGAAAATGATTTCTTGGGCTTTGGTTGGCTTGCCGAGTACGAAGCAGTAGCCCGAAAACGCCTGGGATACGGTTTTCTCATCTGTCGCTTTCACCTGGATGACAGCACCGAGTTCTTCATTAAACAGCACCCCAAGTAACGACCCCCCTGTATTGACAAGGACTGTCCTTGTCAGGCTACTGAGGTCGATGTCTAGGCCGCAGCGGCTGGCGAACGCCATTTCACAGAGGGTGGTGAAGAGGCCGCCGTCGGAGCGGTCGTGGTAGGCGAGGATTTTGCCCTGCTCTTTTAGCTTGGTAAAGACTGCAAAGAATTTTTTTAGTGCCTCAGGGTCGGCATCGGGTGTTTCGCCCCCAGTTTTGCCGTAGGCTTGAGCGAGTGCTGAACCGCCCAGTCGAGCATGCCCACCGGAAAGGTCAACGAACATGAGCACCGAATCTTGGCCAACGTCGAGTTGGGGGGTCAGCGTTTTTGTGACGTCCCCTACGGGGCTGAAACCAGTTATGATGAGTGACAGCGGTGAGGCGACGCTCTTTGCTTCGCCGTTTTCACTCCACGTGGAACGCATGCTCAGAGAGTCTTTGCCGACTGGTATGGTGAGGCCAAGCGCGGGGCAAAAATCCTCGCCCACGGCGTGCACCGTATTGTACAACTCTTCGTCGCCGCGCTCGTGGCCGACGGCTGCCATCCAGTTGGCGGATAGTTTGATGTCACTGAGTTTTCTGATGTCGGCTGCGAGCATGTTAGTAATGGTTTCGGCAATAGCCATGCGACCAGATGCGGGGGCGTTCGTGACGGCAAGCGGAGCACGCTCGCCCACGGCCATGGCTTCACCGGCGGTGGTATCAAAAGCTGCGGCCGTGACGGCAACATCACTGACTGGAACCTGCCATGGTCCAATCATTTGGTCGCGCGCGACCAGGCCGGTAATGCTGCGGTCGCCGATGGTAATGAGAAATTTTTTACTTCCCACACTGGGCATGTGCAAAACGCGCTGCACGGCTTCTGCTATATCTATAGATGGCGCATCAAATGACGTTGGTTTATTTACGGTGCGGGAGAACTCGCGGGTCATTTTGGGCGGTTTGCCAAAGAGGGTGCTCATGGGGAGGTCGACGGTGTTGTTGCCGAGCAAGCGGTCGTGTACAACGAGGCGGTCTTCGTCCACGGCTGTGCCAATGACCGTATACGGGCAGCGTTCGCGTTCGCACATGGCTGCAAAACGGTCAACATCTTTGGAACGGAGGCCGATGACGTAGCGTTCCTGGGCTTCGTTGCACCAGATTTCCATGGGTGACATGCCAGGGTCGGCGTTGGCGATATCGCGCAGTTCGACGCGGGCGCCGAGGCCGGCATCGTGAACCAGTTCTGGTACGGCATTACAGTAGCCGCCCGCGCCGATATCGTGAATCATGACGATTGGGTTTTGTTCGCCGCTCGCCCAGCAAGCGTCGATGACTTCCTGTGCCCGACGTTCCATTTCGCCGTTGCCCCGCTGCACACTAGCAAAGTCGAGGTCGGCGTGGCTGGCGCCAGTTTGCATACTGCTGGCTGCACCACCGCCGAGGCCGATGAGCATGGCTGGCCCGCCGAGAATGATAATTTTGTCACCTGGGCGGAGTTTGCCCTTTTGAACGTGCTGATCACGGATGTTGCCTAGACCCCCGGCGATCATAATCGGTTTATGATAGCCGTACACAACCTTCGTAGCGGGCGACCCGCTCGCCGGCAAAGCCGCCGCTCTGGTCGTCCTCTTCGGCTCCAGCGAATTTTTCGCTTCCGGTACGTCCTTCACCGTATTTTCATACGGCTCGGTCCGTTCCTCGGCGAGAAAATCCACTGGCGCTCGAAGTACGGAGGTTGTGCCGTCTGTGAGATTATTCTCAGTCTTCTCCCAGAATTGTTGTTCGTAGGTGCGGAAGTAGCCAGCGAGGTTGGGGCGGCCAAATTCGTTGGCAAAGGCAGCGCCGCCCAGTGGTGCATCGAGCATAATCCCCAGCGGCGAGGTAATACGGTCGGGTTTGCCGTATGGTTTTTCCCACGGCTGTGGAGCGTCGGGCAGGTGAAGGTTCGAGACGCTAAATCCGGCTAGCCCCATCTTGGGTTTTGCGCCGCGGCCGGTGGCGCCTTCATCACGGATTTCGCCGCCTGTGCCGGTGGCCGCACCCGGGAACGGTGCAATGGCGGTGGGGTGATTGTGTGTCTCTACCTTAATGACGGTGTGGATTGGTTCGGGGGTATAACCGTACTCATGTGTCTCGGGGTCAGGGAAAAATCGGCCAGCGGTGGGGCCAGCCAGCACGGCGGCATTGTCGGAGTATGCCGACAGCACGTCTTCCCCGCCTAGTTCGTAAGTATTACGAATCATTTTGAATAAACTTTTTGGCTGCTTGCGACCGTCTACTACCCACTCGGCGTTGAAAACTTTGTGGCGACAGTGCTCGCTATTGACCTGGCCAAACATCATCAGTTCGGCGTCGCTAAGGCCTTGTTCGCTATTGGCTTTTTCTAGTGCCGCTTTGCCGCCCTTCAACACATCGATGATAATGAGCGGCTTGGGCTGCGGCTCACCGAACAGTGCTTCGGCGGCTTCGAGCGAACTAAGCACGGTTTCGGTCATGCGGTCGTGCAACAGCGGCGCAATTTTCTCGCGCTCGACTGAATCTATGTAGTACGCGAGGCCGCGCTCAATGCGTTGTATGTGCGTGAGGCCGGCGTTGTGCGCAATATCGGTTGCTTTACTGGACCACGGCGAAATGGTGCCTGGGCGCGGCACTACCAAATACACACTGCCCGTGCGGTTGCCGCTAAACGGCGTGTCGTAGGTGAGGAGCTGCTGGAGCTTGGCGTCGTCTGCCGCGGACAGCGTAGCGTCTGTATCAATAAAGTGTACAAACTCGGCGCTTACGCTGCGCACATTTTTGTCGACACGTTGCAGTCGTTTGAGCAAACTTTGTGCTTTAGAAACGGATAACGCGTTTATACCACTGTAGGTTTTCACTACCGCACCTCCAGTGTTTCCCCGCCAAAGGTTATACCGAGCGGTTCAATGATAACTTGCTTAGAGCCTTTCTCGATCGTGCCGCCTTGCCAGGCTCGTATACCGCATTTTTTTGCGATGTCTATTACTTGTTTGGCTTGCCGTGCGGGTACGAAAACAGCATAACCTGCTCCCATATTATAGTTGTGGTACATATCTTCAATGCTGTTGCCTGAGTGCTCTTGAATGAATGCGAAAATTGGTTCAGGTGTACCGATGTCTGTCATGCGGTACGTTAGTGTCGGTTTGCCGCGCATGAGTTTGCGCCAGCCGTGACCGGTGATATTTGACAGGTAATGAATGTCTATACCATCTGCAAAAAGTGCCTGCAAAACCTCGGCGTACAGAATAGTTGGCTGGAGTAATGCTTCCCCATATTCGGTGCCATCATGTAATTTCGTCTGATAGCCTTCCGGCAGCTGCTCGGCAATCTGCCTCGTCATGCTGATACCGTTTGCATGGACACCACTTGATTCAAATAATATTATTGCATCGCCCACTGTAAGCTTGTTGTCTTGCACGAGGCGTGTTTTTGGCGTGACCACCCCGAACCCACAACCCGCAAATTCAAGCACGCCTGGCACAATCATACCTGAGAGTGATTGTGTTTCGCCCCCGCCCCATACAACGCCTGCTTTGTCACAGGCGACTCGCCAGCCTTTTATGAAATCGGTGGTGAGCTTTTTATCGGCTAGCCAATCATATGATTGTGCCGACCAGTAGGCGTTGAGCACGACTGGTTTTGCCCCAACGCTTATAAGGTCGTTGATGACGGTCGCAACTGTATCCTGGGCAATGGCCGCAAAATGAGATACGCCAGTGTCTTCATATATTTTTTGGGCGATAAGGCTTTTAGTGCCTAGTCCTTCCTGGACAAGCGCCCCGTATCGGTCACCCATGTCGAACACATAGGCAGACTCACCACGGGTACCCGCGACTTCGCTATAGCCATATGGCATATTGCCTGCAGTAGCCAAGCCCTCTTTTTGCGCCAACACCTTTGCTGGGTCAGCCAGATCGTAATTGACCGATGCGTAGTAGTCGAGCTTTTTAGTCATGATTTTTCTCCTGTAGGTAGCTTTGCCAGCCTTGTTGCTGGAGTTTGGTATCGACGGCGAGGACATCCTGGTATTGTTTCTGGCGGAATGCTTCGTAGCGGCTAGCAAGCTCGGGGTCTTGCAGCGCAAGTATTTCTACGGCCATGAGGCCTGCGTTTTTTGCGCCGTTTTCGGGCATGGTGGCGAGGGGGATGCCGGGCGGCATTTTGATGTTTGACCAAAATGCTTCATGGCCGTGGTGGTCGCGTTTGATGGGTATAGCAATCACGGGCAGTATGGTGCTACTGGCGGTCATACCTGGCAGGTGCGCCGAGCCGCCTGCACCAGCAATGATAACCTTGAGCCCTCGTTTGGCTGCGGTTGCCGCGTACTCTTCCATAACGTCTGGCGTGCGATGCGCTGAGACTACCCGTACTTCGTATGTCACGTCGAACTCATCGAGTACTTTTGCGGCTTCGCTCATGATGTCGAGGTCGCTGTCTGAACCCATAATAATACCGACCACAGGATTATTCATGCTATATCCTCCAATGTAGTTATGATTTCTTTGACCGATGAAATGAGATGGTCTGGCTTTGCCACCACAAGCCGCCTCCGTGAACACATCCCACCCGAGACAGATATAACATGAATGCCTAGTGCGCGAGCTATCTTAACTTCTTCTGGTGTGTCACCGACTATGACAACATCGTGCGGTTGGTAATGGTTTTTTTCAAGATAGGTTTCAAGTCGGTGCTGTTTTCCTGTGTGATGTGCAGTGGTAGAATCATCATTCGCGAGTACGCCACCGAAATACGACATCAGTTTCAATCGAGTCAACTGAAAATAAATACCCTCCATAGTATGGTTGCTAAGGATGATTGACGTTATATGATTTTTCTTGAGTGTTTCGAGGGCTTGGCGTGTGCCAGGGCGTGTTCGGCCTGTAGCGGCAAGGGGTTCATATGCGCGGTGGAACATTGGGCTTATTTCGGCTGATTTTGCCTTGAATACTTCTGGGTCGACTCCCAGATTTTCATAGGCTTTGATGATGGGCACTTCGTACGAATCCCGCATCTGCTCAAGTGTTACAGGTGGCAAACCGAGCATTGGTACCTCGCTCGCATTTGCTGCTTTCAGTACGGCTTGGGCATCGTCAAAAAGTGTACCATTCCAGTCCCAGACGACGAGCTTAATCATGGGCAAAGCCTTTGGCTTTGCCGAATCATGAATAATGAATTATGAATTGTGAATGGAAGCTGTCTTGTCGCATTGCGGCAAGTTTGTAATACGCAGCGAAGCTGCGAAATTAATAACATGATTCCTGATTCCTTATTCATGATTCTCATACGTTCAGCGCCTTCCGCGCGTCACGGGCGCGTTTGCGGGCGGTTTCCAGTGTGTCTGCGGTGGCGGTGAGGTGGCCCATTTTGCGGTCGACTTTGGTGGGGCTTTTGCCGTACAGGTGCACGTGTACGTCTGGGATGGCTAGCGCATCACCGAGGCCTTTCACCCGGGTTTCGCCGTTTCGTTCACCGAGGATGTTCACCATGACGGTGGCGGGTGCAGTCAGGCTGGTGTCGCCCAGCGGCAAACCGGTGATGGCGCGAATGTGCTGCTCGAACTGTGAGGTACGGTTGCCCTCTATGGTGTGGTGGCCGCTGTTGTGGACGCGCGGAGCGATTTCGTTTACCAGCACTTCCCCGCTGGGGGTGAGGAACATCTCTATGCCGTACATGCCGGCACCTTTGAGGAGGTTTGCGACAGTGACGGCGAGGGTGTGGGTTTTTTGGGCGACCGTCTTTGAAACTGGTGCGGGCGACAGAACTTCGACGCAGATGTTTCGCTCGTGTATTGTCTGTACCACCGGGTAGGCCTGCACATTCCCGCTGGTGCTACGGCCGACCATGACGGCCAGTTCCCGTTCAAACGGCACAAAGCGTTCGGCGTAAAGAGCCTTTCCATCAAATAGTTCAAAGGCTTTTTTGATATCTGCCGGGCTGCTTGCGACCATGTTGCCACGGCCGTCGTACGCACCGTGACGGGTTTTGATGAGCATTTTGCCGCCGAATGCTTCAAGGGCTTTTTCGGCATCCTGGGTGGAATTCACCTCTGTAAAATCGGCAACCGGGACGGAATGTTCGCGCAAAAACACCTTTTGGAGGTATTTATCCTGTATGAGCCGAACAGTGGCGGGTGCTGGATGTATAACGGCACCTTCTTTTTCGAGGGCCTCTAGTACGAGCGTGTCGAGATGCTCAATTTCCACGGTTATTACGTCGCTTCGTTTCGCCAGTTCGTGTAAGGCGGCTTGGTCGTAGAGATTGCCCGTGATTTCGGCGGCGCCAACCTGGTGTGCGGGGCAGTTTTGGCCGGGGTCAACCACCACAACGTTGAAGCCGAGTGGGAGGGCGGCCTGCGTGAGCATGCGGCCGAGTTGGCCGCCTCCGACAATACCAATGGTAGGTTTTTTTGCCGCTCCCTGTTCCATACTGATAATTGTATCGTACGTAACACAAAACTCCCATAGTCTAACCGTTGCCACAGACCGTCATCCTGAACTCGTTTCAGGATCCATGCCTTTCTAGGGCTTTGTGCTTTTACTTAATCTCACAGTATCACCAACCCCCTCACTTCACGCAGGTTCCCGCACCTGCCAAGCGGCTCATTTTGTACGGACAAAATGAGAGTAAACCGCCGGGGATAATGCAAACGACCGGCTTACTTGAAATATTCTCTCAGTCGCTCGGGCTTGTGCAGAACTCAGTCGCATACGCTCCTTCAGACAGCTTCCGCGCGCCAGCGTCTGAGAGAATATTTCAAATCAGTCGTTATGCATCCCCGGAGCTACACGTATCACCTCTTACAGCGTCGAAGCAAGCACGCACTGCATATCGGCACCTGTTCTAGTTATATCGCTGCGGCGACTTAATTACTAGCGGCCTGCGGCCGCAGCTTTGCCCTTTGCCCTCAGCCCTTTGCCCTACCTCATGACTCACGGCTCATTTTTCTGTATACTACATAATTATGAGTGGACATATTCTTGAGGGGACTGATTTTCAACTGCCGGGATGCCAAGCGGTGTACCACGGTAAGGTGCGTGATGTGTATGACTTTGGTGATCGGCTTATGTTGGTCGCGAGCGACCGCTACAGCGCGTTTGACCGCATCCTCGCACTCGTACCGAACAAGGGAGCTTTGCTTACTGCAACCAGCGCGTGGTGGTTTGCCCAAACCGAACACATTGTGCCCAACCATCTTATCTCGTGCCCCGACCCAAATGTGGCGTACTGCAAAAAGTACGAAGTCATCCCGCTCGAAATGGTGGTGCGCGGCTACATTACCGGCGTCACAAACACCTCTCTGTGGCACACGTACTCGGAAGGTCAGCGCGATTACGGCACCTTTCACTTGCCCGATGGGCTAAAAAAGAACGACAAACTGCCCCAGCCTGTTCTTACCCCCACAACCAAGTTTGAAGTTCACGACCGAAACCTCACACCAGCCGAGGCTATTACCGAGGGGCTTTTGAAGGATGAGGTCTGGGAGCGCGTGAGCGACATTGCCCTCAAGCTATTTGCGTATGGGCAGGAAATGGCCGAAGCGGCAGGACTACTGCTGGTGGACACCAAGTATGAGTTTGGCCTGACACCAGAGGGCGAAATAGTGCTGATAGACGAAATTCATACACAGGACTCGTCGCGTTATTGGCTGGGCGAGTCCTATGAACAGCGCATAGCGGCTGGTGAAGAACCCGAAAATTACGACAAAGAGTATATGCGGCTGTGGTTCAAGGAGCGGTTCGACCCCTACGCAGAAAATGAAGCGCCGAGTGTGCCAGCAGACATTATTGCCGAGTTAGAACGCCGCTACGTGTACGTGTACGAAAAACTGACTGGCCAAACTTTCGAAAGACCAGATACAACTGATATAGAAAAACGGATTGAAACTAATATGCGCCACGCATTGGAGGAAAAATGAGCAGATTACCCATAATCCTGTCACCCGTCACATTGGATTGCCCTGTCACGTGTCACCAATGCCACATGTCACACGCTACACCAATGCCACATGTCACACGCTACACGCTAATCTCCCTAGAAGAGGTTTGCTCATGAGCCTACAGCCCCTTAATCTCGACCTGCCCAGTGAAGACAATCGATTTAACTCAGTTGACCCGCTCGATGGCCGCTACTACGACCCCGAAATTGCCCGTTACCTTTCGGAGCGCACACGGATTCTCACACAAGCCCACGTGGAAGCAGCTCTGGCTTACGGCCTCGCCGAGTTTGGCATATGCAGTCGCGAAGTGGCCGAGCAGATTGATGCGGCGAGCCGGAAGATTCGGGTAGAAGACGTTGCCGAAGAAGAAAAAACCACACGTCACGATGTAAAAGCCATCGTAAACACCATTAAGAAAGAGCTGCCCGAAACGGCGCAGCCGTATGTGCACTTTGGTGCGACATCGTACGACATTGTCTCAACGGCCATGAGCTTGCAGCTGCGTACTGCGGTGCACGAGCTACTACTCCCTCGCCTCACGGCATTGCACAGCACGCTCGCAGAGCTGGCGGAACGCTACGCCGAAACCGTGCAGATTGGCCGAACGCATGGCCAACACGCCGTGCCGATTACTTTCGGGTATTTCCTGGCAACCTATGTGCAACGGCTGGGCGATAGCATGGCACATCTCGAAACGCTGGCCGGTGAGCTCAAGGGCAAGTTTTCCGGTGCAGTGGGTACCTACAATGCTATTTCGGTGTTTGTAGATGACCCGCTGGCATTTGAAAAAACAGTGCTTGGCTATGTGGGTCTCGAACCGGCTCCTGCCGCAACGCAAATTGTACCTGCCGAGGGCTATATACGACTACTGGACGAACTGGCAATTACCGCGGGGGTTATGGCAAACCTCTCGCACGATATGCGTAACCTCCAACGTAGCGAAATCGGCGAGGTGCGCGAAAAGTTTGAGGAAGGTCAAACAGGCAGTAGCACTATGGCGCACAAGCGTAACCCTTGGAATTTCGAAAACACCATTGGTATGTGGAAGCAAGTAACTGCGCAGGTGATGAACGCCAACCTGAATATATCGAGTGAACACCAGCGCGACCTGACCGATTCGTCGTCGGCGCGGTTCTACACGGTATCGCTCGCCAGCGTGGCGGCCATGGCGTCGCGCCTACAAAGCGTCATGAGCAAGATTGAAGTTGACGAAGAAGCCATGCAACGCAACCTCTACCTCACCAAAGGTGCCATTGCCGCCGAACCGCTATATTTGCTGCTTGAAAAATACGGCCACACCACCGCTCACGAGGCTTCAAAAGCACTCGCCCACGAGGCAATGGAGCGAAACCTTTCTCTGTACGAAGTGGCATCCCAGGCGGAAAACATCGCTAGTTACTGGGCTAAATTCACCGACTCAGAAAAAGAACTCATCCGCTCCCCCGAAACCCACTACACCGGCCTAGCAGCCCAAAAAACCCGCTTCATCACTAACTCACAAGGAAACCAACCTTAGCAGACCATATACAGATAAACATAATTGACAATAATTAAACATATTTTTCTAAATGGTAAAGTATCATTGCTGCTCATTGTGAATTCTCCTATGCCGACCTTGCGTATTATATTTATCATTTTTCTGAATATGCACTTATTCTTACAATAAAAATGTCGCCGTACCTTAGCGTGGCTTCAACTATATTGCCGCAAGATCTTATCAATGCAAATGGACATAGGCACGCTCTTGCTAGTGACACTATCAGTTGTTGTCTGGAGTTTCTGCAGATCTGAATACTTCAATTGTGGGTCCCAGAACGTCGACAAATTTAGTCGGGGTCACGATCATATTTGCACCTGCGTCTCGCTTTAATTTTGCTAAGGACCCTTTATCGGCGTATGACTTATGCGCTACCTTGGTCTTTCGGATTATGGCGGTAATTGCCGATGCTACATCTTTGTCACTTGCCTTACTAAGCTCAACTATAGACTCTTCTTCTCCTTCAGCTTCAATACTTTCAAATAATGTCAGTAGGTGGGGAGGCAAACCAACAAGACGTCCTGAGATTGCTTCTCGCATGCCAGGGTTGTCACGCAAAGCACCAAAGTCTCCAATGACAAGTCTGTCAATAAGCAGCGATACACTGTGGCTAGCATTTGGGCCTTCTACGCGTACATCTCCTATTTTGACCCCCCTCATTCTACCTGTGATTACCTCAGTCACAAATTGGGGAGTGACTTCTTTATAGGCTCTCAACATTGCGCTGCGCATATCATTAACCGCACTGTAGGCAAGAGAAAGTTCATCATATGCTGAATGACCTGAATGCAATATATCCCGTGCACGCAGTAGCCCATGTAAAGCTGTGTGACCTTCGCGCAAGAAAGCCGCCGTTATTTGAATAAGATGTTGTTCTTCAGACCTGCCAGTGTACAGATGCGTTGGATTATGGTGATCTGCTCCAAGAAAGTATTCATAAGTATTACATCTAGGGCGCGAAGATTGAGGCTCTGTTGCTGGAAGCATGGTTTTGATTTCAGGTGGCACATCTTCGCGGCGGCATGCGTAGTAGCCGTATACTTTGTCAAGGTCACGATACGTTGCTTGTAGTTTAGGGGCATTATGTATATTACTGTTATGGATGATTTCTGCAGCGTTCCTTGCGACATCTATCGCTAATTCATCAAGGCCATCCTCGGTCTGAAACCTTGCTCCATCTCCACTCTTGCTGAACCCTATCGGGTCAACCAATTTGGTCTGCGAGAAGGAGTTGATGAATCCAACGTCTGCCTCTATAAATGCCTCAACGCATTTCATACAACATACAATAAAGTAAAGTAGAAAAAAAAGCAATAAAAACTTGAAATATGTTTGAAATTTATATAGTATACAGAATATAAACGAATAGGTTTCAGGCGAATTAATATGCTAACGAAAAGTCTTAATGCGACAATCCACGAATTGCTGTTGAAGAAATTCGGCATTACCGATTCAGAGCTTGAGGTAGTATCAACCCCCGGTAGTTCGCAAAGCCGCGTGTATATCTTTAGAAATAGTAATAACCTCGTTGCCGTAAAGGTTTCACGAAATGATATTAACCGGAGAGTAACTCTTGAGGATGAGGTCAAGAACCGTAAGGCAATTTTAGATTTCTTGCCACACCATACGGCCAAGGTATATTGGCTAGGAAAATATGATAAACATGACATATTGATTTATGAGTGTATAGGTGAAGCAACGTTACATAGCGAGTATATGCAACGAAATATCGCCGCGAACGAATTACGTAAAATTTGGTTCGACGTTGTTGAAAAGGTTACCGATATGTGGGCATCATCCATGGTCCCTGCTACTGCACAAACGAAGTTTGCAAGAAACTATGAGGAGCGATTATTTCGTATCTCTGAAGGCCTAAAGTCTTTGCCTGTCGGGGATAATGATGCGACACTTTTTGACTACTACTATCTACCCGTCACCGTCAATGGCGAAAAGACCATATCCGTAGCTGAGATGCTTGATCGATTCCGTGCGTACATAAAACCGGAGTTTACGGTTACGTGTCACGGTGATCCACAGCCCAGTAATGTGATTATTAACCCCCAAAATCTTGAGTGGAACCTTATTGATTGGGAATGGTCAGGCACTGGGCACGACTGGAGAATGATGGCTGCTCATCTTTACGGATGGTGGAAAACTAGGACAGTCTCGTTTGCCGACACGCCCTCGTTAAGGGTGAGTGATTCAGGTATAGCAATCAACTATGACCTAGATAGCAGTGGTTTCTGCGAAGAAATGGATATCGTGGTCAAGCGGCTTAATGATCAATTTGGCCTTAAGAAGAACGTGAATGATCGAGAAGCCTTCGAACTATTCATAGCACTGTTACTGATTGGGGAAATACGCTTTACACATATCTGGCGACGCGAAAATCATACCCCCTATTTACTAGGTGAAGCGCTGAGGGTGCTAAAGGGGGGAGCCATTAACTATGGCTGAAGCTAACAGAGAGAATAGTGTGTTCTTTGATTTGGTCGACCCACTCCACATGGAGTTGTTGCATGATCTAACTAACTCAAATCTACATGGCATTCCTATTGATCGTTCACCTGGTGACTACTGGATTGCATACGGCAGTGTAGTCCTCAATGCCCTACGGCCAGAGAGTGATATTGATATCATGTATGTTTCTACGGCCGTGCCCGATGTAGCCCTTCGTAAAGACGGAGAACATAAGGGTAGGCCTGTATCAATATATGTCGTTGGACAGAAGTCCATTGATAGTGATGGGAGAGACTACAATTTTGGAGGTTATTTTGCCGGAAAGCTACTAAGCCCGCACGTTGTGATCCATGATAATTCAGAAAGAACCGCTTTGGCGGCAAAAGTTGCACAATCAACAGTCGGTGAATTTTTGGGTAATTTTATCGACTTTACCAGACTTAGCGAGGCCGATAGACAGATGGTAGCAAGCGAGGCAATCAAATCGTATCTGCGGATATGCCCTTGGTACAAAGCGTACTTAATAAAATTTTTTGCGGCCGCATATAATATGGATACCATTGCAGATCGTCTAGAAGAGCATTACGCAGTCTCATTAAGCGAAGCTGGTCAGATCGCGCGCGCTGGAGAACATTACATCGTTCCACCAGATCGAACAGAAGGTAAGGCCCGTAATGTCGAAGAAAACATCATAAAAGCAATCGCTAGGTTTTGGTCTTTTGGTGCGATTGAGCACGGCAATGATCATCGCTTTGGTGATTATTATTTCAATAAGGCGGACGAGGCAATAGAGCGTCTTGATCCCGATTCATCTTTATGGCCAAAAATTGTCAAGAGATTTAGCCTTGGCGGTTAGTATGAAATATCTCTACTTAAATGTACCAATACAAAATGGAGATTTCTTGCCGGACAATAGACCTGGTAGTATTCTTGCAATACTCACTGCCGCTGCTTTACTTGGTCGAGAAGATAGATCGGATGAACGGGTTGATCTCTGGAACAATGTACTAGCACGTGAAGAACATGGCCATACCAAGGAAACATATTTGGCCCAGCAATCTGACCGGTTAGAGACGAAGTACAAATCGGATATCCTACGAGAAGTACCCCCTCCTATTGATACGCTCAAAGACAATGACGAAGAATTTGCAGGATGGCTTCAATCAATAGTAGCAAGAAGCTTGACCAGGGGCACTGTGTATCTTGCAAAGCGAGACGTCCATATTTGTGATAATTGTGACGCTGGTTTGGCATTGGCAGAGGCACCATTGACGAAAGGTTGCCAAACATGTGTAAGCTTCGGCACCCATATTGGTGGGCGAGATACATTGCTGACAAAGGTCGATAGTCATGCCATGCAGTATTTTGCTGAACTAACGCGCGGGAATGGTGCGAATGTACGCCCAGAGCTCGGTTATGGGCAGGAAATAATGATGAACAAGAGAAGACTGATTGGAGTTTCTTTGGAGCAATTTGGCTTTGATGCTGATGTACTAGATCCTAAGATCGGCTTATTGCCACTTGCCCTTTTTGCTTTAGAAAAGCGTGGGTACTCGCAGGGGCATCTGTTAGTAGGAAGGAGTTCAATGACAAAAAATCTTATTTTTCCTATGGCATTACTGGGCAAAGATTATTTGAAATACCCGCGTCTACAGATGGTACCTATTGCAAGAGCGCCCGTTAACTACATTAGATATCTCCTCGATGAAGGTATTGTCTCGCGTCAGCAACACGCCGAAATATTTACGACGACCTTACCTGATTTATTGATTAAAATGCGTCACCCATTAAGCCCTCAAACGCTTGAAAGAGTGATATTTAGTCGAAGATTAAACAATGGCATTGCAAATAATTAAATATTATATTATAATTCTTTATACGCTATGAAATATGGTTTAGAGACTTTTACTGGGATTCGTCCTACCGCAGACCTAACGATTGCTAACTATCTGGGCGCTATCGATCCGCTTGTTGACTATGAAAGCGCCAATCAAGGTCATCAAACCGCTGTATTTGTCGCCGAAATGCATGCAGCAACAACCGATGACCCGCGAAAAGTAATGGCAAATAGCAACGAACTTGTCCGCACGCTAATAGCCTCCGGTGTCGAAGGCCAAATTTTTTCGCAAAGATCTTTTCAACCACAAGTTGCGGCCATTGAGACGTGTTTTCGTTCGCTTACAACAGTAAGCAGAATACTGAGACTACCTACATTGAAGGAAAAAATAAAACAGTCAGACAATCCTGAAGTCGCTAACGTTGCTTTGGCTATGTATCCAATACTTATGGCATCAGATATTGTGTTAATGCGCCCAAGATTTGTACCCACAGGAAAAGATCAGTTGCCGCACCTTGAAGTTACTCGTGAATTAATTCACTCCTTTAATAAAACGTATGGTGCTCAACTTCCAATCCCGACCCAAAGAATTGAAGACCCAATTAATGTATTGGCGCTAGATAATAGTGGTAGAAAGATGAGCAAAAGCCATCCGAGCGGAGCTATTTTTCTTGATGATGAGCCTGGTGTAGCCGCGCGAAAAATCAGTAGAGCGACTACAGCTTCTGGCCCGGGGGATGAGATGGATCGAGCGGTCGATAATCTCGTATTCATTGGGACGAGACTAGGTAATGTTGTCTCCGGTTCAGACCTATTGTGCATCGGAAATGGTGTAAAAGATGGGCAACCCAGGCTCAAAGAGCTTAAGGACGGCGTTGCTTCTAACGTACTAGCATTTCTGGGCACGATTCAGTCAAGGAAGAGCGATATTTCAGATGCAGCAGTCGCGGAACGTTTATCTGCCGGTCACGACTGGGCTTCTCCTATCGCAAAACAAACTCTAGACCATGTGTTTGACGCATACTGGGGCACGACCAAATAGACCAGACTGCTTGTTTTAGGCATCTATCAGTAACTCTTCTTTGATACTAAATATGTAGACGCAAATAATGCTAGTGCGCCGAGAGCCTGGGTTATGGTCAGACCTTGGTGGAGGAAGAGCCAGCCGATAATGACGGCACTGAGGGGCCAGGCGAGCTCCAGGATGGCGGCGCGGCTCGCAGCTACTCGTTGTAGCCCATAATAATAGATGAGTAGTGCGACCAGGCCGGTGCTAAACGTAATAGCAAGTAGGTAGAAAAACTGTGTTTGTGTGAGTGCAGAAATCGCGCCAGCAGAGCCGCTGCCAATGACGAAAAACAGTGATAGCACGGCCGTGAGCCCAAACCGTACTGCCGTGACGTGCGGGTACGATGTGCCTTTGAGCGCGTACTTTGAAAACGCCGTACCGATGCCCCAGCTTGCCGCCGTCCCGGCAGCATACAGTGCAGCAATAAGTGTCCCCTTGCCTGTATCGAGGTTGACGCGCATGTCTGGGAAGCTCACCAGATAGGCGCCTCCGAGGGCAATGACCGAAAGCAAAATAAACTGCTTACTCAGTTTTTCACGGAGTAGCACCGCAGCTGTGGCTATGGCGAAAACGGGATTGAGTTGCTGCAGAAGTACTACAACCGAGAAGTTGATAAAGTTTATTTGCCCAAGTGCTGCTGTGTAGAGTATGGTTCCGAGGGCGCCGGATAGTAACGCCACAAGACCCATCGCCCACCACTGCTTACGGGTGAGCTCGCCAAACTTTTCGCGTGTTTTTAGAAGAAACGGTACCAGAAACACCAGCCCAAGCAGGTGCTCCCAAAACACGATGACGCTTGGTGGCAGCGAGTATAGGTGACGACGCAGGAGGCCATCCACGCTCCATAGTAAGGCCGCAATGACGACGGCTATAGCCCCCGCATGAGCGATTTTTTTCATGAAATTGTTCCCTTTCTGCTCCCTTAGGAAGCATCCGTCGCTTGACGGATTCCGACTGTACGGCCGGTGAACGATTTGCACGTTCTCATCCCGTCAGCTGACGGGTCGACGACTTATGACCGCAAACGGTCAATCACGTCCGATTGGCGAATTGCACGCCACCCTGGTTAGTTTACAAAACCTATTGTAGCACAACAGATATTGTATATTTTGCAATAATTTGCTACAATTTACGAACCGTGGAAACATTTATCCCACCTTCCCAGCAGCGGAGGAGCATATCGTTTACGAACGAGTTTAGAAGCATGTATGATCCGCAAGGTGATT
>JBGAWL010000020.1:0-17802 GCA_044227625.1 Saccharimonadales bacterium (SeqCode) | reverse complement strand
ATTTTCACCTGTTCTTTTACCAGCGTCATCAGCATGAGCTTACGTCTCTTATGCAGAGTATCATGACAAGCTACAGCCGATATTTCAACAAGAAGTACAAGCGCACTGGACCGTTGTTCGAGTCGCGCTACAGAGCCTCAATGATTACTGACGATGCGTACCTGCAACATATCACCCGGTATATTCACCTAAACCCTCGCCAGTGGCGTAGCTACGAGTTCTCGAGCCTGCCGTATTATTTGCAACAAGATACGGTATCGTGGCTGAGACCCGAACGTGTTTTAGAACTTTTCAAAAGCCCTGCCGCATACGCCGAATTTGTTGCAGATTATGAAGAAAATAAGAAGTTAATCGAAATTTTCAAAAAAGAACTAGCCAACGAATGGTAGGTAAAAACCAATTTCAAAGGACTGTCCTTTGAAATTGGGAATGAGTTTGCATTGTGAGGCATGGGGGCGTATACCAGTGTCTACAATATTATTTGATTCAGGTTGCCGGCGAGGTGACCGTAGACGGGAGGACGAAAATGACAAAAGCAGCAAGTGATAAGGTGGACAACACAAAAGAAGCGAAGCAAGAAGGCGAAGGCAGGGCGAAAGCTCTAGGCCTAGCGCTAGAAACCATTGAAAAACAATTCGGTAAGGGCTCCATAATGAAGCTCGGCGAAAATCAGGGTGTTGAGGTTGAATGCACGCCAACAGGCAGCCTTAGTCTCGACCTTGCGCTGGGCGGCGGCATCCCAAAGGGACGCATCATAGAAATCTATGGGCCAGAGTCGAGCGGTAAGACAACGCTAACGCTGCATGCTATAGCAGAGGTACAAAAGCGTGGCGGCACAGCTGCTTTTATAGACGCCGAGCATGCACTTGATCCCTCATACGCGAAGCGTATTGGTGTGGATGTTGAGAACCTGTTGCTCAGCCAACCGGACAACGGTGAGCAAGCCCTTGAAATTACCGAGACGCTTGTACGCAGCAACGCCGTTGACCTCATAGTGGTCGACTCGGTTGCCGCACTGGTGCCACGGGCTGAAATTGAAGGCGATATGGGTGATAGCCACATGGGCTTGCAGGCACGGCTTATGAGTCAGGCGCTACGCAAACTCACGGGCGTTATTAGCCGCAGTAAAACTACTGTTATTTTCATAAACCAGATTCGCATGAAGATTGGTGTGATGTTTGGCAATCCAGAGACAACGACCGGCGGCAACGCACTCAAATTCTACGCTAGTGTGCGCATGGATATTCGCCGCATCTCACAAATCAAAGCCGGCGATAGCGTCATCGGCAATCGCGCCCGCGTGAAGGTGGTAAAAAACAAGATTGCCCCGCCCTTCCGCGAAGCCGAGTTCGACATTATGTATAACCAAGGTATATCGGTAGCGGGCGACATCCTTGACCTAGCGGTTACTTACGACATTGTTGAAAAGGCTGGCGCGTGGTTTGCCTACAGTGGCGAGAAGATTGGTCAGGGTCGCGAAGCCGCCAAAACCTACCTGCAAGAAAACCCCAAAGTTCAAACCGAGATAGCCGCCAAAGTTCGCGAAGCTGCAACCAAGGAATAGGTGTGAAAAGGGCGGTCATACTACATGGGACAGATGGGACACCCACTGGATTACCGTGGCAAGGGTGGTTACAGCATGAATTGGAGCAGGTAGGCTACAAAGTATTTTTTCCGCAGCTGCCCGAGTGCCATGCGCCAAATCTAGTCACATACGATGCCTTTTTGCAGCAATCTGGGTGGGATTTTGCAGACAACATCGTCGTTGGTCATTCTTCCGGCGCTACAACCCTACTGCATTTGCTTGCTGCTGATTGGTCCCCCAAAATAAAAGCGGCTGTGCTCGTCGGCACTTTCTTGAATGAACGTCTGCTGAAAGAGGTTAAATGGTATGAACCTGGTCAGTTTGACGCCCTTTTCGCTGAAAAAATTAATCCTCAAAAAATAAAGCAAGGCGCCCAGGCATTCTATTTTGTCCACGGTGACGATGATCCGTACTGTGACTACGCTGAAGCTAAGCAGCTTTGCAGGGAGGTCAACGGAACTTTCATTACCATCCCGGGAGGCGGACATATCAGCACATCGCCGAAATTCGAAGAACTAACACAGCTGACAGAAGCTCTAAGACGAGACGGACTTCTATAAATGAGTGACCACGTAATTGATATTGTTGATGAACAGGACGGGGTTATCGGCACTGCCACGAAACAGGAAGCTCAAGAAAAAGGGCTACGACACAGGATTGTGCGCATTACCCTTGAAGACCCGGCCGGGAACATATTGCTCCAGAAACGGCGCGATGATAAAGAGCTGTACCCAGGTTGCTGGGACACCGCGGCGGCTGGTCACGTCGACGCGGGTGAGGACTATCTTGCAGCGGCAGAGCGCGAAATGTATGAAGAGCTTGGCGTCGTTACGCCGCTCGAACAGATCAAGCACTACAAATCAAATGGTTCATACGAGTGGCGAAAACTGAACCGCTTTACAGTGCTTTACCGGGGCACTATTCCGGCTGAAACGACGCTAACCCTCCAGGAAGCTGAAGTGGCCGACGTGCGCTGGATTAGCCGGACAGAGCTTGGGTCGTTCATCCAGAATAACCCCGCTCAGATTGCTGACGGGTTGCTAGAAACGTACGAAATTCTTTACAAAACATGAAAATTACGGCTATCAAAACACAGGTCAAGCGAGAAGGGCGGTATTCACTATTCGTCGACGGTAAATATGCGTTTAGCTTGAGCGCCGAAGGGCTGTTGACCGCGCAACTCGTAACAGGACAGGAACTATCCCAGACGGAACTGACAGAGTACAAAAAGGCATCCCAGGAGGACAAGGCGTACAGCCTCACACTGGCGTACGTCGCACGGCGAATGCGTAGCGAAGGGGAACTGCACGATTACTTTCGTCGCAAACAATATGCTCCTGAGTTGTCTGAGCAGATTATGCGGCGGTTGCGTCAGTTCGACTTTGTGAACGACGCTGAATTCGCGCGGCGCTGGGTGGAAAACCGGCGTTTACTTAAAGCAACAAGTACAAAAAAGCTGCGCCTAGAACTTAAGCAAAAGAGAATTAGTGACGACATCATCCGCTCAGTGCTTGAGGCAGATGAAACCGACGAACGGCAGATACTCCGTGAGCTAGTAGAAAAAAAACGGAAGCAGACCCGCTACCAAAACAACGAGAAACTCATGATGTACCTCGCCCGCCAAGGCTTTAGCTACGATGACATAAAAGCAGTTCTAAACGAGACAGATTAGGCGGCGGCGCCGGCAGGAACGGTGGCAGAATCGAGGAGGTCATTTACAATGATTTTTTTGTCGGTAATCTCATTTATTTGCGAACGGTCTACGGCAAGGTTACCCTTCGTTAGGCCCTTCAATATCCCTTGCGAAACGTAGAGCTTCTGTACGTACATAGTTTCTACTTCGACGGAGTAATCAGACACTTTTCCAAGCCGTTGCTTACTGAGAGTTACAACCTGCTTGCCAATGAGCTCAAAGCCTATGTCCATCACCTTTTTCAACCGTACAAGTTCATGTGCCTCGACCAACACATCATGGTCATTTACGACGAGACCTTGCGGGATGATGTCACGGATATCTTGGTAGAGTAGCACCAGCTGCTTCTTGCTGAAGCGGTCAGTACAGTAAAAACCTTCTATTTTTAGGTTGTTCGGGTTAAATATTGCCGCAGTTGTTGTCCCGACAGCCTGGCCCGTTCTGAGGCTCATGACTGACCTGCCAATCAAACTTTCACTCAGCTTCAACATAGTAAGCATTATAGCGTGTCTGCAATAGCCTGCATACTGAGGGAAGTGTGAATATATCATCTACGTGACAACGCTAGATTCCACACTTTTTGCACGGTCGAGTAAAAAGTGTGGAATATGTATCGCCGATATTTAATTGCAGCGCCGTTCCGTATAAGACATGTTGTAAATAACAAACATATTTTATTGTGCCTGTGCTTGCAATAGGTTTTTTGAGGGGCATAGACTGGGAACTAACTATGAAATACCTGAGCACAATCCTCAGGGTGGGAGCTGCACTTTTATTAAGTCTCGTTCCGCTAACAGCACGAGCTGAAACGATATCCGTGCCGCCGCTGGTGATTCGCGAAATAAAAATAACAGGCGAAGAACTCATTGTACTGCAGGCTACGGCCGATATTACCGACCTTAGTGAGTACTGGGTTGGTTACACGGGCAGCGATGTAGCAAACCCAGGAGCTATTGTGCCATCACAGCAACTTCCCGCTCGGTCACTAGCGGCAGGCCAGGCACTACTTATGACAAGCGACGGTGGTGCTACCTGTGACGCAGTGCTAGTTACAAAACTCTCAGTCTCGCTGGCAGATACAAAGGGGACATTTGTGGTACGGCGACTCCAAAGTAGCGGTCTTTCGAGTACATTTACCACAGTAGATAGCATAAACTGGGCAAAACCTGGTGTGACAGGAACGACAACTGCGGCTCTTGACCTACGGAAAGAAACTGCAAGCATGACATACGCGCTTTGGTACCACGACCCTGGTCTCGCAACCCATTGGCGCGTTGGGAATCTGGCGGGCTGCACACTGACGCTTGTGCCACTTGGCAGCACTGCGCCAACTGAAACGGTTGAATGGACGCAGGCAGCCGTAGAGCCGCCGGCAATTATTGAAAATATAAATGAAGTTGATACTACCTCTGAAGAAAATGGCATCTCAGGTGAAAATACTGGTCTTGCGGTACCGGTTATCACCGAACTACTGCCAAACCCTCCCGGCACCGGTACCGATGCAACCGATGAATACATTGAACTTTATAATTCGAATGATGCCCCGTTCTATCTCTCGGGCTTTACGCTCCAAACGGGGCTTGCGACTAAGCATTCCTATCTGTTTCCTTCGGGCGTAATGATTGCACCAAAAAGCTTTCGGGCTTTTTATGCCAGTCAAACAGGCTTGAGCATGAGCAACACAAGTGGACAGGCAGCTGTGCTGGATGGCTCTGGCGCGGTTGTTGCGCAGTCAGACCCGTACGATTCAGCTCCAGACGGTCAAGCGTGGGCACTGGCGGACGGGGCGTGGCACTGGACAACAAAACCAACAGAAGCCGCCACAAACGTTATTGCGCAACCCATTGCCCTACCAGCCTCGGCTATCAAGAAAGTGGTGAAAACAAGTGCAGCCGCTAAGGTAAAGTCTGCTACGACCACAGCAAAGAAAGCAAGCAAGGCAACTACTACAAAGGCAAAAGACACTGCAACAACACCCGCGAAACAGGTCAGTACGCTGCCAAAACCCACAGCAGTACACCCAGGCGTGCTTGCTCTGGTAGCCGCATGCGCGGTAGGATATGGAGCATATGTCTACCGAAAAGACTTGGCAAATGCATTCGCGAAGCTCCGAAGACACTGAAGCGCTCGGTGAGCGCATTGGTGCGCGTCTGAAGGGCGGTGAGGTGATTGAGCTCGTGAGCGACCTTGGTGGTGGCAAAACGACGTTTACCCGCGGGCTTGCGCGTGGAGCGGGTAGTGCTGACCGTGTGGCAAGCCCGACATTTACGGTGACTCGCGAATACAGAGCGTCAAAGTTTACCATTGTTCACTTTGACTTCTACCGGTTGCACGACGCTGGTGTCGTTGCGGAAGAGTTGCGCGAGTATGTCGGGGTTCAAGGCGCAGTTGTAGTGGTAGAATGGGGCGACATAGTTGACAAGGTTTTGCCGAACGAGAGGTTGAGGATACATTTTTTCCAGGCTGGTGAGGACAGGCGCGACATACACTGTACCTACCCTCATGAGCTCATGTACTTGCTAGAAGGAATTAACGCATGATTATCCTGACGCTCCGCACAGACAACCCAGACGCAGAGATTGGACTGTTTAGTGAAGCAACCAAACTGGCTTACGAAACATGGACAGCACACCGGCAGCTGGCAGAGACAATTCACGCTAGGGTGAAGACCATGCTAGACGGCCAAGGTAAAGATTGGCATGACATTAAGGGCATAGTGGTGTTTCAGGGGCCGGGTAGTTTTACGGGACTTCGAATAGGCCTTACGGTTGCGAACGCACTAGCGCAAGGGCTCGGGGTTCCCATCGTGGCCGCCCAAGATCCCGGGTGGATTGAAACAGGGGTGCAAAGGCTAATCCACGGTGAAAATGACCGTGTAGCCGTGCCACACTACGGCGCACCCGTACACATAACCCCCCAAAAGAAATAAGACGGCATTTTTTCCACACAAATGCGTCAAAGTGCTTGCGTTTCGGTTAGGTATGTAGTATATACATAGCTAGGAATACAAAATAAAACAACAAAAAGGAAACTCAATGAATCGTTTTAAGCGAATTATTTCGGGCACAAGTGCGGCAGTGCTCTCACTGTCTTCGCTACTTACCATGGGCTTTACTGGTGTCGCCCACGCCGCCGTGCAAACCTGTACCTGGACTGGTACTGGCGCTGACAATAAATTTAGCACGGTCGCCAACTGGTCTAACTGTGCGGGTAGCACACCACTTGAGGGTGACATTGTTGAGATAGACAGGGCAGCTTTTGCGAATAACGCAACAACTGCAGCCGTGGACAATGACCTTACGGTGGCTCTGGGTGGTTTCCGTACAAAAGCGACTGGTGGCAGCACCTCGCTATATAACCTAGATGTAACAGCCTTAAAACTTGTTGACGGAGGCTTTATAGAAACTATACCAGCTACAACTGGACCAACACTGGGCATCAGCCTTTCTGTGGCAAGCGGAACACAGCCCAAACTTGAGGGACTAGGTGATGTAGATATAAGGACATACAATTTCATTGCACAAGGCGGGTATAACGTCACGGGTCAAATTATACTCACGGAATCTGCATATCTTGAGCTCCCAGATACCGCAACAATTGGAGGATTGAGTATGGTAAAGGGCTCTAGTACTAGAATTAGTAACTCTGGTTCTGATAAGACATTAGACTTTCCTGTTACCACAGCAACGTCGGCTAGTTCATACAGCCCAGGATTGACTTTCGAATCAAAATGTACCGAATACGGCACGGGCGACCAGCAATACACTTGCATGAAGTATGCGAACGTAACCTATACGCTTTCAGGGGCAATGACTCTAGCTGTACCTCTTGAAGTGTACGTTCCCGAAAATGTTACCGTCCAATTTACTGGCACAATAGATACACCATCTAACATTGTGTTTACCATTGGCTCAAACGGTGTTCTTAAAGTGGGCTCCACGGAAATTACGTTCCCTGTTAAAAGCACAGAGATAACTGGTGATAAGGGCACAGAATATGTTCAGGTTGCAAAGAATGAAACGGTCACAATGGCGGAAGGAAGCAAAAGATCAAGCATAACGGTGTATAGCGGGGGTATTCTAAAAGGCGTGGGAACAATTGCGAATGGCCTATACGTGGCAAAGGGTGCTGTTGTCGCGCCAGGTATGAGCCCAGGTTGTCTTACGACAGACAGGCTTACCTTAAGCGGGGATTACTCATTCGAACTTGGCGGAACAGACCCGTGTACTGGATACGACCAAATAAAAGTTACGAATACAATACTAACCTATGCCACTACATCTTTTGGAGCAGATGCGACCATCACAACGAGTCGATTCAATGGCTATACCCCGAAACAGGGTCAGACATTTAGCATCATTGAAGTCGCAGGCAGTCAAGCAGTAGATGGTACGTTTAAAGGTCTGCCAGAGGGTGCTACATTCGAACAGAATGGTGTGGTTTTCAAGATTTCATATAAGGGTGGCGACGGTAACGATGTAGTGCTCACAGTGCAAAATCAACCTACTGCGCCGGACACGGGATTTGCGCTACTATCCGCTAACCCGCTTCTTACACTTGGAGCAACAGCAGGCGCTGCAGCAGTATTGGTCGCTATGGCTCGCAAGACTCGACCAGCCCATGCAAGGGTACACGCTTGCCGACGTAAATAAAAACGAAAAGGGATGACAAATGTCGCAAGCGCGCTTGACGCTCGACAATCAGGTTTTTGCAGGGACACTACGGTACAAGCGCCGTAGTGTTTCCTATGTGCCGCGACCAGTGCAGTCGCGGACCATCCAAGACATTGCAATAGTCAGAAGACAGCCTCGACAGCAAAGTACTATTTTGCAAAAGACGGCAAAGGCACCTCCTATCAGGCAGTACATGGACCTCAAACCAAAGCACGTCAGGCATCATGGAGCCCAGCCAGGTGCGACAATCCAGCCTCGAAAAGATGTGTTCGCAACAAAACGCTCGAGAGCTAGGAATCGTAAAATCTTAAAACGGCTATTTCGTAAACAGGTATTGATGTACTGTGCAGCTACTTTAGTATTTGGCCTTGGATTATACGTTAGCCTCGCTGGACTCAGTGCAAATAAGCAGGTTGCTGTCCAGGTAAAGACGCTCCAGAAGAAGGCTGAGGTTCAGGGTGCCACAACCGAGCAAGATAATGGCGCACCATCAGTGGATAAGCCATCCGTTGCAGCACTTCAGAACCACAGCGTATCTCCACTAAATCCTCGCTACATTGATATACCGAAGTTGAATGTCCACAGCAGGGTGTTGCCCATGGATGTAACTCGGAAGAATGAGCTGAAATCGCCTTACAACATCCACGACGCTGGTTGGTACAATGCCTCGTCCCGACCGGGCGAGAACGGCGCAATGCTTGTCGATGGGCATTCCGGTATTGGTAAAACTCACGGTATTTTTCATGACCTGATGCAACTTAACCCAGGCGATGACATTATTGTCAAGCGGGGTGACGGACAGACATATACATACAAAGTCGTTCGGACAGAAGTATTAGATGTAGATAAGGTAAATATGGGCAAGCTCCTTGTGTCTGAAAATACTGCTAAACCCGGGTTAAATCTGATTACTTGCTCTGGCGACCAGGTTCCTGAGACCTTCACATTGAAACAGCGTGCTGTTGCATATGCGGTTATGCAGTAATTGACGCGACACAATGAACCGGCGTATTATTTAGGAAGGCATCTCAAGGAGTTTTCGGGAGAAGCCACCTATTGTTAATTTTATGTTGAAATTTGGTGGGTTGATACGTCGTAGCTAGAGAAGTGATAGCGATTGCTGCGTGTAAAGCCCGGCCGAACGAAAGGGAGATCATGGATCCAATTACCATTTTGCTCGCGGTAGCAGGGCTTGGCCTTGGCTATGGCAGCAGCACATACCTCAGTAAAAAGAAATCTGCCGAGGCAGATGACAAGGCGGCCAAGGAGTTGGCAAAGGCGAAAAAAGAAGCCGACAAGCTTGTCGATGAAGCACGTGAAGACGCTCGCAAAGTCGCCGACCAGGCGCGCAAAGAAGAACAAACGCGCCGCAACGAACTGAAAGACCTCGAAAACCGACTGGTCCAGCGTGAGACGACGCTCGACAAAAAACTCGACGAACTCGACAAGCGCAGTGAAAAACTGCGCACTGGTGAGGACGAAGTAGAGTCGCTCAAAAACGAGATTCGTGATATTCGCGTAAAACAGCAGGAAAAGCTCGAGAAGATTGCCAAGCTCAGCAAGGCCGATGCAGCCGAAAAGCTCATGCAGATGACCGAGCGCGACATACGCAATGACCTGACCGGACTTGTTGCCAAGCTGCAAAACGAAGCCCGTGACAACGCCGAGGAGTCAGCAGGTCTGCTGCTGGTCACCGCCATGGAACGTATGGCGAGTGAGGTAACGGCCGAGCGTACCCTGACGAGCGTGAAGCTAGAAGACGAGGAAATGAAGGGCCGGATTATCGGCAAAGAAGGTCGCAACATCCAGGCGCTACAGAAGGCAACAGGCGTCGACATAATGGTCGATGACACCCCAGGCTACATTGTCCTCAGCTGCTTTGACCCTGTACGCCGCGAGGTGGCACGCCAGGCACTTGAACTGCTTCTTAAAGACGGCAGGGTTCACCCAGGGCGTATAGAAGAAGTCGTCGAAAAAGCTCAGAAAAACGTTGAAAAAGACGTTGTCCGCGCCGGTGAAGACGCTGCCCGCGAAGTTGGTGTTATAGGTGTGCCAAAAGAGCTGCTGCACATGCTGGGAGAGCTGCGGTTCCGCACCAGTTACGGTCAAAACGTCCTCAAGCACTCAACCGAAATGGCACATATGGCCGGCATGCTCGCCGAAGAGCTTGGCGCCAATGTGACCACCACAAAGTATGCGACGCTGTTCCACGACGTCGGTAAGGCACTTACCCACAAAATGGAAGGCAAGCACCACCATATATCTGGCGAAATGTTACGCAAGTATGGTGCTCCAGAAGAAGTTGCACTCGCCGCCGAACAGCATCACGACGACATGGAGGCGACGAGCCTGGAGGCGGTAATCGTACGTGTCTGTGACGCAGTATCTGCCGCCCGTCCGGGTGCGCGCAATATTTCGGCAGAAAACTTTGCCGAGCGCATGAAAGAGCTGGAGAACATTGCCAATGGCTTTAATGGCATAGAGAAATCCTACGCCATCAGCGCCGGCCGCGAAGTCCGTGTGTTTGTAAAGCCACAGCAAATTGACGACCTCAGCGCCATTCGCCTTGCCCGCGACATTGCTACCAAAATCGAAAGCAGCATGAACTACCCAGGCACCATCAAGGTGAACGTTATCCGTGAAACTCGCGCCATCGAATTTGCCAAGTAGCAGATTGCTGGGACTGCCCTTGAACCTATCTGGGGCGCAATGGTATAGTGTTGTTTATAAACGAGAGTAACAAGGCAATATGATAGGCGAATTTGCTGCAAAATCGGGAATTATTGAAAAAATTTCTCCCGAAGGAGTGCAAGCAAGCATTGACTTGCAAGGGGGGTATCTAAACAGTCTCACCGCACCAGACAGTACGGATATCCTTTTTCCGCGCCAAGACCTTGACGGCAAAGATAGGGGAGCGGTATTTTTTTGCATGCCATTTGGTCCTGCAGTTCAGCAGGGTATGGAACAGCATGGTTTTGCTCGCAGGCTAACCTGGGAACACGTAGATACGCCCGACGACCCCAACGGTATTATGTTGTGGCTCGACAATCCACGGCTTCAGGATCCCGGTTTACCCGAAGAATATGACGGCTGCAGCATCACGTTGCGTTACGAGCCTGTTGCCATCAATAATGAAGATGGCACAAGTGCGTACGGTTTTACTGCTACTGCCACGATAATGAACAAGGGTGATAAGCCATTCATTACTGCACCTGCCTTTCATCCCTACTTGCCTGTCTCCGAAGGGAAAAATGCCTTAGATGGTACCTTCTCTGTGCTGGGCTCGCGGCCATCGGCACAGGAACTTGATGACACAATTTTTGTTCCAACGGAAGACGGCAGAGCATCGTATTCGGACGGTTTACATACATGGGTTGTGACAGGAAACGACATGTCGGTCTATGCGCTCTGGACTAATAAACCCGAAGCTTTCGTCTGTGTCGAGCCGAGTATGTGTGGTGATGCCGAGCAGCAGCAAGAGCCACCCGTTCTTCAACCCAACGAATCAGTCAAAGTTTCAATGACATTGTTGCGAACAGATTTCGCGACCAAAACCTAGGTTCTTAATAACAGTGTAAATTACACTACAATTTACCTCTGTTTTTTTGTTGCATAAAATAGCCATAAGCGTATAATTTTTTACAGCATTTGCTAACACACACATTCAAGTAAAACTCGCATGCAGGAATATACTCCACCAGATACAAAAGCTACACGCGTCGAATATGGCTGGCGGTATATTTTTACCCGCATGGTACCGACTGCCATCATAGTTTTCTTTATACTGTTTACGTTTTTCCCAGACTTTGGTAGCCCGGTCTCAAATCTTCGTCGGCTCGGGCAGGGTGATGCGCGTCTTTCTTCTGAACAACAAAAACAAAGTGCGCTTACCGTTGCAACCGGCCTTCAGCAGCTTCAGGCGAGCGGCCAGCTTGGCTCGTATCTGCAAGTATCTGGAGGTGGGACAAATGGCCAAACCCTGTCATGGAACGAACAGCTGCATCTCCTGACTATTTCAAATGGCAATACCGTTGACCTCGGCAGTCTTGTAACGGCCGGAGAGCAGACACTGACGAAATCTGGCAATACACTCGGGCTGGAGGGCAGTGCGACCACCGTAGACCTTGCAAGTTACCTCGACAACACCGACGCGCAGATACTCAGTTTGGCTGGCTCAACCATAACAATTTCTGGTGGCAACAGTATAAACCTTGCGCCCATCAACACCGATAGTCAAAATCTAAGCCTCAGCGGGACGACACTAAACATATCTGGTGGCGCAGGCGTAGATATCGCTAGCATAAACACCGACGTTTTAGCAGGCTTAAGCTGTAGCGCGGGCCAGGTCGTGCAGTGGAACGGCAGTGCATGGGGCTGCGCCTCACCGGCGGCTAGTTCGGATGCTCAAACTCTCACCCTAGCCGGCAACAACTTAAGCATTCTTAATGGCAACAGCGTCTCACTGGCTGGTTACCTCGATAACACCGATAACCAGGCACTTTCACTTGGTGGCAACACGCTCTCTCTGGTAAATGGTGGTTCAGTTAACCTGGCCGCGTACCTCGACAACACCGATGTACTTGCCAGTTTAGCTTGTGGAGCAGGGCAAATTGCCAAATGGAATGGTTCTGCCTGGGCCTGTGCGGCAGATAACGACACGACCACCAACGAATCTCAGGTTGACGCATGGGTCGCAAACAACGGCTACCTCACCAGCGAAGTCGACGGTAGCACTAGCAATGAGCTGCAAACCCTCAGCTGGAATGGCGGCACCCATATCCTTACTATATCCAGTGGCAATACCGCCGACCTGGGAAGCCTGCTCGATAACACCGACGCTCAGGCTATCTCTCGCACGGGGAACACGATTTCGATTACCGGTAGTGCAAGCACGATTGACCTCAGCCCGTACCTGGACAATACCGACGCGCAGGCTATATCCAAGACCGGAAACACCCTGAGTATTACTGGCAACGCTAGCACGGTCGACCTAGCCAGTTACCTGGATAACACCGATTCCCAGACACTTGGCCTCGCTGGTACAACACTTACGGTGTCGGGTGGCAATAGCATAGATCTCGCACCCATCAACACCGACAGTCAAAACCTGAGCCTCACAGGCACAACTTTGAATATTTCAGGCGGCACAGGTGTAGATATTGCCAGCATTAACACGGATGTGCTCGCAGGCCTCAGCTGTAGCACCAACCAAATTGCCAAGTGGAACGGCAGTGCCTGGGCGTGTGCGGCAGATGTTGATACGGACACTGATGCTCAAACCTTGAGCCTAGCCTCCGACAATCTCAGCATACTAAACGGCAACAGCGTTTCACTGGCTGGCTACCTCGATAACACCGATAGTCAAACGCTTAGCTACAACACCGGCACGCACGTGCTGAGCATTTCTGGCGGTAACACACAAGACCTCAGCAATCTGCTAGACAACACCGACGCCCAGGCCATTTCGCGCACCGGCAATACGGTATCAATCACGGGTAACGCCAGTACCGTAGACCTTACACCGTACCTAGACAACACCGACGTACTTGCCTCTCTGTCTTGTTCAAATAACCAAATTGCCAAGTGGAACAGTTCATCGTGGGCGTGCGCGGCAGATGTAGACACGGTGCTTAACGAAGCCCAAGTCGACGCGTACGCGAGTAACAACGGCTATCTCACGAGCGAGGTTGATGGCTCCACCACCAATGAAATTCAGGATTTATCAAAAACCGGTGATACCCTTAGCCTAAGCGGTGACGGCACAACGGTTGACCTTAGCGGTTACCTCGACAACACCGATGTTCTGGCAAGCCTGAGCTGCTCCAACACGCAAATCGCCAAATGGAACGGCAGCGCCTGGGCTTGTGCGGCAGATGTTGACACGGTACTAACAGAAGGTCAGGTTGACACCTACGTCAGCAACAACGGCTACCTCACCAGCGAGGTCGATGGTTCAACATCAAACGAGCTACAAGACCTGAACCTCAGCAGCAACACCCTCACCATAACCGGTCTTGGCAGCCCGACGAACATTAACCTAGCCACGTACCTCGACAATACCGATGCACTCGCGGCTCTTAGCTGCATAGACGGCAAAATCGTGAAGCGTGTTGCGGGTGTGTGGGCGTGCGGTGACGACACAGACACCCAGCTTAGCGAAGCTCAAGTCGACACCTACGTCAGCAACAACGGCTACCTCACGAGCGAGGTCGACGGCTCTACCACGAACGAACTACAAAACCTCTTCGGTACCATTGCCACTCCGGACGCGAACAATCCATCGGCAGACACTACTAACGATACACTGACGCTTGCGAATGGCAGCGGTGTTGCCATCACGAGCAACGGCGCGACCGACACCATTACCATTGCCGCGACACTGGGTACCTCTATTAGCAATGCCGAAATTGACGATGCCACGCTCACATTCTCCAAACTTGCCAGCAACTCGTGTAACAGTGGCGAAGTGGTCAAATTCAACGGGTCGGCCTGGGTCTGCGGTGCCGATAACGACACCATTCTCAGCGAAGCTACGGTCGAAAGCTATATATTCGACGCTGACAACACGGGTACACTTAGCAGCGGCACGTTGGCGCTCAGCAGCCTCAGCTATACCGGAACTTTGGGCGACACAAACGTAGCCGACGCGCTCACCATCAGTTCTGCTGGCTCGGTTGACGATGCTGCACTGAGCGCCACGGTCACGAAACTCGGGCAAACAATCGAGTCCAGCGAAATAACGAACGGTACCGTCACTGGTACTGACCTCGCTAGTGCTACCATCCAGTTTAGTAACATTGCCCAAAATGGCTGTTCAACCAACGACATCATGAAGTGGAATGGCAGCGCCTGGGCATGTGCAGTGGATGTCGACACTGTGCTCAACGAAGCCCAAGTCGATGCCTACGCCAACAACAACGGCTACCTGACGAGCGAAGTCGATGGCTCCACCACCAACGAGCTGCAAAATATTTTCCAAACCATTGCTACGCCAGATACAAATAACCCAAGCGCCGACACCACAACAGATACGCTTACCCTGGCGAACGGCAGCGGCGTGGCCATCACCAGCAACGGCGCGACCGACACCATCACCATAGCTGCGACACTCGGTACCGACATTGTGTCAGGTGAAATTGTCGACGGCACCATTCAGAATGTCGATATTGCCGATAGCACCATCGCAAATACCAAACTCGCAAATTCCAACTTAACGGTTAGCGCGGGGACGGGTTTGACCGGTGGTGGCGCAGTTTCGCTTGGCGGCACGGTCACACTCAACCTAGCGAACGACTTTGGCGCGAGTATAGACAGTAGCGAAATCACCGACGGCACCATTGTGAGCGGCGATATTTTTGACGGTACGGTGGCAAATGCTGACCTTGCAAACTCAAGCCTGACCGTTTCGGCGGGTAGCGGCCTCGCAAACGGCGGCTCAGTTGCGCTGGGCGGTACGACCACGCTGAACATTGGGGCGGGCAATGGCATAACCGTAAATGCCGATGACATAACAGTACGAGTCGCCGCTTCGGCAAATGGCCTATCTTCAACCACTTCCTCGGGCTCTGGTATAGAAGTGCTAGCTTCGGGTATCGGTTTGCTTCAGGGGTGCTCAGACACACAGATTCTGAAGTGGAACGAAACTACAGACGTGTGGGCATGCGCAGCAGATAATGACACTGTTCTGAGTGAGGCGGTTGTGGAGTCATACGTCTTCGACGGTGATAACACAGGCACCATCACCAGCGGAACATTTGACCTTAACTCCCTGACGTTTACCGGAGAGTTAACAGATGCAAATGTAAACGGAGCGCTCACCATCAGTGGCTCTGGCTCTGTTGCCGACGCCGCTCTGAGCTCAAATGTCACGAAACTTGGCCAGACCATAGAAACCGGAGAAATAACGGACGGCACTATTGCTGGAGCAGATATTTCGCCGGATGGCCTGAACTTCACAGAACTTAGCGACACACTCAGCCTAGACGCCTCAACCACGATTAGCCTCGGCGCAAATAACCTGACCGTTAATCTCGATTCAACAGGTGAATTTATGGTCCAAGACGCAGGTGTTGTGGCATTTGAGGTGTCGAATGCGGGCAACATCTATATTGGTGACACGGGGAGTGCTATAGCGACCGGCGCTGCATTGGTCCTCGATTCTATCACTACCGAAGGCAACGTGCTCGCCACCAATGGCGCTATATATTACAATACTTCGCTGGCTAAATTCCGCTGCTACGAAGCTAGCACCTGGAAAGATTGTATTAGTGCGCCGGCAAGCCAGAACGACACGGCAGCAACGTACTATTTCTTCAGCGAATTTACAGGAAGTCCTACGACAACCGGCCAAGACGTATACGCCACAAACAGCGGAACGGGCGCAGCCACGTCGGCAAGTGCAAACGTTGCCGCGAACCGTCCAGGTATATTCCGTTCTACCACGGGTACGACTACCACAGGTCGCACGGCTTTTGCCTCAAACCTAACTGCCTTTGCACTGGGCGGGGGAGCCATGTCGTACGAGACGGCGGTGAACATTGCCACACTATCTACAGGAACAGAGAGATACCAACTAGTTATTGGCTTATTCGATACAGCCACGGCGGCAAACCAAGTGGACGCAGTTTCGTTTGTGTACGATGAAGGTGGCGTTTCAACGGGTTCTGCCGCAAGCCCAAACTGGCAAATTAGAACAGCTAGCAACTCTGCGCGCAGCTGGACAACCACCACAACTGCAGTCGCCGCAGCGACGTGGTATAAGCTTCGGGTTGAAGTGAACGCTGCGGGCACATCGGCAACGTTCTATATAAATGGCGCAAATGCTGGTACAATCGCCACGAATATTCCGACAGGCACTACTCGTGCGCTTGGGTTTGGGCATCTCATGATTAAATCTGCGGGCACAACCGCTCGAACCATGGATATAGACTACATGAAAGCCGAGCAAACCTTTACGACGAGTCGCTAAGCCTAGACTACGCATGCTTTCTTCACTATACTAATGGGTAAGCATAAGAAAAGTGAGGGACACATGGCAAAGATTGATGTTGATACAAACCCAGTAAATGAAGTGAAGCAGAACAGAGGTCGTTTGCGCGTTCCAAGTAAAGTGAAGAATAATAAGCTGTTGTTTGCGGTGCTTGCACTGATGGCGTTACTGGGTGTGGTTGGGACAGTTATTTTTTACGGCAAATACCAAGATGTAAAGAGTAACCCAGCGCAAGCGCAAAAAGCGCAAAACAGCGCAGAAACACAGCGCGTTTTAGGCGAGCTTAAGAAAATCCTGCGGGTAGACGAAGCAGAAGCTCCTACGGTAGCCCGCGTGGAAGATCCGGCGAAGTTAAAAACAGCTAATGCCGAGTTTTATAAAAATGTTGAGAAGGGCGACTACCTGGTTATATTCCCCAAGCGTGCCATTATATACCGTGAGTCCAACAACCAGCTTATAAACATTGCGCCTATCATCAACACCAACGGCACAACCACAGAAAACAAGGCACCAGAAGCCAGCACGAAGACGCCAGCGACGACAACCCCCACAAAAACTACCACTCGCTAGAGTTCTTCGGTTACGCCTGTCGTTTCCGCTCAGACGGGAATCCATGCGCTTCGCTAGTTCCGTCATGCTGAATTAGTTTCAGCATCCATACGTCTACACTATCGTCTGTGTTTTCACTAATCTCTACAGTATCACCAACCCTCTCACTTCACGCAGGTTCCCGCACCTGCTAGGCGGCTCATTTTGTACGGACAAAATGAGAGAAAACCGCCGGGGAGAGTGCAAACGACCGGCTTACTTGAAATTTCTTTTGCGCTGATTGCGTGACGAGAATGTTTGACAAATGGCAATG
>JBGAWL010000001.1:0-74348 GCA_044227625.1 Saccharimonadales bacterium (SeqCode) | reverse complement strand
TTATTCCCATGAAAGTATTTGTTGGGATGAGCGGCGGGGTGGATAGTTCTGTAACGGCGGCGCTCTTGAAAGAGCAGGGCTACGACGTCACGGGAGTCTATATGAAAAACTGGAGTAAAGACTTGCCTGGCATGCTTTGCCCATGGAAAGAGGACTATCAGGATGCGAAGCGGGTGGCGGTGCAGCTCGACATTCCCTTCAAGCTCTACGATTTCGAGACCGAATATCGTCAGCGAGTAGTTGACTATATGCTTGACGGCTATCGCCGTGGCATTACGCCAAACCCAGATATTATGTGTAACCAAGAGGTCAAGTTTAAGCTTTTTCTCGAGGCTGCCCTAGCCGATGGCGCAGACCTGATTGCCACCGGACACTACAGCCGAATTATTCATAATTCGGCAAATTCCAAATCACAAATATCAAATACCAAACAAATTCTAAATTCTAAATTCCAAATTCCAGACACTCAACTACCAACCTCCGCGTCACTGCACATCGCTGCCAACCGCGAGAAAGACCAAACGTATTTCCTCTACCGCGTAACCGAAGATGCACTCAAGCATAGCCTTATGCCTATTGGGGATTTTGCGACCAAGGCTGAGGTGCGCGCCGAAGCGGAAAAACGTGGTCTAGCCACAGCCAGCAAAAAAGACAGCCAGGGCATTTGTTTTATAGGTAAGGTGGGGATAAAAGATTTTCTTATCCATGAACTCGGCGAACAGCCCCATGGCGATATCGTAGACCAAAATGGGGTACGGATTGGCGAACATGACGGAGCCATATTCTACACAATTGGCCAGCGCCAAGGGCTCGGCGTGGGCGGCGGGCTACCGTACTATGTCACAGGCAAAGACATGGCGAAAAACGAAGTGTACGTCACAACCGACATCCAAGACTCAAGTCTTTGGCGCGATAGCCTCCGGCTTGCTGAACTGCACTGGATCAACGACGTACCAAAAGAAGGAAAAACGTACTCTGTGCGTACGCGCTACCGCGCCGAGCTCATTCCGGCCCGTTTCACCTGGGATGCCCAAAACAACAGAGGCGAACTTCACCTGGATAGCCCTGTTCGCGCCATCACTCCCGGCCAGTCAGCCGTCCTATACGACAACAGTCGTGTAGTCGGCGGTGGTATTGTCGTATAGCAGGTTGGAGCAACTATAGCCAAGCGCCCACGAGAGCATCAGTATTTGCTCCGGAAATTGAAGCCTGCACTGTAGCTATATGTACAATGTACTTGCATTAGTTGCAACGCAGGGGTATTATTTGACTCAATACCAGCAAGAGGGTTTTCATGGTAATGAGAAAAGAGATTAATTATGCCAGTACGTCATAATGGAATGAGCAGTCCGGTACGTGAAGCGGGATTAGAGCGGCCAGGTTTAGCTCAAATTGTTCCTTTTATCGCAGGTGCATTTCTTGCAGGCACTGTTACATTGGCAATCAGTAATTTCGTGAGGGATAATGCGTCTGCGACGGAGCCATATCGTACTGTTACCCCAGGTGCAGACAGAGCCACAGAGATTACCATAGAAGGTCCAGACGGGGTACAGTCAGTACTAGTAGCATTACCGGGTGGTATGCAAGCGGTGCCCATCGGATTAAAAAGTTTGAAAGATGGATTACATATTTGCCAGGACAAGCCACTACCGTTAGACGCAGCAGCTATGTTGCAAAAACCAGAGGAAGTATTTGCGGGCGGCTGTGGTGTGGCAAATGTTTTTCAGCCAGTACAGGGTAAGGTAAGTCCAGTCGCAATTCCAGGGAGGGGAGTGACAATGCACTTCTTACCGGTTACAGAAGACGCGAACCCATTAACATTAGAAGTGCGTGCAACCATAGATAAATAGGAGATACATAATTATGGCGGGGCCAAATAAAGTAGCCGGACTCTTGAAGGAACTAGTATCACCACGCGATTTAGTTAGGATAGCAGCAGCGGGTGTACTGGCATATGCTGGATATAATGTTTGGGATAACTCGGCTTACGAGACCCACCCCATAACGTGCACTGCGGGTGTCCCGAAAAAGGTGGCCGAGGGAAAAGTAGACTCCTCGAGACCTTTTGCTGAATTTTCTGCTACCACGGCAGACGGGGAATCGGTTGCGCGGATTGTGGTGGCGGCGAGCGTTGACAATGGCAGAGTTCCTATAGCGGGCCTACAGGTTTTACGGGGGCGATCAGTTCCCCGGGCTGATGTATCAAAAACGGCGGTAGCGGCGTTGCTTGATGGAGAGACCGTGATGGCGCAGCCAACAGATACCACGAATTTCAATTTCGTTGAAGGCAAGGGTCAAACCGCTGTCTTGTCAATCGACAAGACTAATACCGTTGAAGTTTATGTCACACAAGCAGATAGTTCGGAAGCTAAGCTTACAGCCGCCTGCATAGCAAGCAAATAATAAAGCGGTATGACGGTTGAGGTATTGGTGCGAGCGTGGACTCGTAAAAAAGTCATGGAAACGCCTACTGCTGGAGCGAATCTCAATACATTCGAACAGGGTGTTGGACAGACAGCAGTGCTGCGTCTCGACCCAAGCACGCTGGTAAAACGTATAGCAACGCAAGCTCATGGCGGTGATGGGACTGACCTAGTTGCACTATGTAAAACAAGCTAAATTTGTTGTAAAATTTTTATAATTTTATTGCTATAGCACACAAAGTAGTATGCTGTATAAATAATAAAAGAATAGTTAAGGAGGATACAATGGCAAGAAATCAAGCATGGAACATTGCAGGATTTGGAGTGAGCTTGGCGGGGGTATTTGCTTTTGGCTTAGGTGCAGTTGAGACTTACGATGCAGCTGAACGAGCTAGAAACCGAACTGATCAATCTGTTGGAACTGCTGTAATGCATTTCATCGGGGATCAGAAGGATATAATCAGCTATACTTGGGGGCCTGTGGATGGGGCAATAAACTCTATAATAAGTAAAGATCCAGCCAGTACGATAAGACCTATGACAAGCTTGGGTGAGCTCACTAAAGCAACTGATATGCAGCTTTTACTGGTGCTGGGTAGTATTGCTGGAGCAGCAGGTAGTATCGTAGCGCTGCGTAAATAGTGTTCAAGTAGGCACCTCAAGAAGCCGAGACACAATCTTACAGAACCACTCAAAGCCAGGCGTTACGGTCGTAATCTTATCGTCGGCGGACTTTGATGTAGGGGTTGAGGACACGCGTCAGATCATGATTGGCTCAGACTAAAGTCACGTCAACGTTCGTCTCGCCTTTGTTGTCCTTGGATCGTGGGTGGACCCTGTCATGATCTGCGCAATCGTTGACTCATCTGCGCCCAGCTCGCCTTTCGTTATTTTTTACGTGTATTTACTGAGCGATGTCGCAGGGGGCGTTGGTGTGGGGGCGGTTTTTTAGGTACTGGCTGGCGATGATTGCCTGGTCACCTCCTACGAGTCTGGGGTCAAAACTTCGCTCTGCGTCGGCGTGTCCTCCCCAGAACGAAAACGTTCGGCCAAGTGAAGGGTTTGCATCGCATACGCTTCCCGTAAACCAAATGTCTTTTTCGCCAATCCCTGCATCGGCGGTGCCGGTTTTGCCCGCAATACTGTTGGGCCCAGCCGGGGACACAAGCTTTCTATAGGCGGTACCGTATGGCTGACTGACGGCCACCTTCAGGGCTTGTGTTACCGCTCGTGCTATATCTGCCGAAAACACAACTTTCGGTGTGGGAACCGGTCGTTCATAGATGACACGACCGCCCGAGCTGTTATCGACAATACGTGTGATAGCCGACCAGGCCTTATCACCATAAAACAGTGCGGTACCGTCGCCGACAACCATACCGCGCATACCGACAGCTTCTTGGAGCGGGGACATGGCGGTTGCGCCAAGAATGAGTGAAGGGTAGTAGGGGGACGGTACTTGCATGCCCAATGCGTTCATTTTTTGAACGATTGGAGCGATGCCATACTGTTTTACGACATCTGCAGCCCATGTATTAGATGAAACAGCAACCGCTTGTGATGGGGTCATATTGCATGGTGGGTCTTTTTTGAATGCCCCACAGCCTGTATGGCCCTCGACAATCCATGGCTTTTGGTCTTTCTGCTCAAGAAGCACCTTGGCGGGGATTTTTATTGGAGCTGTCGGATTGACGCCCTCTTCTATAGAGACAGCAAGTGCATACGGCTTGTTTGAAGACCCCGCATCACGTCCGCCACCCCCGCCCAGCAGGCCAGCAGCAAGATTTACCTTTACTCGCGAATAGTCCTTGCTCCCTACCATCGCTACGATATTACCGTCTTTATCCAAGCTGACAGCAGCGCCATTAATCGATTTTGTGCGAGTATTTGATAGGATTGCTTTGGTAAGGGCAGTTTGGTCTGCAGTGTTGAGAGAGGTGTAAATTGTATATCGACCGCTCAATACACCTTGAGCATCGATTGGTTTGCCCAAGCTTTGTGACAAGACTCTTTGAGCGTCATTGATAACAAAATCGGTGAAGGGTCGAGCATTTATTGCGTCCGCACCCTTAAATCCCACCCCGATGGGGCTGATGGGTTTAAAGGGCTTCATTGCTGGAAAGTTTTCAGGACGTAATAGCCAGTCCCTGAGAGCTGGTGATATGAGTGCCGGGTTATTGTCGGACGCCACAGTAACAACGGTCCGAAAACGGGCCTGAGCACGCTCCGATTCGTATATGTAGCCTGCGTAGGTTCGGATGCTATCGGCTTCCCCCTGGGTTAACTTTCCCGTTGCGAGTGCCGTGGCTAACGCCCCGAGTACGACATCACGTCGCCCAGCAGCATCTGATTTCTGGGCTAACTGTTCCTGAATCGCGGACACAAAATTTGAATATAGCACTTTCTTTTGCGGGCTGATGAGTTCAGAACCGTAATTTACGTCTAAATTTGATGGCTCATTGAGGGTACCAACGAGAACAAGTGATTCAGGAACGGTTAGCTTATTGGCCGATTTTCCGAAGTACTGCTGTGCTGCTGCTTCGACGCCTGTGGCGTTGCGGCCAAAATACATCATGTTTGCATATGACTCAAAAATGGTTTGTTTTGCTAATTGTTTGCTGCCCAATTTTGCGATGAGCATTTTCTCCATTAGCTTGGCCTGCAGGCACTCTAGGCCTTCTTTGTTGACTGCGTCTAATGTTTTTTTATCTTGGGGACGCGGTGAGGCGTCGATGTGACTGACGAGCTGCCTCGAGATTCCCGAAGCGCCCTCAACGCGAGAGAAGCCACTGAGCGCAAAATCTTTGGCGGCACGCGCCAATGCCTGAACATCGCACCCGTCATTTTCGAAAAACCGTTGATCCTCTACTGCTACGAGCGCTGACACAAAGCTCGGACTAATATCTTGAAATGCGGTTTTTACTATGGCGGCACTGGTAGCCATTACGCCCAGAGCATTGCTCTGTGTACATGGGTTGATGTTGGCGGCACATAATAAGCCCGTCTCTCCTCCGGCCGATGTGGTCGCCTCTAGTGGCTCGGGAGGTTCAAAAGGAAGGCTGCTTACCGATAGAAAATCAGGTAGCTGATTCGGTTCGTAGACAGACTTATAGCCAATCCCTGCTGCAGTAATACCCACCAAGGTAGCTCCAGCTGCAAATCTTCTCCAGCGCATATCTGTTTGTTATACTACATACTTGCGGGCTTGTAAATTTGTTTTATACAGCTATGTGGTATATGTGATGGAACCGAGAGTCTATAGGCTACTGCGCAACTAGTGAAAACCACGAACCATTGGTAGATGGATAGACCGGTCTGGACATAGCAATAGAGGCGTAGTGGTGGCGGGAAGCTTTGGCAATACACACCCCTGGACACGCTAGGATCCTGCCCGTTAGACGCGTCAGGCGATTTGGTTCTTATGACAGAAGATCAGCGTCGGTACGTAATAGGCAATCCAAGAAAGAGGCGAAGATGTTGTAAATAATATCTTACATAAGAGTTTACTTACTAGCGAATATGGTATAAAACTATATATATGGGTAAAGTAGCAGCAGGTGGGCTTTCTCTTTCTTTGGTAGTTGGTTTTAGTGCGTATGCATTCTATGACTATTATAGTGGCGGCACGGGCATGCCGGCCGCTGTTATTGAGAGCGCTGTAAATGCACTTGGAGCGTCTGGCGTTATCGAAGCCGAGCAGCCAATGCTCCCCACGGTCGGTATGGCCCCCGGGGAAAATCTGCTTCTCCACGAGCCCCTTATTTCCAGCGACTTAGCTGCGGCCGCACTCATTCAGTTGAAAAAAACGGGCAGTAACGGTTGTCCCAATACGACTGCGTCCCAGATACTGTTGAACCCAGCTCGCCCTACCTCAATTGTCTGTCTCGGCATATCGGCGGCTTTCCAAGCTCCAAGCAGTGAGATTACATTTGTACCGTACATGCCGCAAGAAGTTGTGAGCCTAGATAAAACTTGTGCGGTTCCCAACAACGCGCCGGCCTGCCGGCAGCTTTTCCAGCGGTTGGGTAAATTTGCTCAGTCGTTATTTCATGGCCCAAACACGACCCAATATGTACAAGCGAATCAAGACGTCGCTGTCGCAGTTCAGCTTCGCCCAGACAGTCCTTTTCCTTCCTGCGATGTACACAGCATTCCTCAAGGGGGAAAATTATGAGTATAGTAACCGTATTACGGGAGGGTCTACCTGTATGAGCGCAAAAGGAGTTATTAGGGGTGTTCTGGCGGCAGGATTAGCGTTAGCTGGTGGACTAAAGATTATGGAGGAGGGCTATGGGGGCTGTATCTTTGAGGGTTTGCACGATGGCAGAGGAGTCGTTGCGGCCTGTGCGGGCAAAACAGCGGCCGAGGCAACTCTTGGACCTGTAGAAAAGCTCGACGAAGCTGCAACCAGCACCGTTCCTATCACTGTCATTGGTGAGGTTGTTATGAGGTTGAATGGTAGTGCGGTGGTAGATGTGAACAATCAAGGTTTTTCAAAATTTTGGGAAGGCAACATACTTGGCAAAACCGACTCAACACTTTTTTGGAACAGAGGTAATGACAAACCGGTCACAGTTATCTACAATCCGTGTTTTGGCATGACCGTCAACGGTCCTTCCCCAGAGAAGAGCCTGGCGGTGCCAAAGAATGGCTATAATAGTGCCCCGGTATCGACCGTTGTTGCAGACGTCATACCGAAATCACCGACGGAGGTGTCTATCAAAATTAAAACTGGTCCCATGCAGGTATGCTTCCTGCGTGTACCAAATGCTCTTGACGAACCGGGGGGGCCGGAAAATCTGCAATTATTTACGACTGATGACGGGACCATATTAAAAACGAATTCGAATACTGGCGCAAAGGACGCCATCCAGGCAGCGGTAGCGACAGATATTAATGAAATAGTCAAAGAAAGTGCCGCGATGCAGGCCTGCCCAGAACAGGCACTCAATAATGCCGGTCTGAGCGACGAGGCAATTAAGGAGATTGTTGCGCAGGCTACCATTGGCGGACTACTCAAACAGTATGCGAACAAGCAAGCGAATGGGGAGAGTAGTATGACTACTATGATAAGTAACGCCTACACGGACTTTATCACAAAAGCGAGACCAGATAGCATCACAGTTGAATTGGGCTCACCAGATGACAGAATAGCGATGTACAAAAAGAAACTCGAGGCTACCGTTAACAAACTAACGGACAAAAAAATCGAACTCCCGGGTCAAAATGTAGAATACACCTGGAAGGAAATCGGTATTCCGACGCAACAGGGTTGCGGTACAGGAAGTTTACAGGCACCGAATTAAGGGTTGCGGAGGCTATGATATGATAATTTGGACGTCAATAAATTCACCGGTAGCGAGGGGCTTGCGACGTGACTAGAGATGTCGATCGTGCGTACCTTGGGATTGGTGGCAGCGATCCAATAGGGGGGCGATACGTTTTTGTGGAAGCCAATCCGCATCATCAACCACGGAATCGTGGTTCGGTCAAAAACGTTGTAACCGCTGCAGTAGTTACTATAGCGGCCTTGGGCTGTGGAAAGGTATTTGCGGGGGATTACATCAATCAGCAATGCATTAGTTATGGGCAAGCATGGTGTGCAACTGGTCCCCTTGCGGGTTTTTTGCAAACGCCGCCTGGAGAAGTAGTTTCAAATGCAACTGTACAAAAAAATGGTCAGGTTGTGCGTGGCCTAGGTAGCTATTCCTTGTCGGCGAAAGGCATTTATCTTAGCAAAGACGGCAGGCAAATCGCAATTGTTCCAGACTTTACCTATGAGCCAGATGTATTACGGCAGGCATTTGGATCGCAGTACAAAGAAAAGCCGACCGATAAAACCAGTAAACCATTGACCGATGAGGTCATTAAGTCCTGGGGACTGAACAATCATATCGGCTTACTAATGACCGGTCTTGTTTCGGGAGCGTACACAAAAGAACAGGTTTGTATTCAAGATATGCAGTCAATTGTTCGGGCTGCCCAGTTGCATGCTGGTGCACTTCTAAAAACTCCTGTTAATGGCGTTTCGAGCAGTTTACTAGTGGGTGCACAAAACCAATATGACAGGTACGAACAACTGGGCAGTCGTGCGGCGACTGACACCCAAAACATTGTTTCGATTGTTGTCGCATCGGCTTCACCCGCGGCGGATGGTAAGTCACTAAATTTAACGCCTGTGACTTGCGGTGTTGATCTGTATGGCAATGTCGCCGCCACTTCACCCGCTCCCACAAATACAGGCTAGGATTGTACAGTACATACGAATATAAGGGAAACAAACAAAAAGCATATTGTCAAACTAATAGGGGACATACAATGAACAAAAAAAACCTGCCAGTATTATTAGCCCTCCCGGAGCAACCGGGGCTGCCCCTGGACAGGGTTATTGTTGACCGTAGTGTTGCAACATCAGCGGACAAAGTCAACCTGGCTATAACTGGTGCCTTGATTGTTTCTTTTACCACAGGTGGTATGATACCGCCTTCCGGCAATCAGATTCAGGCACAGGGGTCGGTTTCATGGGATGTTGTGCGCGCCACTTCGAGCGTTGTTGCCCTACCGGCTGCAGTCACTGACAAAGTCTTGTTGCCACCGACTGTAAACAGGGATGTCGTGCTTCCCGCAGTGAATGTTGTGCAAATGGCTCCGTCTTTTGGCAAAAAAAGTTCGGAAGACGAAGGCGGGGTAGCTCCTGCGTTGGAAAGTAATGCGGTAGTATCTAAAGCCACCCCAGGAAGTGGTGCGGCAGCCATAGTATTGGGAGTAACCGCTTCCGAGAAGCTTGTCGATCCTCCCAAGGATCAAGAGGTAGCCGTGACGGCGCTGTACACCAATAACGTCGGGTTAGTGGCGGATGAAATTACGGTGACAGGCACTGTTGGTCCGGCTGGGGTCATTTCAAGCCTTGTTGCAAATGGGCTAGGACTTGAAAGAGCCACCATTGAACCAATTTTGAGTACGTCTGCAGCACCTGTTATTCCAGAAATTGTTCTTGGCACAGGTGCTGTGCTCCCACCCTTAACCACCGTTGTTCATGAGCCCAGTACTAGCCCCGCCTCCTTAGAACAAGCGGCCGGGGCACCTCTACAGACAACCCTTCTTGACGCTTCTCCTGTAGCGTCGTCGTTCCCTGGGACTCAGACCACTAGCTCCGAGGCTGCGCAACAACCGGGAAAGCTCGATACCCTAAGCGGCGGTGCGGGGAATATTGAGGTTTTGGCTGGGTTCGCTCCTCCACAGGATGCTATAGTCCTGCCGCTGGAAGCAGGCCAGCATGAGCTAGCGTCATCAGTGACCGGCACTGAGCTATCAGTATCAGCACCTCTTGTAGCCAGTGAGGTATTCTCATCGGCGCCAGCGGCACTGGGTCCAGATTTGCAACCGAGTGTAGTCCCCCTGCCGACAGCCGTAAAGACTCTAACTGGGTTAGTCATGCCAACTACGGCCAATGTCGAGACAAAGCTAGCCACCCCGGTGGCTAGTGCTACAACGGAAATTGGCCTTGGCCAGGTAATTACCAAACAAGCTTACCGCAAAGAATTCATCCAGTGGTCAAAGGATATGCTCGCTCTAAAAATCAAAGAAGTTGGTGCGAATGCAGGTCCTCCTTCAAAGTTGTTTATGGACGGAAAATCTGGCAAAGCCTGGCCGTGGTGTGTCGCGGCTGCCACAGGGGGTGATCTGGCTCTAAAGATGCCATTTGACACAAAACTCCAAGGGGTTCAGCCCAACGGCAGAATGTGGTATACGCAGTACCTTGTTAATGCCCTGAAGGCGGAACCTGGTTCGGCGGTCTACTCCGCCAAAGATTTTCTGACAGGCGACCATATGAACGGGAAAGTCGGCATCGGCGATTACCTCATGTACTATGATGGGAATTTTGGGCGACACACAGCTCGTATATTTGCGATTACAAAAAAAGGCTACTGGTCGGTGGACGGGAACTGGGATGACAAATACACGACGGTATTTCACTCATGGGATAAGGATGACGGTTTGAGATATGTTGGCACGCGATTTGGGACGGTTGACGCACGAGTAACCCATGCACCCGGTACGTCCGAGCCTAGTCTGAGCAGTGCTGCGAAAGAGTCTAATGTTCCCTCCCAAACAGAACAAACAAATGGCGCAAAGCCAGAGACTCCAACTGGTCTGCCTGCGGTGACAATGTGGGACGGTTTTGGCTCACCGTTTGCCATACCTGCCCCCGTTGAGGGCATTGTACAACCACCCATTTCGACAGATACTGGAACGGTCACCACATCACCGCCGGAATCATCACAGGGAACTACAGCGACCACCGCTGCCCCTATTGAATCTGACGGTGGTGACACGACTGTGCTGACAGTGCCTACGCCAACACAAGTAGTTGCAGTCACATCAACAGATAATGCGCCAATTATTGTTGTCGATAAGCCGAACGAAACGTCTACAGACGGAGCTGGCACAGCAGACCCCGGAGTGTTTATCCCGGTAGTCGCGGACCCAGGCTCCGGATCTGAAGCGCTTACACCCGCGACGGATGGGGGCAGCTCAGATGGGGCGGAAAGCGCTAACCCCCCCCCAACCTCCCACGACGTACATCTTGAAGCGTTCGTGCACAGTGTCTCTACGCAGGAATCTGGTAACAATCCCACCGTAGTGAATGACATAGGGGCAAGCGGCCTCTTCCAGTACATGCCTAGTACATGGGGTGAGAACGGTCGTGGGGGCTACAAGACTGCAAACTTAGCCCCAGCTGCATTTCAGTACGAGCAGGGCGCTAAAGATATGCAGCGGCTCTTCGAAAAATTCAAAAAGAAATATCCTCAGGCGTCCACAGATGAGATCTGGTTTGATGTAGCAACAGCCTGGTACGCGGGCGAGCACTGGAAAGAAAAGGGCGTTAATCCCTATAAAAAGCAAATGGCAGCAGGTAAGGAGTATCCTTCAATAGCGACTTATGCCAACCAGGTTGTAGAACGTATGAACAACTACCTTCAGAACCCAGACAAAATGCCAAAGATACCAGGTCTCTCCAGTGCCGATAATGACCTTAGGATAGAATAATAACGTAGGGAGGCAATATGCAAGTCAATCAAAGAGTAATACCAACTAATGAAAGGAGCGATTTAATATGACTTCTAGGCAACAAGGGATTGAAAAACCAGGGTCACGAATCGTACGTAGAGGAGTTGCATGCGGACTAGCTAGCGCTGCGGTTTTTGCTGCTGGGGGCTGTGCAAGAGGTATCAGCTACGTACCTCAGACGGGCATGGCTGGACCGAATGCAGTCGGAGCGACAAGCCCCGGATCTGTGGCTTCGCCTGACAAGACTGTCGGTTCGGCACCAACGACAAGCCGGACTGCAATATTAGGACCGGGCAGCACCGGTGATGCGGTCACTGTTCTTCAGAGTCGATTACGAAATATTGGCTGTACCTTGACAGTCAATGGCATATTTGACCCAAAAACAGTTGCAGCAATAAACACGTTCAACGTGAATAAAAAGCTACCTGCGACAGGTACCTTAGCAGAGGCGACCAAGGCAGCATTAAATGCGTCAATTGAGGCGGCTGACGTAAACTGTGGTCTCGCAAAACCAACTATGCAGGACTACTTCACGCTGCCAGGTGGCGACCTCCCGTTCTGTGGCCCCCCTCTCGCGCCAACAACACCCTGTCAGCAACGTTCCCCTGCCACAGCGTCTCCAACACCGTCACGAAGTATGACGGACTACTTTAAAAAGTAAGATAATGATGAAGCGCGGGGCGAACTACCCCAACCTAAACGGTAACCATTCTCGGAAGCCCATTCTTGAAACCTGTTTTTAAACGCGTGGCGGTTGGCGAGATGGGTCGATGAATCATCTCAACTACTATCTGTAGATCATCAACTGCGTTGATAGTGTGCCGAAGTCGGAGTAAGAGAATCGCGAGCTTCGCACTCGCCCAGCCTGCTCAGCTACAGAGCATCTGACACCACTGAATTCTCTCCCCACCAAAGAATCATTTCAATTCTTTCAATTCCTTGGAGACGCCGGTTTAACTCCTGCACATTTTTCCTTTTCCAGTACTTACTTCACCGTACTCTAAGCACGGTTCGTGTCGTGACCAACGGAGAAAATGCACCTGGGTTTAAAGGGCGAAATTTGTGAGAATGCGCCTGCCCCAGAGGGGCAAGCGCCCCGATAACCAGATATATTATTGTTGAGTTTGGGCTTGCTCGTAAGAGTTGACGAAAGGCCCCCTCGCTATAGCCCGAGACCGGTACAGTCGGAAGGTACCAAAATACTGTTTCCTGCAAGACTTGGCGGGTTTGTAATAGCAGTAGCAAATGCGTTTGGATTTAGGGTTTCATCGCTCAATACCTGCGAAAGAAATCCGGCCTGTTGGCGTTGGGTTAGTTGTGTGAATGGTTCATTTGCTACGGCTGACATCTTAGTCAGTAATGGTGAAGTATCGGGTGTGGCTACATCAGCCTCTTCGACACCAAGGGCAATTGTAGACGCACAGCTAATTTTACCCCCAGACAGTTCGAAGATTGTCTTGCGGGTCTGTTTCTTGGGGGAGACACCATCAACACCAATGACGCCGCCCTGAGAGTTTCCACCGGGGAGGATGTTTGCCGGTATGCCCTCTGAACCCTGTTTTCCGCCTGCTTGGACTGCGCTATTGATGTTCAGCCCGACGCCCGCTGCAACCACCAAGGCTACTGCTGTCGTGGTGCTGCGCAGTCGTTGGTGCCGAAGCCCATTTCGCTTATAGGTAAGCCTTGCATCCGATCCGAGAACCAATAAGCTAAGCAAGCGGCCCGTGTGGGTAATGTTAATCTGCGTATTGCGCAATCCGGCATTGTACGCACTATCGGCACGCAAGCCTTCTCGTTGTACTACTGCCTTATATGGATAAACAAAGAGCTTATGCAACATAAACCCTAGAGGCAGGGCACCATATCGCTTCCGAAAATCTTTTGGTGATACCTGTGTATCAAATGTGCCATCTCCAAATGCGGTACTCGCATCGCCGCTTCCCTGTACGTGGGCATCCTGATATCCAACCCTTTGGCCACGTTTGGGTGGGGCTACTATCGCTGGCGCTGTCTTTCCTCTTGGTGTCGGCATACTATATCTCCTTTGCTCTTTCGCAGTTACGTCTTCTGGCCAAAAGGCCGTATTTCATCTTCTGGTATAAGGATAGGTCATACATGTCTATTTCCTCGTCTGCCAGGCTGTACAGTCAAACAGGGTGCTTCTTGCTTAGCATAATCATCGCCCAATAACAGCTCCGTAAGCCTATCAGCTGGCTCGTTTTTGGTTGCTACGCCACCGTTGGGCGTACCCGCCGGGGTATCACCTGGCAGCCGACCAGGAGGCATAGACTCCGTATGACTTTCCCTGTTAGGCAATGTCTTGGCCGTGGCTATACTTAGTGTTGGTAGGTTGAGCCACTCTCGTACTGGGTCAACCAGTGAAGGGTCTATGCGCTCGAGGTCTACAGGTGGATGTTCATATTTTTGCGTAAACAGAGGGGTACCGTAGGCAGCTGCTGCTTCGGGTGTTAGTCCGGTCAAGACGAACATGCCATGTTGCTGCGCAACGGTGCGCTGGTCACCGAGAAGATGAACGTCTGGTCCGCATACAAGCATTGTAGAATTCTCTTTGTCCGTGTCTGGCGAAGGCGGCGCTGCAGCGATGACGAGCGTACCTAAGTACCGTACGACCCCCGCAGTGTCCGGAAGGGGAGCTGTCTCAGTCGACGACGCTTGCGCAAGAGGTACAACACGAAGCGCCTGCGTTCTTTGCTCGTCGTTTTGTAGCAGCGCTATAGCCACCACGGCAGGGCCTTTAGTGGCAGGGAACCCAACCAGAGTCGCTTCTTTTACGGGATCTTCAGGGTCCACGTGGAACGAGACCGCTCCAGAAGCTTGCACTGCAAGTAAATCCTCAAAGGTAATAGCTGAAGGTATACGCCCAGTCGAAGCCATAATAAGCTCGCCAAGATCTTCAGTAGTTAGTTGACTTACTGGGGTGGCATAAAGTTTGTCAGCGCCAGGTACCCCAGGGCTGATAACAGGGTGCTTTCCGGAGGCAACTTGACCCATGGCGGACAAATCAGTTGGCGGTGAAGTAAACTCGACCGGTAACTGTGGGTGAGCAAATGTCGGCATGATACATGTAGTGGTACTGCTGGGATTTGTTGCGTTAGGGTATAGCAAAGTGTCGAAGGGTACCTCAACTACGGCATCTCTGCCTAAATATGTCAGCTGAGCATGAGTGCTGCCGTCTCCAAGACCTACAACTAGAGTTTGTGTATTGGTCGGGGTAACACTACTCACTTCGCCAGCACCTGAGCTAACAGGTTGTGCCTCAGCCCTCATATGAATAGCCCCCACTGGTCGTACATGTACCTATTATTCATTTTTCATAAACCTATTTGGCATTACCTCTACGGTTGCCCTGTCTGAGGCGCTCATGTGGAGTACGCCACCGTGTAGAGCCGCTCCGGCTATAACCTTTCCAGTGATGGGCCCTTTCTTTGTGGCAACATTGGCAACTGCGTAGCTGTCCCTGAGAGTCTTTCTCTCGTCCCGGCCTAATCTTTGGCCAGTTAGCTGTTTTGCATTGACAATCGTAGCTGGTAAAACGACGATGGTACCTCCAGACTCCACCCATTGCATGCCTGAACCCTCATGAATGACCGCACGCACCATCGGTCCGGTGGCACATGTCTCAACGGCTATGTGGTACTTATCTCCGGGCGTTGGCATGGCCATAATGTCGCTCAGTAACATTCTTTCAGAATAGGCTCGTTGACCCCCCGTGAGCCCGCCTGCGCTTGCAATACACCGAAGAATCTTGGCAGGTGCTTTGGTTAAATCGACGGCTAAACACTCTGTGCCCTCATGGGCAGTGCTTCCGCGGTGTACAGTAGGAGTTTGCCACCGCGCCACAACCCCGTCTATAAGCGGCGCTCCAGTTCTCACAAATAGTGACCGTATAATGTCGCGTGCTGTTATGCCCCCGTGCTGGACCGGATATGTGTTACCCTCATAACTAAACTGGCCGACGCTCTGTCCTTGTTCATTTGGCTTGAGAGTTTGTGTAACCATTAGCGGGTGTGCGTTTTTGTCGTGCGAGAATACGCTCAAATGTCCGTGGTATGCGACGTCACCCCCGAACTTCTTGGCAGTAGCTTGCGCCGCATCGGTGTAATCACCGGTGTCGATACATTCAAGCAGTTGTGCGAATTCTGCGTCGTAAGAGTCGCGTATTGTCACGCTAAACGGGAAAGGGGTAATAAACGCGTGTCCCGCACTAGCAGCGCGGGCGTTTAATTCTCTATTTATGAGTACAATAGCCTGGGCGTGCAGGAATGCCTGTAACACTTCACGACGGACATGATCCCTCAAGGTGTGTATATAGTAGCGGCCACCTTTCTTCCCGTCTGCGGTTTTCTCTGCATCTTCCAGAATATGGCAAGCTCGGGAAAATATTCGGAGAGAAAATGGATTTTTTTCACCGCCCGGAGAGTTATACGTTATGTAGGCGTTGACGAAATCCTTTACTTTTTCCGGACTGCCCCGCAAAGCTTCTGACATAATGTTCTCTAGAGAAACGCCTTTTTTCCCATTCGGTATATCCGAGAGACGAGCATGGAGCTCGCCGCCAAATTGGATAACGCCGTCGAGCATGCGATTAACAGCGCGCCGACCGCCGTTCTTTTCGACAAATCGGCTTACCTCGTTGCCCAGCATTCCATTCATAAATTCGCTGTGTCTACCTCCACTCGCTCGGTCATCGACAAAGGTGTCGTACGGGAAGGGGTCGTTTGTTGTTTGTACGTCTGTAAGCATCCAGTCTGGTTGCTCGCCATCCCGATACCGTGAGGATGCGCGAACTCGAGCAAAAATAGCATATATGCCGCCCATCCCGCTGAAGATGTCAGGCCTATTTGCTCCCTGAGCGCGTAAACCCTCGGCCGCCATGTATATACGCCCTGGCCCCCAGTCACCGTGTACAAATGACCATACATTGGTTTCCGGAGTGAGCCCCTCCTTTTGCACGCTCCTGGGTACTGTGAGCCGTGCCATAGTACCGCTAAGCCCTAGATGGAGCGGAGCGCCCTGACTGTCTCTGACAAGATGCTCAGCAGCCGCCGGCATAAATCTGTGGCCATCCCAGTGCTCAGCAAGTGCAGTATAGCCGATAATACGACTACGCCGCGCACCTGGATGTAGGTCTAGAAACGTTGCCAGAGGTAGCGGACTATCTGCCTGCTCGTGTGCTGATGGTTGGTCAGTCGGCGCCAAAGACACGCCGGCTATGGTTAATGATTCCGCTTGAGTTCTTGCCATGGTGAAATCTATACCTATATAACTAATTTTACGCGCAATACACGGTACTCTAGGTAGACATGAGCTATCCGGTGTCTGGAGCTGTGACCGTCAAGCACTCACTGCGACTTTACGGTAAGCCAAGACCCCCCTAGACACCCTATAGGCGACACGAAGTACACGCTATAAACATAGTCTCCTACTTTTTTTTCCAGAATGCAATAGTATTTTTAAAAAAGACATTTTTTTCATCATTACCATCACATACTAATTACGTCCAACATGGGTTGAACGCACACGTGTTGAAAGTAAGTCGGCGCTTTGCAAACGCTCTGGCCAGTGAGCTAGAGATGGGGCCGTGGGCTGGGTATCTTCGTGATGGGTACGACTTTGCTTCGGCGAAACTTTTCAGACCGGGAGTATCTGACATCGTCGGTCAGTGAAAAAAACTGCGCTTGCTGAAGGGCAGAGGAACGGGGGCGTATCTGTGGTTACGGGAATGCACAATTTATTTGACATTGGAACTACCATATGATTATCTAGAGTAATTGAGTGAATAAACTCTGCAAGGCGTAACGAAATAGGAGGAAGGTTATGGCGATTCTAAACGGTGGTGATCGGCGTCCGGGACTGGTATTAGGCGGAGATGCGTTAGGATTGGGTGTGGGTGGGGAATATACGTCAACGGGGAATCAAAGGAGTGATAGTGGTTCTCGCAAGGCAGGCCCGCCCAGTGATGGTGAAGCTGGTCTTGCTGACCCAGCTCAGGGTACGACAGAGCTTCAGCAGGAGCTAGGCGGTGGTGATACGGCCGGCCTTACCGTATTTGGAGAAGGCTCGTCGCCTCAGACTCGCAGTGCACGCCATTCCGGTGATAATGAACCACGTTTGGTTAGGATAGCTGCCACTTTGGGAAACGCTGTCAGCGCCTTTCGAGACGCTTTGAGAGAAGGCTCAGGAAATGGCGTTATGGAGGTGCTAGAACCACCCAAATCTACTGGTAATGCCCTCGCAGTCATTGGCGCTGCTGAGACGAGTAGCACAGATGGTGTAAGTGATGGACTGACTCGAAGCCAACGACGGCGTCGTGCAGCAGACGGAAAATTCGATGGTGTACCTGTGGCCGATCCTGAGGTTTGGAGACGGCATGCCGCGGCTGGTGCTGGACGAACTGTTATTGATGTGATGAATTGGCAGATTCAGCACAGTCCTGTAGGGCCATACTTACCCAGGAGGGCAGCTCTGCTTGCGGAAGGGTATTTTTCTACAAATTTTAACAACGATGTTCGTGGCGTGACTGTCAAGCACCAAGAGGATAGGCCTAACGCGTTCCAGCATGCGATTAATGAAGCAATGCGTTTGCTGAAAGAAAGAGCCGTACAGGCTGGTGTAGAGGCCACCTTATACGGGGGGGTCAGCCAAGTGCAAGCTGTTCGGCTTGCGGTGGATAATCTGAATAATACGCCGACGGCAACCAAGCTGGGGCTGAAACTCGAGGTTATGCAATTAGTTACAGACGGTGAGACGTCAGAAACGGCAACCTGTTACGTCGATGCTCACGCTGCCTCACAAATTATACAGGGCGAAACAGACCGCACAGGTGGATTGGTGCAGGGCAGGGCGGATTATGGTGTTGAACTTACTCGTCCTGAAGGCAACGTGAACACGGCACTTCACCATACCGTTGTTCGCCTTCCTGATCAAACCGACAAAGACAGAGTTTTGGTAGTGGGGCTAAATATGGCCTATCTCCAGACTCCTATTTTGCGGCCAGGCGCAGAACCTGACCCAACCAAGCAGGGACTATTTGAAGTTACCGCAGTACCACTACGCCGCGGAACAGATAATGATAGCATAATTGCGCTGTTAAATAGTGGTACTGACCAAGCGCAAGGCTATGTGGATGCGGCTGGTACGGTTGTACAAACAGTAACGATTCAACGTCAGGATCTGCCTCGTGCAGTTAGTTGGCTGGCCGACACAGCGGTACTCGGTAAGCAAGCAGAGCAGTTGCTGGGTGCGCCAATTGTGCCAAATGATACCGATAAAGAAATTGTTGACGCAGAACTCGTCATCGATTAGTAGTCATAGGATGGTATAAAAAAGATCAAATAATATGAACCGAATAGCAGGAGAGTCAACTTTTGGTCGTATTGTGGTTATTGGCGCCGCTGTCTTCGGCGCGGTAGCCATGGCGGGCTGTACCACAAAAGTCATCAACGGAGGAGAAGGCGATGGTGGGGTTCCCTGGTCTGCGCTTGGTAATGGTAATGCTACGGCGGCACCAGCGCCCACAGGGCTCTGTGAGGCATGGTCTAAGGATAATCCTGACTTGGCAAATCAGATGGCCAAAGACATTCTTGGTATCATTTCGAGTCAAATTTTGAAAAATCACACCGCTCCTGGAGCGACCGTCGTAGCCGGCTGCGGCGAACGGCGTTTGGTTATTGTTGGTGCGGGCACTACCCGTTTTGGCGGCGGCAAAGCTGTAAAGGCAGGCGAGACGTTGTACGATTTAGCATCAGTACAGAAGCCAATCACCAGTGCGACATTCATGAGACTAGAGACATTGGGTAAGGTGGATCGTAAGAAACTGGTTTCTACATACCTCCCAGCCTATACGGGCGGCACTAAATCTGGAGTGACTGTGGACCAGCTCCAATCCCATACGAGCGGACTTCCGTCTGAAGACGAAACGGGCTACGGGCCGGTTATGGACGGTGCAACTTCAAAACAACAAGCTCAGAAGAATCTGCTGGCGCAGGCTCCTACCTTATCGCCCGGGAAGCACCGCTATTCAAATTTTGGCTATGCTCTTTTAGGCATGGCCGCAAGTGGCGCTACGGGGCAACCATTTGAGGTTGTGATGGATGGAACCATACTCTCTCCGCTTGGTATGCAGAACACGATGTTCAATCCGCCCGCATCAAGCAGAACGTGTGCTCCAACTTCACCTGATGCAGATCAAAAAGAAATACTTACCTGCGTTCCTCAAGACCGGCTTGCCCGCATCCAAGATGGTGTATCGGGGCATGCCGGCCTATTTGCTACAGCAGAAGATTTGGGCAAGTTTGCAGCTATGCTTGCGAACAAGGGCAATGTGAATGGTCAGCAAATTCTAACGCCCGAACAGGTTGCAGAGATGGCAACACCACGTCCTGGCAGTACCTATGGGTTAGGATTTCGTATTAATATCGGGAACGCATATAGCAAGCAGATGAGCGAATCTGCATTTGGGCACACAGGTTGGAGCGGAACAAGTTTTGAGGTCGATCCAGTAACTGGTATGTGGGTTGTGGTTTTGACCAATGACAGTCTTAGTCAGCAAGTCGACGGCAAAGAAAAGAATAATGTTCTCACAAGGTATCGTACGGCCATCGTTGCCATTAATGATGCCGTTGCCGCTGGCTACAAGCGTGCGCTAACTGCAAGCAAAAGATAGTCAACAACCCCGCTCAATGTAAACCCAATTCTATATGGGCGAGCTCGTCACATCCGGCGACTGCATTCTACGGCCCCCCTAACTCCATGACACAAATTTCGTCCTTTAAACCCAGGTGCATTTTCTCCGTTGGTCACGACACGAACCGTGCTTAGAGTACGGTGAAGTAAGTACTGGAAAAGGAAAAATGTGCAGGAGTTAAACCGGCGTCTCCAAGGAATTGAAAGAATTGAAATGATTCTTTGGGTGGGGAGAGAATTCAGCGGTGTCAGATGCTCTGTAGCTGAGCAGACTGGGCGAGTGCGAAACTCGTGCATGATTACAATTAAACCTTTTATCGGAAGATTATCTTGCGAATAGCCATAGGCTATTCTCACCCATCGCCACGTCTTTGAAGGCATAGCTCGACAAAGGTCCTTCTTTACGTGTCGTGCCGACGCAGCGACGTGCAGGTAAAATGAACGAAACTCGTCAATTTTCAGGTAAGAGATTCGCGGGGCAGTAATAGCTAAAGCATCCAGCCTAGAAAAATTGGCTAGGGCTAAAGTATAGACGTGCTATTGCTGGCAGCCTTGAATAATTGCGTCTCTATCGGTCAAGGCAGCTATGACACCTTTGGCGATACCGGTTGCATACCCTAATTTTTGTTCTTGAGTGAGTTCGATGGTACTGTCGTCACCGTTTTTCCCACCGTATTCATTGTATATGGCGGGAACTTCAGTACCGAGGAGTTGTATCCAACTGATATTACCTGGGGCGCGTTTAATATTGTTGATTACGCTACCATCCTCACGCTTATTGGTAAAATTCAAATCATGTAACTGGGCTTGTATGCCACTAGCATTGGTTCGTGCGTTAACAATTTTTTCTGCGTAAGCGGCGCTTATGCATGCCGTTTCTTTATTGGTAAAGGTAAATCGGTGTGTTCCGTCGGCAACTGATTCAATTCCTCGATAATTGCCGACTTTTTGCGGTGTAACCCATTGCATGGTGTCTGGTTGTGTGTGGTCGGTATGTATTATTACCATGATGGCGGGACGGAGTACATTTGCAATTTCTGCTCGTTTCCGCAGGCTTGGCCCTTCATTGACGTGCTGCTTTGTTAAACGAACATCGTAGGAGCTTTCGAGCATCTTTTTTACAAGCAGAGAAACATCGTAAACTTCTTTCGTTTCGGGAGTATTTTTGTAGTCAGCCATTTTATAGCCGGTTTTTGGGTCTCGAACATCTTCTGTTCCTGCTGGCGGCGTGCCGTGTCCGGGGTCAATAAGAACCACAAGTCTTTTTTTTGACCCTTGTGTGGTAGCATTGGCTGTTGGTGTTATGCTAGTATTTTGGCCCGAGGAGACAGGAGGCACCGGGGCGTGAGGTAGCACGTCACCGGGAGTATTGTACATGCTGTACGCAATAGCGATACCCCCTCCAATAAGGCCAACTAGAATGGGCCTGCCAAAACTTCGACCCTGGTTGTGCCGCACCGCAGGTATAACCGAGTAATATTCTGGTGTATTTCGTCCCCCCATCATGTACCTACTAAAAGTGATATCATGCGGTACCTCTACTGTGATACGCCCGTATCGATGACTGCAATGTGAGAACCGTTTTCTGCCAACCGACCGTCGAACAGTGTTGGCAGTGCAGCAGGATGTGCTTCTACCCACCGCCGGGCTTCTGTGCCGGATATTTCCCTGTCAGCGCAAAGTGTGGTGAATGCAGCGCTAATTGGTTGCGCTTCAACAACATTGTCTTTCCAGCTCGCACGGGTAATGACTGTTTTTCCGTCGCAAGAAAAAGTAAGCATGTCTGGACGCGCGTAGATATTTGGGTCAGCGGCCCGAAGCGTCATCCCCCCCATGCTGGTTTCTAGGTAGAGGGTTTCCCGTGTGCGTTCAAGGGGCCCCAGTGGGTCCCGCCCCAGCTGAGTTGGCGTAACAATGTAGTTTGGTGATTGTACGGATACAGTTTTGGGAGTGACAGGAGTGGACGAAGCAGCAGGTCCGGATACTCCTCCTTGACAACCGCTTAAAACTAATAAACTCAATCCAATCTCAGCTGACCCTTTCCATAATCCCGCTAGTGGTTCCTGTGTTTTCACGTTAAACTCCTCTCGTTTATGTACCCGTAGAATACTCTTATAAATATACCATATTTTTTACATTTACAATACTTTACGTAATAAATACGGCCTTGTTGAGCTATCCCTCTCTCAGCGCTATCCCGTAGGGTATGAACACAAACACAGACACTATACCCAAGACAGAGGCGTACATACCTCAGAAGAAACAATACAAAGTGACAAACTGGAAGGAATATAACGCATCGCTGGTTGCCCGTGGTTCTGTTACCTTATGGTTTAACATTGACGTCCTTGCTGCATGGAACAAACCAGTCCAGCCTGGAAAAGCGGGTCACCCGAAGATGTACAGCGACATAGCCATTCAGACAGCGCTTACCATATAAGCTATCTAGCATCTCCCGCTTTGGGCAACTGAAGGTTTTGTCCAGTCACTCCTCTTCATGCTCGGCTGTGCTCACCTAAAAGCCCTGACCAGTCAACCCTATCACACCGAGCTGAGGACTTGACCGTACCCATGAGCGCCCGAGTCAAAGCGGCGCTGCGTGCTGGCGAAGGTCTGCATATTGCCATAGACAGTACTGGCGTCAAACTGTACGGTGAAGGCGAGTGGAAGGTGAAGAAGCATAGCTGGAGTAAGCGGCGAACCGAGCGTAAGGTACATCTTGGTGTTGATGTCAGTACCAACCTTATCCCTACTGTTGCGTAGACAGATTCGTCTGTCGCTGATAGATGGGCAGAACATCACCGCTAGAACACTGAGGCGACAGCAGAACCTAGTGAAGATACGTATTCATGCCCTCAACGAACCTACCCTCCTAGGTATACCAAAGGCAATGGCGACCACCTGAAAGCACCAAGCCGAGGTGGCTTGGTGGCGGGGAGGGATAGTTCAACAAGGCCACCAAAAGAAGGAAAAACGTACCCTGTGCGTACGCGCTACCGCGCCGAGCTCATTCCGGCCTGTTTCACCTGGGATGCCCAAAACAACAGAGGCGAACTTCACCTGGATAGCCCTGTTCGCGCCATCACTCCCGGCCAATCGGCTGTTCTGTATGAAGGGGATGCCGTGCTAGGCGGGGGCATCGTGGTGTGATGCCAACTATGCAGTAAAATTTGCAACACAACAGAGATGTTATTTGTGCCACTTGACGGGCATATTTTGGTTTGTTACCATAAGCATGTACTTCATCGAATAAACAGTACAAAAATTAAAAAAGGCCGTCTCTGGCAGCGGTACTAGGTTGGTTGTTTCTTGGTGTCTGGATGCCGGTAGCCTTTGCGCAGTCCTCTGAAGAGCTGGTGGCTCGCAAACCATTCATTGCGACGAGCATTGATGGCATGGTGCTTACCAAAGACAAAAATGGTGTACCACTGGCGGTGACGATGCCTGCTGGTATTAATGCGCCGCTGCAGGTGATAAATCTTCGTACCATGCAGCGAGTCTATAGTGCCGAGCAGCGCGTTGATGGCGTATTTGTGACCGCTCGGGCGTATGCAAGCTTACCGAACCGCCATGTGCTTGTAGGGACAAGTGCTGGCTATGTCTACGATGTTGACCCAGATAAGCTGACTGTTAGTGAGCAGGAGCTGCCAGGTTCTCCACGGGTTTCCTTTACCGACGCAGTGGTAGCCGATGGTGATACGGCTTACTTTGTGGCGCAGACACAGTCCACAAGCCGTTTGTACCGATACAGTGCCGGAACCGGCACGTGGCGTGATGCTGGGGTATTGCCGCAGGCCGAGGGTGGTCTGGCGTATGAAGAAGGCAAACTGTACAGTGCGAATGGACTCGGTGTTCTTCGTATAGACGCCCAATCTGGCGCCCAAACAGCACTTGCTGTCCAAAATCTCCCCGCAGGAACGACCTCGCTGCGGGTCGAAGCAGCGTATGGTGGTTTTCTGTACCTCGCAACACAATCTCAAACTGTGGTGTATGACCTAGCTCAAGCAGTTGTTGTTGACCAGCGAGCGTTATCTGGAAATATTGCTGGTTCGCTGCCGCAAGAGACGGTTGTGGCAGTACCAGCTGCGGCCCCTACGGCGGCGCAACCCGTAGCGGAAACAAACCAGCCGACCACAACACTACCAGACACGACGAATACACCCACAACTGGCACCTCAGGGCAGCCCAAAAAACAAAACGACCCGAAGCCGACGCAAACTCAAAATCAGTCTCAGACCCAGACGCAGAACAATGAACAGACAAGCGAAACAGATTCTGCCCATACTCCCAGCGGTCAGACAGTGCAAGCTGCAGTGCCCGCCGCCACTACCACGGTAACTATGGTGCGGCCACCAACGGTATACTTCGGTGCGCTTGGTTTGTACGACCCAACCACAAAGGCGTTCAGACAGGCGGCGAACAGTAACGATATGCAGCCCGTGCGCGGAAACTGCTGGCTCGATGCAACGCGGTGCGTTGTCTATAGCCGCAGCGGCAGGCTAGCTGTCGCAAATACCACAAACCGGGGCTTAAAAATTGCCGCACCATCGCCCCTGTTAGGTGGTTTTCAGCCTGTTACGGCGCTTTTAGCCGCAGCCGACGACACGCTCTATGCCGCATCGGGTGCTCAGCGGGCAGCCGTACTTGAAGCAGACAGAGATAGGTCAGAAGCTCGTAAGATGGTTGCACAGCCGCAAGGAGCAGTTGCAAGTATGGTGGCGCTTGAAGGGTCGGTTCTGGCTGGTACGACGACAGGTATGATTGTACGGTATGACGCAAGCACGCAGACCACAACGCCTAGTTTTGGCGGGCAGGTTAGCGTAGGCGTTGGAACGGTGAGTGCTCTTGCGGGTGCCGCGAAGGGACAGGTTGCATTTGGGGTGAGTCAAATGGGCGCAAAGCCGAGTGGTTCTGTGGGGGTATATGCCGCGGCAAAACAAGCTGTGTCTTTGCCTGTGCAAACAGTGCTAAACGACCAATCTATTGCGAGCCTTTTGTATCATAACGGCACACTGTATATAGGTGGTAGTGTAGGACCGAACGCTGCGGGTGGTGCGGCACTTGTGGCCTATGACCTAGAAAAGCGGACACTCAAGGTGAAAACCGTGCCGGTCGCGAGCGCAAAATCTATCACCAGCATGGTAGTTGGTCCTGGGGGCAAGCTATATGGTTTAGGAGGAGCAACACTTTTTGAATTCAATCCTCAAACACTGGGTGTTGCACGTACGAGGCTCTTTAGCAACGGGGCCGGGAGTGCTAGCAACATTGCGAACCGTGCCGGACAGCTAGTAGTTTCTGTTGGCGGCAGGGTACTCAGTGTAGACCCGACCACATTTGCTGACACGTATGTGGCTGAAGGTTCACAGGTGACAGTAAATTCGCTGGGTGATGTCTACTATAGCCGAAACGGAGGTATCTACCGCGTGCTCGCCCCCCGGGAGGCGGCCGCAGCGGCCGGAAGCACCGAACCAAGCTCGGGAATAGGGACGGGGAGTATACCAATAAACATGAAACTTGGTGTCGGCACCATACTCGCAGGCCTCCTTATCGCTGCAATTCCAGTGTTTCGGCTGTTCCATAGGCACAATGTGTATTATGTTCGTCGCTAAGCTTACGCTATCTACAAATAGCATGCTCGTACGGGCAGGTTATTTGTAAGGTATGGCCGAAATAGGGAGCGGGTTGGTATACTACAGCGTATGAATGCACAAGATATACGTAAGGCGTACCTGGACTATTTTGCTCATCGTGGCCACGTGGTCATTCCGCGGGCACGGCTAGTGCCAGACAATGACCCGACCACACTCTTTACGGGCAGTGGTATGCAGCCGCTACTGCCGTACCTGCTTGGCGAGGCTCACCCGAAAGGCAACCGGTTGGTTGATAGCCAAACCTGTTTGCGCGCCCAAGACATCGAAGAAGTCGGCGACAACCGGCACACAACGTTTTTTGAGATGCTTGGCAACTGGAGTCTTGGTGATTACTTCAAGGCCGAGCAGCTACCTTGGTTCTGGGAGTTTTTGACGGACGTGGTCGGGCTCGACCCGCAAAAGTTATATGTCACCGCGTTCATTGGCGATGATGCAAATGGTATACCAAAAGACACCGAATCGGCCGAAATCTGGCAAAAACTATTCAAGACAAAAGGTATTGAAGCCAAAGCTGTCGACATAGGCTCAGAAGCAGATGGCTACGCCAAAGGTATGCAAGGTGGCCGAATTTTCTTCTACGACGCCAGCAAAAACTGGTGGTGCCGTGCTGGTAAAATTGCCGACATGCCTGCCGGTGAGCCGGGTGGTCCGGACAGCGAAGTGTTTTATGAGTTCGGCTTCATTCCGCACGACCCGAAATGGGGTGAACACTGCCACCCGAACTGCGACTGTGGCCGATTTATGGAAATCGGCAATAGCGTGTTTATGGAATACCTTCGCACCGAAAAAGGCTTTGAAAAACTGCCTGCGCAAAACGTTGACTTTGGCGCTGGCCTTGAGCGCATCGCGGCCGCGCAGCTCAACTCGCCTGATATGTTCAAAATATCTGTCATTTGGCCGATTATAGAAAAGCTAGAGACAATCAGCGGCAAGACGTACGATAGTCACACCGAAAGCATGCGCGTGATAGCTGACCACCTCCGTGCTGCCACCTTCCTAGCGGTTGACGGCGTGACGCCGAGCAACAAAGAACAGGGCTATGTTATGCGTCGCTTACTCCGCCGTGCCATTCGCTTCGCCTTTGACCTTGGCATAGAACAGAACTTCCTGGAGGCCGTTGTGCCCGTCATAGCGGATATTTACGAAGCCGATTTTCCTGAGGTGAAAGCGGCCCGAGACGAAGTTGTCGCAACTCTTGTAAAAGAAGAAAAGACATTTAGGCAGACACTGCGCAATGGTATAAAAGAACTGAATAAGCGTATAAATCAATTGCCGCTTGGATCGCCGGTTAAAGATGGGCAAGAAGAATTATCGGCTGAAGAATTCAAAAAGGAAGTACATGGAGATATTGTATTCCTCATGTATGACACGTACGGCTTCCCAGTAGAACTAACCCTTGAGGAAGTTTTCAAACGACCAGATGCAAGAATGTACCAAAACTGGCGTGCTGAGTTCGACGGCAAAATGGAAGAACAAAAGTTGCGTTCCCAAACGGCGGCAAAAGGCGTCTTCAAAGGCGGGCTAGGTGGACACACTATGCAGCACAAACGCTATCATACCGGTACGCATTTGCTACAAAGTGCCCTACGCGAAATTTTTGGGCCAGAACTGCGTCAGCACGGCAGCAACATCACCGAAGAACGGTTACGGTTTGACTTTAACCTCGACCGCAAAATGACCCCAGAAGAAATCAAACGCGCCGAAGACCTTGTGAACCAGTGGATTGCCGAAGACCACCCCGTGAAATTTACTGAGTACCCAACCCAAGAGGCGCTCGACATGGGAGCAATCGGCCCCTTCGGCGAACGCTATGGCGACACGGTGAAGGTGTACCAAATGGGCGCTGACGATCACGTAGTTTCACTAGAAATCTGCGGTGGACCGCACGTCGACCGCACCGGCCAGCTTGCCCAAGATGATAAAGGCAAACCAAACGGCAAACACTACCGTATACTCAAAGAAGAAGCTTCTTCCGCCGGCATCAGAAGAATCAAAGCTGCCATGGTCTGAACTGGCCAATTTTGTGCTACAATAAATCGCATATGCTTGATAAGGTCAAGGTTCTTAAAGATAGTGCTGCTGTTATGGCTACAAAGGCCAAAACTCGGGTTAAGCGCGGGAAAGAGGCTGGTCCGACAGAAAAGTATCTCGTTGCACTCGATATAGGCACAGAGTACGTGAAGGCGCTGATAGCGCGCGTGACCGATGAGGCCATCGATATCATCGGTACTGGCAGGGCGCGTCAAAAGCTTAGCGACATGCAGGCAGGAGCTATTGCGGACATCGGCGGAGTGGTCGAAAACTGTGATGCCGCGCTCAACGAGGCCGAGCAGCAGGCAGGTGTGAGTGTACGGAGTGCTGTCATTGGTATTGCTGGTGAGTTGGTGAAGGGCACCACTACTACGGTAAGAGTTGTGCGCAAAACGCCGGAAAGGGCTATGGATATGCCCGAAGTTGAGCGCATTATCAAGCTCGTCCAGCAACGGGCCGAAGCAAAGGCAAAGCAACAGCTTGCCTGGGAGCTGGGCGGTAAGGACGTCAGTGTGCGTCTGGTGAATAGTGCGCTCGTTGGTATGGAAATAGACGGCTACCCCGTCACAAACCCAGTCGGCTTTCAGGGTAAGGATGTACTTGTGCAGCTCTACACTGCTTTTGCACCGCTGATACACATTGGTGCGTTAGAGCGTACTGCGGAACAGCTAGACCTTGACCTCGTGGCGGTGGCGGCCGAACCATTTGCCGTGGCTCGTTCGGTCATTGGAGACGACCAGTCGGCCAGTATGAGTGCCATACTGATGGACGTGGGTGGTGGTACTACGGACATTGCTGTGGTAAATGACGGAGGCGTACAGGGAACAAAGATGTTTGGCATAGGTGGCCGGGCATTTACGAGAGCCATAGAGCGTGACCTCGGCGTAGAGTTTGATGACGCCGAACAGCTGAAGTTGGGTCTCGCAGTGAATAGCGTGCCTACGCAAAAAGCTGCCGCAGTCGAAGATGCGCTTTCAAAGGTACTCGATGTGTGGGTCGACGGCGTTGAGCTTGCGCTGAGCGAATTTACCAAGCTTGACCATTTGCCGCACCGTTTGTACCTGTGTGGGGGCGGTTCAAGTTTGCAAATGTTGGTTGACCGTTTACACGACAGCGACTGGTATACAAAACTGCCGTTTACTCGTAAGCCTATCATCGAACATATTCATCCTGACCAAGTAGTAGGCATAATTGACCAGAGCGGCAAAGTGAAAGATCATACGTATGTAACGGCTATGGGCCTGCTGCGAGTAGGACTCGATACGGTACAATATACCGGTACGAGCGGCGATAGCATAAAAGAAAAGCTGGATAGGATTCTCCATGTCTGACGAAAATAAGATAGTCGTGAAAGCGGGCAAGCCGAAGCTTAAATCGCCAAAGCCTGTTAAGCAAAAACCTGCCCGCAAACCAATCGCGGTACCGTCTCCTTCGCCAAAACTAAGTACGGTTACTGGCACAACAGCAAAAGAAACATTGTATGTTGATGTTGACGACGAAATCACGGCCATAATTGAGCGGGTCAAGAGCGCAAAGGGCGGCATTATTGCATTGGTATTGCCAAAACGTGCGACGGTACTACAAAGCATTGTCAATATGCGACTACTGAAACGTGCCGCTGAGTCCGAAAAGAAGAACCTTGTTCTTGTGACGTCAGAGGCGAGCCTTTTGCCGCTTGCAGGGCTTGTTGGTATGCACGTTGCTGAAACACCTTCGAGCAAGCCAACTATTCCTCCGCGTCCAGACATGCCGAGTGATGAACCCGAAAGTGTGGATGAGCCTCTCTCAGTCGCTGACAGTACTGCGAACTCAGACGAAGAATTCAATGCAGAGACGGCCGCCACAACACCCATTGGTGAGTTGGCCGGCATGGCGCCTGTTGCTGATGAGCCTAGTGAAGAAGTTATTATTGATGACGGTACCGAGCTAGGCAAAACCACGGGCGAAGACAAACCGAATGTAACGCCCGTAAAGAAGAATAAAAAGCTGGCCGTACCTAATTTTGATGCGTTTCGTCTGCGCGTTGCCTTGATTATCCTTGGGGTTATTGCGCTTATTGTGGGTTGGGTATTTGCAACGAAAGTCTTGCCGAAGGCAACAGTAGTCATCCAAACAAACTCACAGGTCGTAAAGAGTAATCTAAGCCTTACACTCAACACCGCTGCAAAGCAACTTGACGAGGAAAATAAGATTGTTCCGGCTACCGCACAGACCCAACAGAAGAGCTATACTCAGCAAATCGCGACAACTGGCCAGCTGAACAAGGGTCAAAAAGCAACTGGCAAAGTTTTACTCACAAACTGCAGCGCAAGTGGGAACACCATTACGGTGCCAACAGGAACTAGTGTGAGTTCTGGCGGTATGACCTACATAACACAGTCGACAGCCGTGCTGGATACAAGTGCTTTTACGAGTGGCGGGGTATGCAAGAGCTTGAGCGACACTTCGGCAACGGTGTCAGTTACGGCCCTAAAGCCAGGCGTATCATATAACATTGCAGCGTCGACATTTACCCTTTCGCTCAACAATGTCACCGCCAAGTCGTCTACGGCGTTTTCCGGCGGGACAGACGAAATCGTCAAGGTTGTCGCCCAGGCTGACATAGACGCGGCAAAGGCGAAAATCTCCACCCAAGACACAGCGCAGTTAAAACAAGACATGGAGGCGGCGCTGCGAGCAAAAGGGGTTTTGCCCATACCGTCGACCTTTTTAGCTGGTGAACAACAGGTAACTCCAAGTGCAAACCCGGGTGAAACAGCAGATACTGTGACGGTAAGTGCTGTGGTGCCCTACAGCATGCTTGGTATAAAACAACTCGATTTGCAGGCACTTGTCGTTGCGAATGTGAACGAGCAAATTGACAGCAAAAAGCAAAAAATTCTCGACGACGGTATCGCCAAGGCAGTGTTTACGCAGCAAACTCCTGGTTCGGCGACAAGCGCCGTTGTCAGTGTGCGAGTGGAATCGGTCGCTGGCCCAGAGCTCAACGTTGAAGAACTTAAGAAGCAGGTTGCAAGCAAGAAAGCAAACGAAATAAAGCAAACTATTGGTGCACTTCCGGGTGTTACCGATGTGCAGGTAAGCTACGGGCCGTTCTGGGTATCTACTGCTCCGAAAGACACAACCAAAATCACCATTACAGTGGTAAAACCAACTACTAAGTAACCATGGCGGCTTACGAGTACATACTTGCAATAGACTATGGCTCGAAACGAGTGGGACTCGCTATTGCCCACAAAATTGCACGGTTGCCTCGCCCCCTTACCACGCTACAGGCATCGGAACATCTGTTAGCAGCGATACAGCGTATCATTGTCGAGGAGAGTATAGGGCTCGTGGTGGTGGGCGTGCCGCGCAATATGGATGGCAGCGAAAGCAAGCAAAGCCAACAGTGCGCCGCATTTGCCCAAGAGCTCAGCAGTGTTTTGACCGTACCCGTACGAACTGCTGACGAGACGCTTTCCAGTGAGGAGGCCGAATCAGCCTTGCGAGCCATAGGCAGGGATTACTCAAAATCGGACGTAGACGCCATGTCAGCAGCTGTAATACTCGAGCGATATTTTGACGAAGGAGGAGATAATAATGGCATATAAAATGCATGGATTTGCCGCAAAACACAGACCCAAACGAAGTGTTTGGAGGATTGTTTTTGGCGGCATAGCAGTATTGCTCGTAGTAGTCCTTGTTGCAGGGCTTTTGTTTTGGCGAAGTTACCAGGCGGGTCTAAAGCCCATTGGCGGCAGTAGGGCAGAAACAGTCGCAATCGAACAAGGTGATACGGTTCAGAGTATTGCAAAAAAACTCAAAACAGCGGGACTAATCCGGAGCGAAACGGCATTTCAGTACTATGCACGATTTCATAAAGTCAGCCGGTATCTTCAGGCCGGTTCTTACGAAATAAGTCAAAATCAGGGGGTACCGGAAATCGTCTCACAGCTCACGAGAGGTAAGGTGGCAACAACCCTCGTAACCATACTTCCCGGCAAGCGGCTTGACCAAATCCGGCAAGCACTCGTTGACCAAGGATTTCCGGAAAAGGAGGTCGACGAGGCGCTAGTATCGTCACAGTACGAAAACAATGCTGTCTTTCGCGGAAAACCGACAGGCACAAACCTAGAGGGCTATCTTTTCCCCGAAACATTCCAGCGCACCGCTTCAACCAAAGCAAAGGACATCGTAGAACAGTCAATTCTACAGCTGCAAAAGAACATAACACCAGAAATAGAGGCAGGCTTTAAGGCGCAGGGGCTTACGGTGTACGAAGGCATCGTCTTAAGCTCTATTGTTGAAAGAGAAGTCATTCACCCCGAGGACAAGGCGCAAGCGGCTCAGGTGTTTATAAAACGACTTCGGATAGAAATGCCGCTCGGTAGTGACGTTACCGCACATTACGGCTCAATTTTAGCCGGTAAGGGGAAAGATGTGACGTATGACAGCCCGTACAACACCCGTTTGCATACGGGCCTCCCGCCAACACCAATTAGTAACGTTAGTAAAAGTTCCTTGCAGGCTGTAGCGCGCCCTGCTACGACCGAATGGCTCTTTTTTGTCAGCGGCGATAACGGAACGACATATTTTTCCAAGACCTTAGCTGAACACGAGGCATTAGCTGCAAAATACTGCCACAAATTGTGCGAAGAATAACAGGGGTAGAATGAGCGTCACGGTTGCAAAAACAGGCAAATTTGCTATACTACACAGCGTAGCCATCAGTACGATGGTCATGCTTTTATGCGTACCTAGCGATATAAACAAGGTACCCGGTACCGCAGTAACAATAACGTAAAACGCGCATAAGAGTCTCAGGCTAACCGGTTCAATTTGAACATGGGCGCCAGGAGAAAAATCATTAGCATGTACAATCCACGGTCAATTGCTGCCGAACGTCTCCAACGGGGACGAAAACTGGCAAGTAATCGACTTCAGAAATCATTACGCCGCAAGGCTGTTAAAAAACGGTTGGTTCGCCTTGGACTTGTAGGGGCAAATCTAGTACTTTTAGGCGGAGTGCTCTTCTTTGTTATTACCAGCTCCCATTCCCATACCGATGCCAATCTTTCATCGCAAACCACCGCAGAAACGGTCGCGGTCAGCCCCGTCGACAGGCTGACTTCTTTTGATGTTGCCGCAAACATTGCTAAAACCGTCAACCTTCCCGAACGCACCCCCATCGCAAACCAGGCGCAGAGTGCTCGTGTTGCGGTGGTTGTAAGTGCTAGTGACACAAGTGTTGCTGCAAAACCCCAGGTTATTACGGCCGGCCTCAAGAGCTGGCGCGATATAGCAGAATACACCGTTGCTGCCGGGGAAAATGTGCCTGCCGTCGCACAGAAATTTGGTATCACCTCCGAAAGTGTTCGCTGGTCAAACGGTCTCAGTGGCGATAGTGTTACTGCTGGCACAAAGCTCGTAATTCCTCCGGTAAGCGGCCTGGTTTACACTGTTAAAACCGGAGACACACCGCAAAGTGTGGCTACGGCGTACCATACGTCTGCAGAAAAAATTGTTCAGGACAACGATGCCGAAAACGGCCTGCCCGTCGGTAAGCGTATTTTGGTGCGCGACGGTAAAATTATCCCAGTTGTAACGCGTACCTACACGAATGCAACGTCCGTATATGCCGCTAGTTTTTCACCGCGCTACGGTGCAAATGGCTACGACTGGGGCTGGTGCACATACTATGCTGCTGCTCGTTCCGGTGCACCTGGCAACTGGGGTAATGCAAATACATGGGCGTACTATGCACGGTTAAGTGGTTGGCGTGTCAGCTCGGTGCCCACAGCCGGGGCTATTTTCCAGACGCCTGCTGGTTGGGCGGGGCATGTTGGCATCGTCGAGGAAGTATACGATAACGGTACCATGAAAGTTAGTGACATGAACGGCTTCGCCGGCTTTGGCCGAGTCGGTTACGCGGTTGTTTCAGTCGGGGCCTACCCGAACTATATTAGTCGTAGTTAGCCTACCTCTGTTATAATACCCACGTGAAGTTTATAGACACAGCTGAAGTACGAGTTGTAGCGGGCGACGGCGGCAATGGCCGAACCAGTTTTCGTAAAGAAAAATTCGTTGACCGAGGTGGACCCGACGGTGGCGACGGCGGCAAGGGCGGCGATATTGTTTTTGTAGCAAGCCGAAACCAAAACACGCTCATGGACTTTCGTTATCACCGCGAACTCACGGCAGAGCGCGGGGGTGACGGCGGGAAGACACGCAAGCATGGACGGGGTGGCAAAGACCTTCGTGTCGCTGTGCCAGTCGGTACGGTCGTCTCTGAGGACAGTAGAGAACTTGTGGATTTGTCGCAAGATGGACAAGAGGCAATCATTGCAGCCGGGGGCCGTGGCGGGTATGGAAATGCCCACTTTGTGAGTAGCGTTAGGCAGGCGCCAAAATTTGCCGAGCCAGGTGGCGAGGGCGAAGCACGTAATTTACGTCTCGAACTCAAACTCATCGCCGATGTTGGGCTGGTGGGTCTGCCAAATGCCGGCAAGTCTACGTTATTGTCAGTGGTGAGCAATGCGCGCCCAGAAATAGCCGACTACCCATTTACAACGCTTACACCGAACCTCGGAGTTGCCGACCTACCGGGGGCTGGCAGTATGCTAATTGCCGATATACCTGGTCTAATCGAAGGTGCTGCCGAGGGCAAAGGCTTGGGCGACGAATTTCTCCGGCACGTTGAACGCACAGCAGTCCTCCTCCATTTGGTTGACGCGACCAGCAATGATATCGTTACGGACTACAAAACCATAGAGAATGAAGTGAAAGCCTACTCTGTAGATTTGTCATCCCGGACGAAAATAGTCGTACTTACCAAGGTTGACCTTAGTCTGCCTGAGCTCGTTATTGAAGCCGAAAAGGCGCTAGCCAAAGCAACTCCCAAGGGTACGCAAATATTTGCAATATCGTCGCAAGCGCACCAGGGTACCAAAGAATTGCTCTATGCCACGCTCAAGCTTGTCCAAGAGGAACGAGCAAAAACTGCAGCCGCAGTCAAAGAGTCCGAAGATGCCTTGCCCGTGCTTCGTCTGACGACCACAGACAAATGGACGGTTGAAAAAACTGAGAATGGCTACAAAGCATTTGGCGGACGTATCGACAAATTTGCTGCCCGTACCGACTTTACGAACGAAGAATCAGTTCGGCGCTTCCGTGATATCTTGAAGAAAATGGGAGTCCTGCACGCATTATCCCGCAAGGGTGCTAAACCCGGAGATACGGTGCGTTTTATTACCGGCGAAACAGAGTTTTGATATTTTGGGTATATTTGCTACGCATGCTCATGCGAGACGAGCTGTTTCGCGCAAGGCCGGCATGGTAGACTAAAAAACGTGAGCAATCAAACTTTTTTTTGGTATGACCTTGAGACATCTGGTATAAACCCGCGTGATGACCGAGTGATGCAGTTTGCCGGGCAGCGAACCGACCTGCATTTGGAACCCATAGGTGAACCGGTCAATATACTTATTCGTCTGGGCGAAGATATCCTGCCCGAACCCGACGCAGTGCTCTTAACCGGCATAACACCGCAACAAACGCTGGCTGACGGGGTCACTGAGCTTGAGTTTTTAAAAATTTTTTACGACACTGTCGCAATTCCCGATACAATTTTCGTCGGCTTCAATAGTATTCGCTTTGACGATGAATTTATGCGCTACCTTAACTACCGAAATTTCTATGACCCGTATGAATGGCAGTGGAGGGACGGGCGTAGTCGCTGGGATTTGCTGGATGTGGTGCGCATGACACGAGCGCTGCGACCAGAAGGCTTGCAGTGGCCAGTTGTTGACGGCAAACCCGGCAACCGCCTGGAGATGCTTACCAAGGTTAACGGCATTGAACATAGTAACGCTCATGACGCACTTGCAGACGTAACTGCTAGCATAGCACTAGCCAGACTTATTCAGACACACCAGCCAAAGCTGTTTCAGTGGTTGCTCGAGTACCGCGACAAATCTAAGGTGAAGCAGCTTGCCGAGTCGAAGGAACCATTTGTGTACAGTAGCGGCAAGTACGACGCAGAGTTCGATAAAACGACCGTTGCCGTACGACTCTGCGAACACCCGAAAAAACAGGGCTCACTCGTTTATGATTTGCGCTATGACCCAACACCGTTCCTCGATATGGATGCCAAGATGCTTGCTGAACGTTGGCGTTGGACAAGAGAGCCAAATGCACCAGCTCGCCTGCCGGTTAAAACCATGCAGTACAACCGCTGTCCTGCTGTTGCGCCGCTGAGTGTGCTCGACGCGGCTTCGCAGGATAGGATTCAGTTACGACACGAAACTATAGCAGCGAACCATAAAATTCTTTTAAAGCACCCAGAGTTTGTCGTTGCTGTTCAGGGGGCACTTACTATTCTTGATACTGAACAAAATAGTCGGCAACAGGCTAAAACGCAAACTGTCGATGCCCGCCTGTATGACGGGTTTTTTGACAGTCACGATTGTAATTTACTCGGTGTCGTGCGCGCTTCGAAGCCGACGGAGCTCACGCCAGAGCTGGCGGCTCGTTTTCACGATGAACGCCTCAGAGACTTGTTCCCACTGTTCAAGGCGCGTAACTACTCGCGTAGCTTGAATGACGAGGAGCGTTCGGCTTGGGAGGCGCACCGATACCATGCGCTGTTTGATGGTGGCGAACAAAGCCGATTGAGCCAGTTTATGCACCGCTTGACTGAATTGTCTGCCCAAGAAACGGCCAAAAGTAAACACTTTCTGCTTGAAGAGCTGCAGCTGTACGCCGAAAGTATTTTTCCAAGCCAAGAGATGTGAGGGATTTGCCGCTCGTAAAACGTACTCCGAACTTATGGCCGGTGTGTTTAATGACAACGTGCTGTAGGCTATGGAATGCATTCCATTCTGTTGGGGTGGAGTTGAAATGGTCGTGGTAGATCTATTTGCGGAGGCATGAACACGGACGTATAGTTCATACATAACCCATAGTAAAAACAAACAACTGGCAAGGGCAAACCAAAACGTATGCTCAGGTTGGTAGTCAGTTCCTGGTATTTGACCGAGTACAATTGTTTCTTCTATAGACACGCTTACCACCTCTGTAAACAAGCTTAATGAGGTGGATTATATCACAAAGTTATAAAATAATCAATATAGTTGTGTAAAATGTTTATGGTTTTGTTTTGCGTTTCCTGCGTTGTTTCAACGACTCGAGCCGCTCTCGGTTCATAAGCGCAATGAATGTTGCGGCAAAAAAGAAGCTTACGGCTATTGAAACCTGCCACCAAACGGCATGTGTCCACATCAGGTAGGCCGAGGCAACGTAGAGCGTAAGAGCGACTATGTCATACGCCCATTGAGCGACGAGGTTCTTGGGGAACATTTTTTGAACGAACGTTCCGCCATTTTTTAGCACGTAATCACGTAGGTCTTGCGCCCATTTGTTGTGGATGCTCAGCAAGCCCAGCCCACCAATGAAAAGTGGCAATCCACCCGGTCCCGGCAGCCAGCCTGTTAACGCAGACGCGACCACCAGCAAGTATCCTGCTGTATCGACTAGTATTCTATTTTCGCGCCATTTCATCACCTGTATTGTACCAGCTTGGCTAGAAAAAACCGCGCCGTTCGCGTATACTATACCGACTTATGATGCATGAAGAGATAGTGGTAAAGGGTGCGCGGGAGCACAACCTCAAAAACATAGACGTGACCATACCGCGTGAGAAGCTGGTGGTTATAACGGGACTCAGCGGCTCGGGTAAATCGAGCTTGGCGTTCGACACCATTTACGCCGAAGGGCAGCGCCGCTACGTTGAGTCGCTATCAGCCTACGCTCGGCAGTTTTTGGGCCTGATGGAAAAGCCCGATGTCGACCAAATAGACGGACTCAGTCCGGCAATTTCCATCGACCAAAAATCGACCTCACGGAACCCCCGTAGCACCGTAGCCACGGTGACCGAAATATATGATTATTTACGCCTGTTGTTCGCGCGTATCGGCGTGCCACATTGTCCGTTGTGCGGGAAGCCCGTTGCCCGGCAAACTACGGCAAACATCGTCGACCAAGTTATGCTATCGCCAGAAGGCGCACGGCTTATGATACTCGCGCCCATCGTCATCGACAAAAAAGGACAGTTTGAGCATATCCCCGAGCAGTACCAGCGCGCTGGTTTTGCCCGTGTGCGGGTAGACGGCGTTGTATACGCCCTAGACGAATTTCCGGAGCTCGATAAAAACATCCGTCACACCATACAGGTCGTGGTTGACCGCCTGGTAAACGACGAAGCTTCACGCACGCGCCTCGCGCAAAGCGTCGAGCAGGCGCTCGATATTGCCGAAGGCAAACTGGCTTTACTAAACGCCGACAGCGATGAGCTGCAAACCTATAGCCTTATGTACGCCTGCATAGACCATCCCGAAGTAGCCATACCAGAGCTCGAACCGCGCACGTTTAGCTTCAATAGCCCGCATGGGGCATGCCCAACCTGCACTGGTCTGGGGAGTCGCTTGGTTGTTGACCCAGAGCTGGTCATTCCAAATGGTCGTCTCACTATTGCCGAAGGGAGCAATTCGCCCATACAACCGAATCAATATGGACAATTGGTATGTGCGCAAACTTCAGGCGGTTGGTGAAAAGCATGGCTTCACGCTGCATGAGCCGACCGCACAGATTTCTGAGGCCAATCTTCACCGCATTTTGTACGGCACTGGAGACGAAATATACAAAGTTTCACTTGGACACGGCCGCGCCTTCAACTCCACGTATGAAGGGGTGATTCCAAACCTAGAGCGCCGGCACAAAGAAACCGAAAGTGATTTTATGCGCCGCGACATCGAACGCTTTATGCAGGAAAAGCCGTGTGCGGCCTGCGAGGGGCGGCGGCTCAAGCCCGAAGTTCTGGCGGTGACCATTGCCGGCCAGTCTATTATGGACATATGCGAGCTTTCCATCGATGACGCACTTGACTACTTCAAGCACCTCCAGCTGAATGAACTCGAAATGAAAATTGCCAAGCTGGTACTGAAAGAAATCTCAGCTCGTTTGCAGTTTCTGCAAGATGTCGGGCTGAATTATCTCACGCTGCTCCGTTCGGCCACGACGCTTTCTGGCGGTGAGGCACAGCGTATCCGGCTTGCAACGCAAATCGGCTCCGGGCTCATGGGTGTGCTCTATGTACTAGACGAGCCGAGTATCGGCCTGCACCAGCGGGACAATGGTCGACTTATTACCACGCTCAAGCGGCTACGCGACCTCGGCAATACCGTGCTGGTGGTTGAACACGACGAAGACACCATACGCACCGCTGATTATTTGCTCGACATCGGTCCGGGCGCAGGTATACACGGTGGCCATGTAGTCGCGCACGGTACGCCTGCGGACGTCGAAAAGACCCCAGGCAGCATTACCGGCCAGTATCTTTCAGGTGTCAAGAAAATTACTGTTCCGGCCAAACGCCGAAAGGGGAACGGCAAAACCATTTCCATCATTGGCGCGCGTGAAAACAATTTACAGAACGTGACAGTAGACATTCCGCTTGGGGAACTGGTAGTGGTGAGCGGCGTGAGCGGCAGTGGCAAATCCAGTCTCATCAACGACATTTTGGCGAAAGAGTTGCAGGCGCGTCTGCACCACGCCAGCACCGTACCTGGCCGTCACGACGACATTCAGGGGATAGAGCACCTCGATAAGGCTATCATTATCGACCAGTCGCCTATAGGCCGCACGCCGCGCAGCAACCCGGCCACATACACCGGCTTGTTTACCCCCATCCGTGAACTGTTTGCTGGCGTACCAGAAGCCAAGCTTCGAGGCTATTCACCCGGACGGTTTAGTTTCAATGTTAAAGGCGGTCGCTGCGAAAACTGCTCGGGCGACGGTATCATAAAAATAGAAATGCACTTTTTGCCCGATGTGTACGTACCGTGCGAAGTCTGTCATGGCAAACGATATAACCGCGAAGCACTCGAAATCCACTACAAAGGCAAAACCATCAGTGACGTACTAGAAATGACCTGCGAGCAGGCGCTTGAGTTCTTTGAAAACATCCCCGCCATTGCCCGCAAACTTCAGACGCTGGTGGACGTTGGGCTCGGTTATATAGCCCTTGGCCAACCGGCTACCACGCTCAGTGGCGGTGAGGCGCAGCGCATAAAGCTTGCCAGCGAACTGTCACGTCGACCTACTGGTCGCACGCTCTACATCTTAGACGAACCAACCACCGGCCTCCATATGGCCGATGTTGAAAAGCTGCTTCATGTGCTACACGCGCTCGTGACAGCCGGCAATAGCATGGTCGTTATAGAGCACAACCTAGATGTCATAAAAAGCGCCGATTGGCTCATAGACATGGGTCCAGAGGGCGGCAACGCCGGCGGCACCATCGTCGCCGAAGGCACCCCCGAAAAGATTGCAATAGTGTCGCAATCTTACACTGGCCATTACCTCAAGCACATGCTTAGATAATCATAGGTTTCATATTGCACCAAACCATTGCTATACTGAACCCTATGCAGTACATAACTCCGATACTATCTGTCGCACTCATACATCTACTGGCCGTTATGAGTCCTGGCCCTGATTTCATAATGATTTTACGCAATAGTCTTGCATACTCACGACGGAGTGGGGTGTACAGTGCGATTGGTCTTGGTCTCGGGATTGCTGTTCACGTAACGTATTGTCTTGCAGGCATCGCGCTCATTATTTCCCAATCTGTAGTCGTGTTCAATATCTTCAAATACATTGGCGCGGGGTATTTACTATATGTCGGCATCAAATCCATTCGTGCTAAGCGGCATGAGGCAGTAGTTGGAGAACATCACACCCGTGATCTGACAAAGCTTGAGGCGCTCCGAATGGGTTTTATCACCAATGTGACGAATCCAAAAGCCACACTTTTCTTCTTGAGTTTGTTTACGCTTGTCATACAACCAGCTACACCACTTTGGGTAAAGCTTATTATGGGTACTGAAATGGTGGTCGCAACCATGCTATGGTTCGCTTTTTTAGCAGTAATTATTTCGCATCGTTCAATTCGTCAACGTGTTACCGGCGTTCAGCACTACCTTGAGCGTTTTATGGGAGGTCTTCTCATACTACTTGGTATAAAAGTTGCTCTCGAGAAGCACAAATAGCTCATCCTCTGTTAAAAGCATATATGACTTTCGGTTGGGTTTTTGTGTTATTCAGCAGGAGTTTTTCTGAATTTTTTTGGTAGAAGCTTCCCGCGGATTTTGGGGTCTTTGAGGGCGTGGTACATGGTGGGGAGAAGCGTCACGAGAATAATGCCAATCAGAACTGGTTCTATATAATGCTCCACTCCCGGTATGCGGGAGCCAACATAGTAGCCGAGTAGAGTAATACTGGCTGCCCACGCTATGTCGCCGATGGCATCGTATATGACGAACTGTTTGTAGTCCATTTTGCCCGCACCTGCCGTAACGGGGGCAAATGAGCGGACAATTGGTATAAAGTGAGCAACGAGCATTGTTTTTGTGCCCCATTTTTCATAAAATTTTTCAGCCTTCATAATGAGGTCTTTGCGAAAGATGAGCCCGTCTTCCTTTTTGAATAGACGCGGTCCAAGCTTGCGGCCGATGTGGTAGCCGGTGTTGTCGCCGATGATGGCTGCGGCAGCAATGACTACTATGGTCCATACTATGGGAAGCTGGTCGGCAGCCGCCAGTATGCCAGCACTAAATAGCAGGGTATCGCCCGGGAAAAAGAAACCGACCATCATGCCGCTTTCGGCAAAAATGATGAGGAAGAGTATGAGTAGCCCGCCTGTGCGGACAATTTCCGTAAAATCAAGCATTACGGCTATTGTACCGCAGCTTCGTTTTTTGGCCTAACAGTGGTATACTAGGGTTTTGACTATAAAAGGAGAAATACATGTCGGATGCTATTACATTACTAGTAGAGCCGCGTGACACACTTGGTAAGGGTGTGAAGCGCCTAAGAAAAACAGGCGTTGTCCCTGCGGTCATCCATGACCACGGCAAAGATTCCATTCATATCCAGGCCGAATACCAGGCGCTGGCCAAGGCCTTTCATCAAGCAGGTCGTCACCACCCGGTAGAGCTGAAAGTGGGTGACAAAAAATACACTGCACTTATCCGCAGTGCAGCGTTTGACCCACGCCTTGGTACCATTACGCACGTTGTCTTTAACGCCGTGAGCGCAAACCAGAAGGTTGATGCCGAAATTCCTGTTGCGCCTCGGTACGCCGAAGGCAACGAAGCCAGTCCGGCTGAACGCGCTGGCCTCATTGTTTTGACTCAGCTAGATACCGTCGAGGTGAAAGCCTTGCCAAAAGATTTGCCCGACCAGCTACTCTATGACGCCGAAAAACTCGTAGCAGTTGGCGACCAGATAACCGTAGCCGACCTAGAAGTGCCGGCAGGTGTGGTTGTTGAGACAGAGCCAAACCACTCGCTCGCAACTGTGTTTGAGCCAAGCGCACTCGCTGCGGCTAACGATGAAGCTGGCGGTGACGCCGAAGAGACCGCTCCAGCTGCCGAAGAAGCTGCTGAAGGTGAAGCACCAGCTGCTGAACCAGAAGCTCCCAAAGAGTAGTTTCACCCAGGATTTTAAAAGCCCCTCTGTTAAAAGAGGGGCTTTTTCACTTCATTTCCTCGGTTGGAATATACCCTATTCTTTATAACCTTCAGCTTGTTTAGTGAATAGTTCGTGGTAGAGGCCATTGTGCTGCATCAGCGAAGCATGCGTCCCTTGCTCAACAATCTTCCCCTTGTCGAGGACAATGATACGATGAGCGCGACGGACGGTGGAAAACCGATGGCTCACGATAATGGCCGTTCGTTTCTGGTACCGCTCAAATATGTTATTAAAGATGTCGTATTCTGCCTTGGCGTCTATGGCCGAGGTTGGCTCGTCTAGGATGAGTACTGATGCATCGCGGTAAAATGCCCGTGCCAGCGCTACCCGTTGCCACTGTCCGCCGCTTGGTTCAGTGCCTTTTTCGAAACTACTGTCGAGTACCGTCTCCCAACGGTATGGATACTTTTCGACAAATGCAGAAACGCCACTTTGATTAGCAGCTGCTTCTATCTGAGTTTGGTCGGCTGGTGCCGTGCTGCGGCCTATTGCGATATTCTCAGTGATAGGCAGTGGGTACTGATTAAATTCTTGAAATAGGGTGGCAACACGCTCATACCATGACTCGATGGCAATATCCTGAAGGTCAATTCCGTCTACCAATATACGACCCTGTGTTGGTCGATAAAAACGCAGTAGCAGCTTAATGATGGTGGTTTTTCCAGCACCATTTTCACCGACTAGGGCGACATGTTCGCCGCCCCGCACAGTAAAGGAAAGATTGGTGAACACTGGTTTTTCGGCATGTGGATAGGTGAACGCGACCTTTTCAAAAGTAATCTCAGGTGCTGCGGCGGAGGTGAGCGGTGTGGCATGCCCCCGGTCAACCAGCTTTGGTTGTCGGTCAATTAGCTGGAAATAATCACGCGCGAAGAGCAGTGGTTCTTGCATGTAATTCACAGAGCCAAAGACAGCATTGAGTGCGCCACCGACCCGCAGGAGCGCCCCGGAAAGAAAGAAGTATCTATCAAGCCCGATTGCACCGTTTATAAATTGGCGAAGTAAATATATGCTGCCTGCAGCAGTGCCGACCGTTTCGATAACTTTGGCGGGCAGGAGTGTACGGCTGGCCTTACGATATTCACGTTCTTGCTTATTGTAAAATATAGTGTTCATCATGCGCAGTTTGTCGACAATGTAGCGTCGTGATTGAAGACTCCTCAGCTCCATTTGTGCCCGTATACGCCTTAGAAGATACTCGAGACCCCAGAATATATGCCGATTATCACCCTTTTCATCCCATACAAACCACTGGAGACGTTGCAAGCGGTTTTCGAGCAGGACACTCGGTATCAAGAATAATGCGAGTAATGGCACAACCCACCAGGCAATTTGCGCAACAATAACCGTAATGGCCGTAAACCGGATAACGCCATACGTGAGGTCGAGTAGGTACTGCATGAGATTTGATAGCTGCCAGGTGTACCCTGCGGCAACTTTGTTGATGAGCGAACGGATTTTGGCATCATCAAAATCAACGATGTCGAGCTGGCATAGCGTTGCCTGGTAATTGTACGTCGACCATTGCACGACACGGTAGTAGAGTACTCGTTTTGCGGAGCTCATTAGCCAGAAACCGATGGCGATGAGTACTGCACATGCAATGTCGACCCAGAGCCAATACCACAGCGCAGATGCGTCACTCTGGCTCACAATGAACCGGGCAAGGAGAGCACCGAGTTGTGCGGTAGCGTAGATAGAAGCAAGTGAGCCGGCAATCTCGAGGAAAGCGCCAATGGCATACACGGTAACTCCCAGACGAGAAAGCTGCCATGTGACTCCGAGCATTCGCTTACAAATCCGAATAAGTAATGCAAAATCTTTTTTCACGCTGCTTGCTATGTTCGACTGCTTTTTAGACTTACTCATCTATAAACCCTCCACTTTGGTGAGCCCATAGTTTCGCGTACGTGCCTTTCTTTGCTAGAAGGGTTTTGTGCGGTCCTTCTTCGACTATTTTGCCGTTTTCGAGTACAACTATTCGGTCCATTTTCTGTATGGTACTTAACCGGTGGGCGATGACAATAGCCGTGCGACCTTCCATAAGCTTCCACAGTGCGTCTTGAATGAGCACTTCGCTCTCACTGTCGAGTGCGCTGGTTGCTTCGTCGAGTACTAATATGGGGGCATCTTTGAGCATGGCGCGGGCAATGGCGACACGCTGTCTTTGGCCGCCACTGAGTTTCACGCCACGTTCGCCCACAAGCGTGTCGTAACCCTTTGGTAGCTGGGTGATGAACTCATGGGCATGAGCCATATCGGCGACGTGTTGAATTTGGGCATCGGTCGCATCCAAATTCCCATAGCCGATGTTCTCCCGGATGCTGCGGTGAAAGAGCAGGGGTTCCTGCGGAACGTAGGCTATTGCTTGGTGCAGATCATCTTGGGTAACAGATGCTATATTTTGCCCGTCTATTGTGATCTCGCCGGCTTGTATATCACTGTAGCGTAAAAGCAGCCGAGTAAAGGTAGTCTTACCCGAACCGCTGTGACCTACTAGGCCAATCTTTTCACCCGGCTCTATACTAAGTGAGAAATCGTGGAATATCGCATCGTGGGCATCGGTATGGGTAAAACTGACATGGTTAAATTGTATTGCCCCATGCGACATCTGCGATGTGGTCGGTTTCACGGGATCAGTTACTTCTACAGATTCACGTAAAATACCAAGCATTTGTTTTGCATCGCTAAAAGAGCGATTGTAGTTTCGTAGACTCTGATTGCTAAAGTCGAACAGTGCATCTCCTATGGTCATAGAGTAGGTAAAGATAAGAAAAACGGTAGAAATATTTGCTCCCCAGCTTGCAACAGCGACTATGGCCATAACAAATGCGAAGCCAGTAATGATACGGTGCATAATGCCAAGTGCATTTATCTGGAGCTGCTGTATGTGAGCAAATTTCTTCAGATGTAAGCGAGTATTCTGTGTCGACTCATGAAAACGATTTTTTTCGTGTTGCAGGCGGGCAAAGCTCTTTATTACCGGAGCATTTGTGATTGCATCGGCTAAGTAGCCCGTCTGTTTGCTTTCCGCCTTTGCAAACCGTTCGAGGTGCTTATTGACTGGCTTTGCCAGCGTGAAGGCAACTGCTAAATATACCAAAATGAACCCAGCCATACCCAGGCTAAACGCTGATGACCTTTGCCACAAAATACAGAGGGCTATGATAATCCCGCTTACCATTGGGTATGTTTGAAAGACGGTAGTGTCTTGGGTGCGTACATAACCGGTCATAAGTTTGTTCGTTTGCGATACGAGCGAGCCGCCAAAGTGATTGGCATGGAAATCTATGCTTCTTTCTTGCAACCTGTGAAAGACTTGTTCGGCTATGTCCTGCTGAATTCGTTGTTCTAGATTCCACATAGCAAAATCTACCGCTCTCCATGCAAGGAGAGCAGCAAATGTTGAGCCGATAAATAAGGCAAAGACCGCACCGAAACTTCCCATAAGGTCATTTGGGTTATAAGACTTTTTTATGAGCATATCCATAGCATGAGCAAGGACGAGCGGAGGCAAGTAGCGTCCGCAGAGCGAGGCAATAGGAATACTGACAATCCATATGTATAGAAAGCGCGGGTAACGCCAAACGCACTGCCAGTAGTAGTGTAGGACATCTTTAGAATTGATTTGATTGTTTTTCATAGGGTACGACCCTCCAGGTGTCGACCGTGCTTATTCTAGTATAGGGTGTTTATGCGTGAACACGTAGTGTTCAGCGCTGGTTTAGACAAGAGTGCCGTACGCGGTAGTGGCGCCGGTATTTGGTGTCTGTAGTCTATCTATCATGATGTGAGCGCCCTTTCCGTTACGGTTTGTAATTCGTACAACTATACTACCACTGTTAGTAAAATGCAACAACAAAATGAAGTGAAACCTATATCTGTTAAATTTTCATCCCGGGTGATTTATGTAGACACGAGCGAAGTGTCTTTCAGTAGTAAAATGAGCCGCGAACCGAGCGCCGGCGAGGGCTTTTGGGTAGGAGGGAGCCGCAGCCGGATTTATTCCGGTTCTGCGAGGGGTACAAGAGTCCTTCTTTAAGATTCTTCTTGTATGCGGAACACTTTTTCTTCGGCCGTTATAGGGTGGCCTGCCATACGTTCGAGATGCTTGAGCCGTTCTTCTGTTTCGACCTCGTAAGCCTGTAGGCGCGATTCTATTACCTCAAGCTCGTGGTGGAGGGCTGCAATTTCATCTGAATCGTTGTGAGCGTGTTTTTTTGTGTGTTTTGGTTTTTCTGTGTCGGTGTTGTTTGGTTCGGTTTTGCTATCGTCTGCCAGGTGGTCAGACCCGTGAGGAATGTATGTGATGCCGAGAAACCCATCCGCGTCGTCATCGTGTGTCATGGCTGACATTGTACAGAAATGTAGTACGAATTTGAATGGATCTTATGCCGGTAGCTTAATGCCAGCCTTTTTTGCAATAGTTTGTAGCTGCCTAAACAGAATTGGTACCTGGTGATCGAGTGTTAACCGAGCAAACTCACGTTCTGCGACGGTACCTTTTTCGAGTTTTGTGGTCAGCTTGGCAAGCAGGTCTATGTCCTCGCTGATGCTTTCAATACGTTCTTGGAGCGTCGCGGTCTGGTCGTCAATTTTTTGGCCGAGCTCTCGTAATCTTTGGTCAATATCCACAAAGCGACCTTCGACAGAGATCTTGAAGGAGTAAAGTTCATTCTCGAGCCCATCCATCCGCCCCTCAAGCCTATCCATCCGCCCCTCAAGCCCATCGAAACGCTCAAATACCATTTCAAACATAGGTGCAGTGGTATCGACCACTGCCTGTTTTATGAGTGTCAAGTCATTTTGTGTGAGCACAGTACATCGTATTGTACGCGTAAGGGTATGGAAAAAATAGTTTGGAACTTACAACAGATATCCACTTTGCAGTATACTGTCAGTGATGGAAAAGATTTTGCTGTACTACAAATTCACCCCAGTCAAAGACCCGGAAATGCTTAAGCTGTGGCAAAAAACGTTGTGTGATTCGCTCAACTTGCATGGCCGCATACTGGTGAGCGCGCAGGGTATAAACGGCACGGTGGGCGGAGACATAGAAGACCTTAAGTCGTACGTAAAGAAGACAAAAGAATTTCCTGGCTTCAAAGACATACTATGGAAATGGAGTGAAGGTGGGCGAGACAACTTTCCGCGCATGAGTGTGAAGGTTAAAAAAGAGCTCGTTGCATTTGAAACGTGGGACGAAATACAGGTGGATGAAAAAGGCGTTGTTGGCACTGGGCCGCACCTAAAACCACACGAAGTAAATGAGCTGGTGTCGCAATATGGCGATGACGTTGTGTTCTTTGACGGGCGCAACCAGTACGAGGCTGCCGTTGGCCGTTTTAAAAACGCGGTAGTACCAGACACGCGCACTTCACGCGACTTTAAGAGAGAGCTAGAGAGTGGTAAATACGATGACCTGAAAAATAAAAAAGTCATTTCCTACTGCACGGGTGGCGTGCGCTGCGAACTACTGAGTGCCATGATGAAACAGCGCGGCTTCAAGGACGTTTACCAAATAGACGGCGGTATCGTAAAGTACGGCGAAGCGTATGGTGACGACGGGCTGTGGGAGGGAAATCTCTACGTATTTGACGGCCGTATGGGTATGAACTTTAGTGACCATGCCAAGGTGATTGGTCAGTGCATCCACTGCAAAGGCAAGACCAGCAACTACGAAAACTGTGCCAACCCAGCTTGCAACGACCTTGTACTCATCTGCGAATCATGCAAGCGCGACCCCAAAAAGCTGTACCACACGAAAGACTGCGAGAACAAACATCATGAAAAAACACCAGCTTAAAATCCTCATTCCGGTGGCATATTGCATCGCATCGCTTACCCTTTTCTATGTCGTGGTTCGCAGCGGCGTTACTGCCGTGCAGATTGTTGGCATAGTACTGGCAGTGACTGCATTTGCCCTGTGGATTACCGCCCGCGTCCAGCTCGCCAATAACTTTTCCATAGGTGCTCATGCAAATGAACTCGTCACAACGGGTCTATATGCCAGATTCAGGCACCCGGTGTACTATTTCTCTATCTTGGCGCTCATCGGCATCACATTGGCTGTGGCGAACTATTACCTCTTCGGCGCCGTAGCAGTATTGATTATCTTGGAAATGAGCAGAATAAGAGCCGAAGAACGAAAGCTGCACGATGCTTTCGGCAAACGGTACGAAGTCTACAAGAAAAACACCTGGTTTTAAGCAAGGGCCTGATTGAGTAGATCACAAAGTATATAAAAAGAAAACGGGCTGGCCTCCGCTATCCAGCAGTGGCGTCCCGTTTCTGCTAAAAATAGTAGCAAAACTAGCGCGCAAAGTCAATATGCTTCTCTTCGCGTGTGATGACAATAAGATGACGCAGTTTGCGTGTGAGCTGAAATTGTCTACTCGCTTCAGCGAGGAGCTTCTTAGTTGGCACCCTACCATCCATCCCTCTAAGGTCGAGAATAATATGCTGGGATTGGCGCAGAGCGGCGCGTAAGTTATTTTCGATAGTTCGAGAGCTTTTGCCACGAGGGCATTTTATCTCCCATTTTTTGCCGCCCATCTCAATATCGGGCGTCTTGGCGCCTGATTGTCTGCGCGGGAGTAAAAAAGTTACATCTTCGTATAAATGCAGTGCAATATAATCCGCCGCACGTTTTTCTTGGACGCTCACAAATACACCTGGCGGGACGATAATGGTGCCGACTTTTCGCATGATGCATAGTAGTCTATCATGGAGTCAGTGAAAAAAGATGAAATCCGCAGAAAGATACGAGCGCGGTGATGCGCAGCAAAGTACAGCACGATAGTGAGACATTGGCAGAAGGGCAGCAGGTGTTTACTGCCTGTGCGTTCATATGGCTTGAAGAGAATGGGATAAAACAGGTCTTTTTGGCGCGCCGTGCGGACACGAAAAAGTTTTTGCCCGGTGTGTGGGAACTACCCGGCGGACACATAGACTACGGCGAAGATATGCGTGAAGGACTGGCACGCGAGGTTTTGGAAGAGTTTGGCATGCACGTACATATTGGCGAAGTGCTGGATGCATTTACCTACCTGAACGAGGTGAAGAAATCTCATTCTATAGAAGTAATTTACTTTGCCCAGTTCATTGACCCGCTTGAAGACATTCAGGTTAATCCTGAAGACCACAGCGATTACCGCTGGTTTCCAGAAGATGAGCTAGAGCAATCATACGAAGACCCCAAAGACGCAAATGACCCCGAAATTATTGCCATCAAAAAAGGTTTTGCTAAACTTGAAAGAATACAATGAAACAAAGATGGCTAGGGCTGTCTAACAATACAAAAGGGGTTACGACGGGGCTTCTGTCGGCGTTTTTCTTTGCGAGCTACCTTGTGATTAACAGATATATTTATACAGAGCTTACAGTAGATTCCCTCGCATTTGCATTTCTTTTCAATGCTCTCGCTGGTATATTTGCCGGCCTGTCACTAATGCAAAAATACAATAAAAGAAAAATGAGAAGCATTTGGCAGGACCGTTACAGAATATTACTACTTTGTATCTATGGTCTAGCGGGTATGTTATTGCTTTTGATGGGTCAGCGCTATACCACGTCTATACACGCGTCGTTGCTTGTGACGGGTAGTATTGTTGCCACAATGGTGTTTTCTACTTTATTCCTTAAAGAAAGTATAACCACACGTCAAAAATGGTGGGTAGTTGGTATGTTTGTGGGACTTTATGTTGCCATCGTGGGCGTGCAAGCCATAAGCTTTCTTAGGGGCGACCTGATTATCCTAATTGGCATTATATTTTTCGGGCTAGGAAACGTATTATCAAGAAGCTTAATGCAAAGACATGATTCCGCTATCATCCCAGATTTACGGGTTTTTCTTGTAGCGGTGATTGCGGGCTTTGTGTATGTATTGTTCTTTCATTCAATAAACATCTTCTCATTAGTTGGGCTGTGGACAGTCGTATCTTCGCTATGTTTCTGGCTGACGATGAGAAGCTTCGCAGCCACTGTTCACTTAGTGAATGCGAACCACGCGATTGTACTTGTAAATGCGCAGATAGTACCGGCATCACTTGCTGGTGTTTTTCTGCTGAACGAACACTACAGTTTGGAAAAATTTATTGGTTCGGTAATTGTACTTATAAGCATCTACTTTATAACGTGGAGAGGCAGGGAATAATGCCGCATATACACACAGCACCTGGGCAGCACGATATGACGGTGAGTGCGTACATAATTCGGCGCGAGGGCGATGACTGGAAATGTTTGGTGCACATGCACCGCAAGGCAGGCAAACTTATGCAGGTGGGCGGCCACGTCGAACTAGACGAAACACCATGGCAAACACTCATGCATGAAATTCGTGACGAAAGTGGCTACCAAGTCTCTGAGCTAAGTGTATTACAGGTTCTGCAGCCGCCTCATTTGGAGACTGCTGTGGTGCATCCTGCACCCTTTTCTTCAAACACGCACAATGTCGGCAACGGCCACTTTCACTCCGACTGGTGCTACGGTTTTGTCGCGGCCGACAGGCCGAGCGGCAGTGTCGCGAGCGGAGAATCGACAGACGTTCGCTGGTGTACCCTAGCCGAGCTACGCAGTCTTGCGGAAGAAGGAGTGTGTTTACGCGACATCATTGATTTATACGAATTTTTGGTAAGCAACGTAAGTAGTTTTCAGCAATATCCTTGCGGGCAGTACTCACTAAAAAAGCCAGTTCATGGCGAAACGGTCATACCATGAAAGCGTTGCGCCTGACACAGCTCGGAGACCCGTTGCTCCGGCAAGTTGCGCGTGAACTAACGGTCGCAGAAATCAAATCAAGTGAAATTCGGCACCTTATAACAGATATGCTCAAGACAAATGAGGTGAAAGGTGGCGTTGGGCTTGCGGCACCTCAGGTCGGTGTGTCGGTGGCGCTTGCCGTTATGGACATTCGGCCAACGAAACATCGTCCAAAGGCTGAACCGTACCGAAGCGTCGTAATCAATCCGCGGTTTACTGGTGTAGGACGGAGGGTGCGCACATGGGAGGGATGTCTTAGCGCTGGAAGTGGTAGTACCGTTTTATTTGGTCAAACGCTGCGGTACAAGCGCATCCAGGCGCAGTGGCTCGATGAAGGCGGAAGGGCACATGACGAAGAACTCTCGGGCTTAGTGGCGCACGTTTTTCAGCACGAAACCGAACACCTACAAGGAGTTCTATTTGTAGACAGGGTGCATGATACTAAAACATTTATGGTAGCGAGTGAATACCGCAAAAGAATTCTAAAAAAGGCTTCTTTAGGTCAAGACAATACCGTATAATCGCCAGAAATAGTAATGGCAAAGGAGTAGCATGCGGTCAAAAAAATTGTGGATTGTAGCAGGAGTTCTCTTGGTCATGACAGGAGGAACGCTATGGTTATTTGGCGGGAATTCTCCACAAGATCGCTTGAGCCAAGAAGACTGCACCAGTTATGAGCAATATGATGAAAAAGGTGGCTCTTGCTATTACGACTGTGAAACAGATGAAGAATGCGCGGCGATTGAGCAGAAGATAAATGCAGAACTTGATAGCTATTTTGAAGGCTCTCAAGCAAAAGTGGCTCCGACAAAACCTAAGCCTCAGCCTGCTGTCGAGCAACCCCAAAATACAAACGACCAACCCACAAAACAGTACACCCTCGAGGAAACCGGCTCGGAAACGCGGGGCAAAGTATATACGGTCACTACATCGCAGGAGCTTTCGCCGCAACCACGTAGCCGTGATGCTGAACTATGGCAGTTATTCACCCGGGTAGCGAGCAAGCAAACCATCAGCGAAAGGTTGCTGACGTTTGAGGTGTTCTCTGATGCAAATAACGACAGCGCAGCTTCTGTGTGGCAGAGTCAAGATAACCCGGCCAAATGGCACATGAATGTCAACGCTGCGTTTATGGACGACCGAAAGGACCTTATACATACCATGGTGCACGAGTTTGGTCACATTGTCACCCTCAACACGACTCAGGTAGAACGAGTGAGCGGGAGCTGCCCTAGGTTGGAAATACCCGAAGGTTGCACAAAAGCAGGGTCTTACCTAGCAAATTTTGAGTCTCGTTTCTGGGCTAAATATGGTTCCAGCGTCCCAGGTAATTACGGTGACGATCAAGGCGAAGTTACGACATTTTACCAAGGCAAAGAAGATGCTTTCGTTACCGAATATGCCGCCACAAACCCCATTGAAGACTTGGCGGAAACGTGGGCGTACTTTGTACTACGTGCGAAACCAGCTGACACAAGCGAAAAAAGCCAGAAAATACTCTCACTCTACGACTACCCCGAACTGGTTCAGCTGCGTGACCGCATACGCGCAAATATAGGCAACGAACTGACGCAGCGCAATTTGCTAAAGCGTTAGAAAATATTAGTTTTTATTCGAAGTGCAGTTTGTACGAAGCGGCTAGTTTATCTTTGTAGCTTGCATCTACACCGTCTAGGTTGACGCCAGACAGCAGGAATACGACATTACTATTCCGAACATAAAGTTGCTGGTTCGCTTCTTTGCTACCGTCCGTGCGGTTTCGTGACCAGAAAAAGGCTTCATCGCCCACACCAGACTTGTCTTCCTTCAGGTAATAAACGGTGTCGCCGTATTTTTCGGTGCTGCGTATGCTATTCATTTCAGTTTTGGCAGCAGCCTCATCGGCGTACTGCCGGTAGGAAATAACGAACGTCACGCCCTTACCACTGTCTGTTTCGTTGTAATCGCACTCAAATTGTTTTGTGTTTGGTCCGGTTATCTCGCTGACTTTTGCGGTGCTATTGTCGTCGTCAGTAAAAGTAACACCCCACACTGGCGCCAGCTCTGCAAATGTGTACGTCGAGCAATCGGCTAGCTTCCCAACAGCTTTAAACGGAATCTTTGGTGAGTCTGAAGTGGTGGTATTCTTTTGCTGACTTGCTGAACTTTTGTTTGAGCTGTCTGTCTTGGTGTCATCTTTGTTCATGAGGATAAAGCCCGCTCCGCCCACGACAACCACCATGGCAATAATGGAAAGTAATATCTTTGGTTTCATAGTTCCTCCTCTTACTTACTAAATACCATGCTAGCGTATTTGCTGAGAAATAGTAAGTAAGAATTCTCGCAGATGTTTTTCGGCTTCAACATATATAATGGAACCGAGAATGGGTATACGGTTGTAATCAGGAGAAAACCATGAACATGTTCGCCCCTCATAGCGCTCAGTCGGTTGAAGAATATCTTGCGGCAGTACCTCCGGAACGAAGCGAACTCGTTCACATGCTGCATGAGTTTATACAGCAGGCGGCACCAGAACTGCGACCGCACTTTGCTCATAACATGATTGGTTATGGCAGTTTTCCATACCGCGACTATAAAAAACAGCTCATAGAGTGGCCGGTCGTAGCACTCGCAAACCAGAAAAACTACTTGAGCATTTATGTCTGCGCGGTTGTAGATGGACGGTACGTTGCAGAAACTCACAAGTCGGAACTGGGTAAGGTTAGTGTAGGAAAAAGCTGCATTCGTTTCAAAAAAGCCGAAGACATTAACTTAGACGCGCTGAAGAAAGTCATCCAAATAGCTGCCAAAAATCCGGGCTTCGAGAGGCCGGTATGACAGTGAAAGACACGGTCGGTACCTATATAGCCGAGTTTGATGGTGAGACGCGCCGTCGGCTTGAGCAAATGCGGCAGATTGTTAGAAGTGCGGCGCCAGAAGCCGAGGAGTCGATTGCGTATGGTATGCCGGCGTACAAACTACATGGCAAGCCATTGGTTTACTTTGCGGGCTACGAAAACCATATCGGGTTTTATGCAACACCAAACGGTAATGAGGCCTTCAAGGCTGAATTTGCAAAGTACAAACAAGGTAAGGGTTCGGTTCAGTTTCCGCACAACCAACCCCTGCCTGTTGATCTTGTGAGACGAGTGGTTTTATATCGCGTCAAGCAATTAACAGTACAAAAAGGAGGGATATGAAACAGTCAAATAAAGTATGCACCTGCGAATGCGACCACCGTCGTGGCAAAAATAACGCCAAGTACAATCATGGCGGCAATGCCGTGTATAGTCTCGGACTAATAGGTGCGGTTGTATATTATGTCTCGACGGCTGGCGGTTTCTGGGTCGGTGTGCTCGGTGTGTTCAAAGCCATCGTCTGGCCAGCCTTTGTGGTATACGAAATAATGAAAATGCTGCAGATCTAATATGAGGGCGCAAGAAGGATATAGCGGTACACCGCTCCTGCAAAAAATCGGCTATAAACCAGGAAAAATTTCGTATGTCGATAAGGTAGCACCGTATTATACCCAAGTTTGTGACGACATAACACTTGGTGCGGCAGAGCCGTATGATTTTATTCATATCTTCGTGAGAAACCATGACGAGCTTGTTCGTTCGTCTGGCCAAGCATTACCGCTCCTGGCCAAGACGGGCAAATTGTGGGTGTCATGGCCTAAGCGGTCCGCCGAGGTTGCGACCGACCTGACCGGCAATACCGTCCGCGAATATATGCTAACAACCGGTCTTGTTGATGTAAAAGTCGCTGCCATTGACTCAACCTGGTCTGGGTTACAGTTTGTTTACCCCATGAAAGACAGACAACACTAGCGGCAGCTAGTTACTGGACTTGGGTAGTGATTTACAGTATACCTCTGGGGATATAGAATGAGTGGAATGGACAACGCACCTCATTTGGTACCGCGCGAACAGATTTTGGCTGGCTTTAACTTTCGGCATGCCGCTAAGCGGTTTGACTCTACAAAAACTGTATCTAACGAAGACTTTGAGCTGCTGCTTGAAGTAGCCCGGTTGTCGCCGAGCTCATTTGGGCTAGAACCATGGAATATCATCATTGCAAACGGTGTGTTGCGCAAGGAGCTTACGCCACTCTGTTGGGGAGCGCAGGGCCAGCTACCAACCGCCAGCCACTTTATAATTTTTACCGCCAAGACATCTGGGGCAATGGCACCAGAAGCGCCATTTGCCAAGCAGACGCTACAGTTTGTCCGCGGTATGAGCGAGGCAGAAGCGGATGAGTACGTGGCATTTTATAAAAAATGGCTTACTGATGACTACGCCAGACTCGATGCGCCGGAACTACTGCACGAGTGGGCGGCGCGTCAGGCCTACATTGCCATGGCAAATATGATGACCGTGGCAGCAATGCTTGGGATTGATTCGTGCGCAATTGAAGGCTTCAATGTTCAAAAAGTAACAACCTTGCTTGCTGCTAAAAAACTAATCGACCCCGCTCAAGACATGCCTGTTGTCATGCTTGCTCTCGGCTACCGCATAGACCCACCTAAGTCAAAAACCCGCCGCCCGATGGGTGAGATTGTGAAAAAGGACTAGTGTGCGCTATGTTGCGTTGCTGCGGGGGATCAATGTGGGCGGGAACCGTAAGGTGCCCATGTCGGAGTTGAAGCGTGTCTTTGAACAGTGCGGGTTTAGCGAGGTCAAAACGTACATAAATTCAGGCAATGTCATCTTTGAATCGCTCAAGAAGCCAAATGTGAGTGCTATTCAGAATACGCTATTGTCAACCTTTGGGTTTGAAATACCGCTCCTTATCCTCGATGGCGACCGCATTTGCCGCATTGCCGAAGCGATTCCGGAAGGGTGGCAAAACGACACGACGCAGAAATCAGATGTCGCCTACCTATTTCCAGCGGTGGACGATGCTACTATTGCCATGAAACTGGGCTGCAATGCAGACATAGAAACGGCGGTCTATACCAAGGGTGCATTGCTTTTTTCTATAGACCGTAAATACCAAGCGCGCAGCAGTCTACTGAAAATCATCGGCACACCGCTGTACCGGCAAATGACCATTCGCAATGTAAACACTGCGCGTAAACTAGCGGAACTGGTGCAATGACGGCTGAAGATGTTAAGGTCATGCTTCAGGCGCACGCCAGTGATGCCGATGCGGTGAACTTGCAGTGGTTTTTCAAGACGGGGCCGGGGGAGTACGGCGAGGGCGATCAATTTATTGGTGTACGTGTGCCGATGATACGCAAAGTGTGCCGAGAATACAGAAACCTGCCGCTTCCGGAAGTACAAAAACTCATCGAAAGTCCCATACACGAACATCGTATGGCGGGCTTATTACTCCTCACTTTGCAGTACCCCAAAGCTGGCGATGAAGTGAAAAAAGCCATCTATGACCTCTATATGACCGAACTAATGCGGGGAAATGTGAACAATTGGGATCTCGTGGACGTCACCTGTCGGGCGGTAGTGGGTGAGCATCTGCGACATCGTCGCAAAAAACTCTATGACCTGGCAAAGAGCACCAGTCTCTGGGAGCGGCGCGTGGCCATCATCAGCACGTTTCCGTATATTGCCGCCGGCGACCCCAGTACGTCGCTGGAGCTTGCCGAGCTGCTGCTGCATGACCGCGAGGACCTCATGCACAAAGCTGTCGGCTGGACGCTGCGCGAGGTCGGCAAACGCTGCGACGAGCAACTGTTACGCGATTTTCTTAATAGACATGCGCACTATATGCCACGCACCGCTTTGCGCTACGCTATTGAACATTTGTCCCCGGCTGACCGACAACACTACATGAAAAAGAAAAGCTAGTTGCTGGAGGTAATGCTTAGCTGGAGGACGCTAGCAAGGCTAACCCACAGAAGGTAAGGAATAAATAGGAACGCAACGATGCGGTTGTGCGGCCAAATGGCGGCCATGGACCAAATGATAGTTGCCCAGACGATGAGGATGCACGCTGCTGCCCCTACAAGGCTGCGCAGCCCAAACTGAATGGGCGTAAATGCAATGTTTGCGACTACATTTATGATAAAAGGGAGTAGGACTGCGAAAGATATTTCCTTTCGCGTGTACAGTATCCATACGTAAATATTGACACCAATTATTATTGGGTACAGTAGCGTCCAGATAGTGCCGATAACGCTGGAACTTGGGGTCCACGAAGGTTTCGTGAGCGCATCGTACCACTGCATAGTGTCATTGTTCATGAGCTTAAGTATGGACGGTACGAACTTTTTTGCCAAACGAAAAATTCCTGCTTGAGGTATACTAAAACAAAAGGAGGGCATATGGAATTAGTCAAGCAACTTGTGGTAGCGGGCGGTGTTATGGGGGTACTGGACTGGATTTGGCTTGGAACGGTCGCGAAAACATTTTATCGTTCGCAAATAGGTAAGCTGCTGCTCGACAAGCCGAACATGACGGCTGCAGTATTGTTTTACGCAATTTACGTAGCTGGGGTAGTGACATTTGTCATCTCGCCGGCTCTTGAAAAGGGCTCACTTAGCTATGCGCTCACCCGCGGGGCGCTGTTTGGCTTTGTGGCCTATGCTACCTATGACTTAACAAACCTCGCCACCATGAAAGGCTTTACCACCAAAGTTGTTGTGGTTGACCTTGCTTGGGGAGCGCTACTAACGGCCACAGTCGCGGGTGTGACATTCGCTATACTGCATCGCTGATGAAACGAATACTTCAGCTATTCTTTGTCGGGTATGTGGTTTTGTCTGTTGCGACACTTGTTCGTTATGGCATGCTTGGAAACGTATTCAGCAAAATGGCGCTGTGTTGGCTAGCAGGCTTGCTTCTGCTGACTCTATTCTTTGCGGCCGCGCTTGCTCGGCAGCGGTTTGATTTGGTGGATACTGCCTGGGGACTTACGTTCATTGCTATCGCCACGGCCGCATTCGTGAGCGGCCCACACAATTTTGGGCTAAACCCGGCGACCGTTGTAGTTGGTTTGGTATATGTTTGGGGGATTCGGCTGGCATGGCATATTGGGCGGCGTTTTTTGCGTTCTACCCATACAGATGAGCGCTATGTCGAGCTCATGAAAAAATGGCGCGGTAACCCTGCGCTGAATGCCTATGTGCGTATATATGGTGTGCAATCGCTCTTGGCGCTATTGGTTTCTATACCGGTTATTCACATTTGCATCAGTCAGGAGTTGGCGTGGAACATATGGACGCAGCTGGGTGTTTTAGTATGGGCTGTAGGCTTCTGGTGTGAAGCGCTGGCCGATGCGCAGCTAAAACGCTTTCTAGCGAACCCATTAAACCGTGGCAAACTTATGACCCACGGTCTTTGGAAATATTCGCGCTACCCAAACTACTTTGGCGAGCTCACCATGTGGTGGGGGATTGCGCTCATGTCGCTCGGTACCGCACATGGCTGGGTGGGCTTGGGCGGAGCGGCTGTCATAACCTATCTCATAGTCTACGTTTCCGGTATCCCACCCAAAGAAACGCGTCTCCGTAAACGTCCGGGCTGGCAGGAATACGTCCAATCCACCAGGCTATTAGCACCACTGCCTAAAACATATTTGAAAAAATAAAACTTTTATGTTAAAATATTACTTATGACACCTATTGAAGCAAAAGAGGATATAACCAGTCAGCCAATCGTTGATGTTGTCGGACTTGCAGCTAGTGCCATTGCGAGCGAGTTACGTGGGCATCCTGAGCATAGAAGTGTAATCGTAGATGGTGTTGCGAGTATCTTAGAGCAAGAAGGCGTAGCGGTTATCGATGCAGAAACGGCATTTCAGGAAACGTCCGAACAAAGCAATTCTGTAATCTCCGATGATGTATTAAGGGCAATTCAACGAGCGAGAGTTATTGCGGGTAGCAATGCGCAACATAGACGACGCCTATCTACAGGCGCGCGTAATGCCAGACTTGAAAGAGATTTGAAGTTGATAACTCGTCGCGCTGAAAAAGGTTCTTTATCTTAGCTGCTACAATAATTACGTGAATAGTGCGCTTGAAGACAAATTAAAATCATTGCCCAAAACCCCTGGGGTTTATTTTCATAAGTCGGCCTTAGGGGAGATTATTTACGTGGGGAAGGCGGCGGTGCTGCGTAACCGCGTGCGGCAGTATTTTCAGGCAAGTCGTTCGCGCGACCCAAAAACAGAGGCGTTGGTAGCAGAAATAGCCGATACCGATTGGATGGAAGTAGAAAGTGAGCTCGAGGCACTGTTCCTCGAGGCCGAGATGATTCGGCGCTATATGCCACGCTACAACATTTTGCTCCGCGATGATAAAGCCATGAGCTACATCCGGATTGACTATGACAGCGATTACCCCACGGTCAGTACCACGCGCCGACCACTCGATGACGGCGCACGTTACTACGGCCCATACTTTTCGACTACGGGCGTTCGTGCGGCACTGAAATTGCTGCGCCGTATTTTCCCCTTTGCCTACAAAAAACCAACTGGACAAAAACGGGTGAGCCTTTACTATCACCTTGGCCTTGACCCCGGGCTTGAAGAAGGCAAAACTAACCTTGCCGATTACCGCGCAAACTTGCGCAAGCTCATAGCCGTCATAGAGGGTAAACGCGAGCGCATCATCCGCCAGGTGGAGAAAGAAATGAAAGTCGCCAGCAAAGTCCAAAACTTCGAGCTGGCGGCCAAACTACGAAACCAAATGGCAGCACTGCAAAACCTTGGCCGCCAAGTCATCTTTAGCGACAAAGAGTTTATGGATATCAGCAAAGACCATGCGCTTGGTGAGCTGGTTGACTTGCTGGGCCTAGCGAAATTTCCGCGACGGATAGAGGGCTACGACATATCCCATATGCAGGGCACGAACGTTGTGGCGAGCATGGTTGTTTTTACCAACGGCGTGAGCGACAAAGGCCAGTACCGCAAGTTCAAAATGACCCGCCAGCAGAACGACGACTTCTACAACATGCACGAAACCATCACCCGCCGCCTGAGCGATAAAAATATGAAAGCTTGGGGTAGGCCCGACCTGTTCCTAATAGACGGCGGCAAAGGCCAGCTAGACGCCGCGCTCCGCGCCCGCGCCGAGTTTGCGTCAAGGACGGACCCTGACGCAGCACTGCGTCAGGGTCCGTCCTTGACGCAGGGATTCATGATGCCCATGATAGGGCTGGCGAAGCGGGAAGAGCAGATTGTCATAAAAAAAGAGCAGAGAGCAGAGGGCAAAGAGCAGAGTTTGGCCTCGATAGGTTCAAATGTTGCGTTGGATGTAAACGTGCTGCATAAACTGGGTGGCTATACGACAGAAACTGATGATTTTATACTGGTAAATTTGCCGCACAGCACCAACCTCATGAAACTATTGCGGCGTATACGCGATGAGTCTCACCGCTTTGCTGTGAGCTATCACTCCACACTCAAAGTAAAACAGCAAACCGCCAGCATGCTAGACGACATCCCCACCATTGGCCCGGCAACCCGCAAGAAACTCATTAAAACATTTGGGAGCGTGCGAGGTGTTATGCAAGCGCGCGACTGGGAACTTGCTAAAATTGTCGGCGAAAAGAAAGCAATTTTACTTCGGCAGTACTTACGGCCGCTAAAGAAGGCCGATGATGCGTAACTACTCTACTTCCTGTGCTAGTAGGCTTAACCCGGCTTTAACTATCTCGGGAGAATAAGGACTTTCCGTTAATTTTTGACACATATCTACAAACAAGGCAAATTCTCTGCCGTGGGGTATGGCTCCAGGCTCGCACGCCGAACATACCGAAGGCTGGGTCGAATCATAGGCATCATCCATAACAAAATTGTCGGCCAGATCTGCATCGATGAATAAACAAAGCTGCGCAGTATCGAGACCCGGAGTCTCGTCAATAAAAGAGTAGGTAAGAGCGTGCTTTCGTGCAAGCTCGCGGAATGAGTTTACTACGATACCGAGTCTATAGAGGGACCGACATACAGCTTGGGATAGTTGTTCTAGCCGGTCGTACTCGACCTGTACGAGTGAATAAAAATCCGAGCCATGCGGGTCATCGAGTGGATACTGTATAAGGTAGCCTTTTGGTGTGTGAATAATACAGTATACAGCGGTATTTTCTGTGAATGGTTGGCTAAAGTCACGTTTCATACTTCTAGTATAGTTGAAAGAGGTCTCTACAAACTACTCATCAAAACCTATACACTAGTACCATGACTGCACGGACGCATGATGTTGCTGCTCTTACTGCACTTACGGTGTGGATTCTGGCCGTGCCGCCCGGGAAGACTACGGTGGCCACGGCGCTGACGGCGGTGCTTGCAAACCAGCTTGGCGGGATTGCGCCAGACATAGACCAGCCCACGGCACCACTGTGGCGCAATATACCGGTTGGGCGGTACTTTGGAAAGATTTTTGGGGCGCTGGTGGGTGGGCATCGTTTCTTTTGCCACTCTATTTTGGGTGTTGCGGCATTTGGTGCGCTTAGTTTGCTACTGCTCCAGTTTTTGCAGCCAATTATGCCGAACATAGATATATATTTCGTCTGGGGCGCCTTTCTGACCGGTGTTGTGTCTCACCTCATTATGGATAGTTTCACCAAAGAAGGCGTGCCATGGCTACTGCCCATTCCTTTCAAATTTGGCTTTCCGCCGCTGCGTCGCCTGCGCGTGACTACCGGGAAAGGCATGGAAAACTTTGTTGTACTGCCGCTGCTTATTGCTCTTACTACTTGGCTCTGCGCCAGCAATTACACAGCACTGGCCGAAATCATTCAGCGCAACCTCGTGAAGTAGTTGTGAGATTTATTACAGCACGTCCTCCCCACCGGGCGTATAAAGGGTATGGATATAAGGCGCTTAGTCTCTCAAATAAACAATAAGAGGAAACCATATGGCGGTAAAAGCTTCAATTACTCCTGAAGTGGGTGGAAACGTGCTTGTATTCCCAGAACGGGGCCAACGTCATGTAGTAGATGAACTTTCCTGGCTCCTTACAGGTATTGAAACTGCAGGTGTTACTTATGCAGGGCGAGAATCTCAAAAAGCTCTACTTTGTAGGGTATTCGGTATTGTGTTGGGAGCTACCGTACAGGATATTTCTCTCACGCGTACGCGCGCCCATAGATCGGAACGCATAGAAAAAAAGATCAATATGCGAATTGCAGATTCTGATTCTTCAGGCAGACCCGTGTACAGAAATCAGATTAGGACCGTAACCGAAAATGTTCCAATAACGAGAGATACAACTCCGGCATGGCAGACACCCGTTGAAGTAGTAGCGAAAGTAAATGGCAAATATCTGCCGGTAGATTTGGCAGTCCATGACGAAGTGTTATCAGGACAAGAATTCAGCGGTACTCTTAGAAATTTAATACATGGTGCTGTTGATAACGCGTTGTTGCACTCGCCTCAACTGGCACCGAAGGCTAATTTGCCTGCTACATTGTGATAAATATTATCGACTGCCGATCGCATATAATGCATAATTAGGATCGAGCTTCTAAAACAAATACATGGCAAATTTTTCTGAAATGTTTCGAAATTCAATTCCAGGTTCGGCAGTTAGACCGCAAGAAATTGATTTTGCTGCGGAAGTAGACTCTTTTATTGCCAGCCTAGAAAAACAGTTGAAACCCGCAGACCCTATACTGCAGCGTCGGGACGGGGCAATCGAACATTTGAGGCGCATTGGGCTAGTGCCGAGAGAACAGATTGATACTGTTAGGGAAGATTTGGAGCGGGCACTCGGTTTTAAGTGCCGGATACTGCGAGTTGTTCGGGCGGTAATAGCTTCTGCTGATGGCTGTGAGCGCACCGTGACACGGCTGATTGCAGGCGGATACCAGCAAAGAAGTGACGAAGTGGTGGATCCCACGGTACGGGTTATAGATAACTGGGATGGACACCAAAACAATCTGAGCGACGAAACAAGGGCTCGGCTGTGGCAGCTGTGTGCCAATACAGAAAACCCTGTTTACATTGCTGCTGGTGCGCAGGATAGGTTTGAAGGTGACATCCATGAGGCACTTGTTGCTGTTGGACGAGACCAGGGCATGCCGGTGCGTGATGTTTACCGCCTTGGTGGCCCTGCGGTAAGCGGTGTTCGTGAGCCACAGAGCTTTGTTGAACGGACGCAGTACTCTCTTAGTGCTTGAAAAGGGTCAATTCTCCGAGCCGAGGAATCACTCTATCTCGTAGAAACTCTATTTTTGTTCTATCATTCACTCGAGGCTCATCAGGGTATAAAACATCGTCCCTACGCATCGATTCATACCACTCCAGGGTCATCCTCGGATGCATAATAGGCCGGTTTGCGATTTCTACCGCTTGGCCCAACACTTTCTCATATGTCCAGACGTGCGCGCTTTCGCCAATGTCTATAGTGATTACACGGCCCTGTTCATCGACGGGGATATCCCAGCGAACTGTTTCGACGCCTCGGTGTGTTTCGGTGCGCCAACCCCTTTCCTGAAAAAAGGTTTTTGTGTCTTTTGGTGCACACAAGTCAATGTCATTTACTACGAATGTAGTGGCCCCTGCCTCTATATTGAGTGCTTTGGCGTATGCGCCAACAGCACAACTAGCAACGATAATGAGGGGTGTGTCTGGGTGGTTGTGCTCATATGCACGAATATCCGGTGAGCGATTGAGGGCTTGGAGCTGGAGCATTTATATAATTATAACATAATATTCTCGGAATAAAAATGTGATGGTCATTACAGTCGCACCGGTAGCGCATAGTATACTGTTCTCATATGCAAGGAGTTCAACATGGCTTTGTGGGATAAAATCGGCAGTAGCGGAGATGTAGAAGACCGGCGGGGCATGGGGACTGGCGGTATAGCCATTACGAGCGTTGGCGGGCTCATTTTGTTTCTTGCATTTGCTTTTCTGGGCGGCGGTACAGGGCAAAACGGCAGTGTTCTCGAGCAAATTCTTGGCCAGGTCGCCGAACAGCAGCCGACCACGACATCTCAGCCCGCCGAATTTCAAGGTGCCGACCAGTACGAGACATTTACCAAGAAAGTGCTTGGGTCTAACAACGATACCTGGCAGGCAATACTTGCCGTGCAAGGTGTGGAGTATACACCCCCGAAGCTTGTGCTATTTCGGGACCTAACGCAGTCTGCGTGCGGCGCGGCTAGTTCGGCCGTTGGACCGCACTATTGCCCCTATGACCAAACGATTTATATGGACGAAACATTTTTCGATGAACTCCAGCGGCGGTTTGGCGGCAGTAGCGGCGATGTAGCACAAGCCTACGTTATTTCACACGAGGTCGGGCATCATGTGCAAAACATTACAGGCACCATGGAGCAGGTAGCCGCTGCCCAGCAAGACGACCAGGGTGCGGCAAATGAGTTATCGGTACGCTTAGAGCTACAAGCCGATTGCTACGCGGGCATATGGGCCCGTTCGCTCTCGCAGCTTGGTGTTTTTGAAAACCCCGACGAAATCAAAGAAGCGCTCAGTGCTGCTGCAGCCGTTGGCGATGACCGTATACAAGAAGCCACGCAAGGCCGCAGCAACCCCGAAACCTGGACACACGGCTCATCTGCCCAGCGCACCCAATGGTTTACCGCCGGCTATAACACCGGCAAACTCACCAGCTGCAACACGTTCCAGTAATACGCATAGGTGGTTAATTAAAAGATTTTGCAATTCCAAAATGTGAAGCGGAGGGGCCAGCCCCTCATACGATGAGTGAAGCGAACGAGGCATAGCCGAGCTTTAGGGCAGAAGGCTGATGTCTTGGCTTTTCTGTAGGCATGAGCGAAGCATCAACGTCTAGGTGAATAAGCGAAATAAACGAGGCGACAGCCGAGCTTCAGGGGGAGTGTGCGTATTTTGGATTGACTCCAAAATACAAACAGAGGGGCAAGCCCCTCTTTTATTGGTACGCGCGAAGGGATTTGAACCCCCGACCTTTGGTACCGGAAACCAACGCTCTATCCAGCTGAGCTACGCGCGCGCGACCAAGTGAAAGTATAGCATGACGAACAGAGGTGAGCTACTACGATGAAGTTAATGTTATTCTCGAAGCCGCTTGACTCATGTCTCATAAGTCATGACTCTTTGAGACTCCCGTGGTATGGTAATGGGGTGAAAATGACCACTCTTTCTGAGGTGAATGCGGCGCTGCGTCCGTATGATGCTGTTTCGAAGCGCACTGTTGGTAAACACATAACCCTTGGTCGCACAGAACGGCTAATGGCCCACCTCGGGAACCCAGAAAAATCGCTTCGTGTCATACATGTGGCAGGTACCAGCGGCAAAACATCTACCTCGTATTTCATCACTGCACTACTTGTAGCCGCGGGCTCTAAAGTTGGTACTACCATCTCGCCCTACGTAGACGGAATGAACGAACGGGTTCAAATAAATGGCCTGCCACTTTCTGAGAAACAGTTTGCCGCATACTTCGGCGAGTTCATCGAGCTACTGAGCGATGCGCCAGAGCAGCCGACCCGCTTTGAAGTACTAATAGCGTTTGCCTACTGGGTCTTTCAAAAAGAACGGGCTGACTATGCGGTAATAGAAACCGGTATGGGCGGGCTGGACGATTCTACTAACATTGCGGCCCGCACTGATAAACTTTGCGTTATCACCGACATTGGTTATGACCACATGGAGCATTTGGGAACTACTCTGGGCAAAATTGCCTACCAAAAGGCAGGGATTATTCACGATGGCAACACTGCACTCATGTGTGAGCAGAATCCAGAAATCATGACAGTGGTGCGCTACTGGGTGAGCCAGCAAGAAGACGCCGAGTTGCTTACTTTTGAGCAAGATAGGCTGCGCAAAGCGTACCACGGTGATTTCCCGACAGGTATGCCAGAGTACCAGAAGCGCAACTGGCTGCTGGCATTCGCGGCCTACAAATTTCTGGTAAAACGAGACGAATTACGCGATGTTTCTGCGACAAAGTTGCAAAAAACCATGGAACTACAAGTGCCAGGGCGCATGGACGTGCGTGTACTGGAGAACAAGACTGTCATCATGGATGGTGCCCATAACGGGCAGAAAATGACTGCATTTTGGCAGAGTTTTGTCACAAAATATCCTGGCGTAAAACCAGTCGTACTGCTCGCTCTTAAGCAGGGTAAAGAAATAGCCGATATTGTTCCGCTACTGCAAAACCACGCCGCCGAGGTCATAGTTACGACCTTTACCAAAACACAGGATTTGCCAATGCTTTCCATAGAACCAAGTGAAATCACCAGCGTGCTACAGGCAAATGGAGTGAAATGTAGTGCCGTACACAGTCAAAAGGAGGCATATGAAACGTTCCTCCATCACGTTCAAGATATTGGTGTTATAACGGGTTCTTTCTTCCTCATTTCGCAGCTGCGGGAGACGCACAAGGAACTGCGATGATACGAGATATTATAGCCGTGGACGAACGCGGTGGTATGGCAAAAGGCGGCAAAACCCCATGGTTTATTCCAGAAGACCTTACGTATTTTCACGAACAGAGCAAACGGTTTGGCGGCAACCTGCTCATTGGTCGTGGCACCTACGAGGCTATGAAAAAGGGGTTAGTCGAACGACACGGCGTAGGCGCGTGGCCACCAGCTGGACGCCAGTTGTATGTACTCACTACACATGACTTACCAGACGAACCGGACGTGACTATCGTTCATTCGCTCGAAGATTTTCTCACAGATATGGCCGCTGCCGGTAAAGATGTATGGAACGGCAGCATTGCCGAGGTGGAGCCAGACCAAATCTACCTGACTCGCGTGCATGCAGACTACGACTGTGACAAGTTTTACCCCATGGGGCGACTACGAAACTTCACGCTCATAAAATCATGGCCGGGTACGCCAGGTGTAGATGAGCCGCAGTATACATTTGAGGTTTACGAGCGTATGAAAAACTAAGATAACCCTGGCTTATATATAGCCCAAAATACGTAACGCAATAGAAACTTGTGTCTAGAAAAATGAAAAAGCCCGGACAAGCCGGACTTTTTCATGCGGATTGTCACTAGGTGACTCCCCGCACACTGCCCCGAAGGGCGGTGACCACCTCAACGATGGTAGTTACTACTCTACGCTCCTACGCAAACCATTGCAAGCACGAGCATTTTATGATGTGGATAACCTGGGGATAAATCCCTATAAATAATGTCTTCTTAGAAAGGCGATACCGGAACCGGTTTTAAGATATCGCTCGTATGCAATGGCTTTTTTCTTTGACGTAAAGGCAGTGTAAGCGATTAAGTCCCAAGGAAGGTACTTGCTCGTGTGTTTGCTGCGACCGGCATTATGATCGGTAAAACGTTGTCGTAAATTGGAAGTAATACCGACATATGTTTCATTGAACCGCTGACTTTTTGGCAGATAGACGTAATACACAGGTAGCAATAATATACAAAAAATCCTCCTTCGCGCAAGGCTTCGGAGGACATTCTACTTCATGGTCTGAACCAGTGGAACGCATTAGAAAGAACACATTTTCGATATGATTTATTCTACGAAGCTTTAGCGAAGTAGAATGGTACGCCCTGCAGGATTCGAACCTACGACCTTCTGTTCCGAAGACAGACGCTCTAATCCGCTGAGCTAAGGGCGCGCAAATGTATGCATAGTATAACAGGGAAATATCTAAATAACGAGGACGATAACGCCAAAGGTGCACATGGCGGCAGCAGTGAGTTTGCGTGCAGTGTTAGTGCGCTCGCTACGCATAAAAGCAAAGGCCAGTAGGGCGGTGACGATTATTCCTGCTTGGCGAATAGGCGCTACGAGGCTAAAAGGACCGTATAGGTAGGCATAGTTCATAGCGGCATTGCCAAGTGCATATATCACTGCCACGATGATCAGCAGACGAAGTACTTTACCGCGGATGAGGTTTTTACAGAGAGGTATTTTACTTGGTTGAACCATCAGTGAGCCTATGCCCCCCAAAACAAACGAAAACCAAATCCATGTGATTGGCTCAACATTGCGAACGACATACGCAGAGCTGGCTATAGCTATGCCAAAAAGAAAACCGGTAATAAGCCCATATACAACGCCCTTACGCCTCCTGAATACTTGGCGGCTCTCGCTCAAAAGGACTATGCTTCCAAAAACGAGTATGCCACCAGCGAGCTGTAGCCAACTGAGCCGTTCGTTGTACAGCCATATTCCAGCTAAGATTATCCATATGGCCTGCGTTGCAAACAACACCGAAAATGCAGACGCATCTATGTGTTTTAGCGTTTTTGCGTACACCACAGAACCAACCCCAAAACAAACCGTGCAAAGCCCAACGGCAAACCACTGAGAAGAGTAACCGGCAAACGATATGCCGTTAGCGAAAACCCATGGCAACATGACCGTCGCCACCGACAGCTGAAACATACCGGCAAATGCTACATCGTCTACCTTATAGCGGTGCAAAATAATTCTTTGGAGCAGTATTGAAACCGAAAGAAGTAGCACGGCAATAGCAATATACACCTGCCAGCTCATGGGGTAATCCGGAGCTTCGCTGTTCGAAACAATGTTCGCCACAAGCCGCGGTGCGTATCTAATTTGAAACGCTCACGGACGCGAACCTTTTCGTAAACCGTTGGCTGATATGACGTTTGATATGTACGACGTAGTTTTTGGTACTTATTCTTATCGTAGATATGCCAAAAGTCTTCCTCGGAATAGTATGCGTGGGCATAGAACCACTTTTTCCCACCCAACTGGGTCAGTTTTTTTTCAATTGAGCGATTTGCCCGTAAAAACTCATTATAATCTGGGATAAACTCACCCCACACGCCGACATTTATAACGAGTGGAGTTGGTAAGTTACTCGAGATGAATGGCGATAGCTTGTCAGTTTTAAGTGGACAGAGCCATAGTGGATAGATGCCTAACGTATTGTCAACGAAATTCATGAACTCTACAGCTTTTTCTACGGGCAGCGCCAGATCCTGTACGACATGATGCTGAGACATGCCACTTTCCTGGAGTGCTTCATATAGTTTGCGGGTGTGGAGCATCCAGTTAAGTAATCTGCGCCAAAATTTTGTAAAAGGAATGTCGAATACCTTAAAAGCATATTTACCGACCCAAAACGCACCTCGGTCGTAGCGGAACAAATAGTCGGTTAGTGGGATTATTTTGTTCCAGACGCCCCCATGGGATTCTTTTTCGGCGTCAAGGTAAAACCATTCATCACGGGCGCGACTGAAGCGGGTGACTACGCCAGCTTTTTCATTTGTAAGCGAGCCAACCATAATGACGCCACGGTCGCGTGCGAACATAATGCCGTCTATGTAATCGGGTTTTTTGGCTGCTTCTTTTTGCATGAGTGACACTGCAGCGTCGAAGCTTTTGACGGGAAAATACGTAAGCCGTACATATTTTTTGGCAGGAATGAGGCGAAGCTCTATCGCCGTCATTACGCCAAGGGTGCCATAGGAGCCTGCTGTGCCATAAAATAAGTCAGCGTGTTTCTTTGGGCTGCAATTCGTAATCGTGCCGTCCCCGGTAATTATCTCGTATGATGTACAAGTGCTATGAAAGCAGCCATACCGGAAGGAGCTACTTTCGCCGGCTCCGCCCTGTACGCCGCCACCCACCGTAATGCCGGGGAATTCCATAACAACCGGTGGAATGAGACCGTGTTTTAGCGTGGCGCGGACGAGTTTGTCCATGGGGACGTTTGGCTCTACGAGGGCGGTTTTGGTCTTTGGGTCAATATGCAAGATGTGGTTAAGCCCACTGGCGTCGAGCATTTCGCTCCGTTTAAAAACTTGAATCCGGGTGGAATTTGTGCTGCCATGGTAAATTTTAAAGGGCTTCTTTTGCTCGTAAAATCCTGCGACTTGTTCCGCTAGCGCCGCAACCCGTTCTTTGTGTGTTTGTTTCATCTGCGCAGATTGTATCATGTTTTTCGGCGGGTACGGAGGGCGTGGAGGAGGTCAATCATGATGAAGCTAATGAGCATCAGGAGTAGCCAGGCGCCTAGTTTGTGTATGCTCACTAGGTGCCATTCAGTTGCCTGGTTTGGGTACAGCCAGCTTTTTGTGAAGGTGCCAATGTTTTCAGCCAGCCACACAAAAAAGGCCGACAAAAGAGCGGTGACCAAAAACGGCATGCGCCGTTCCGTAGTGTGTACGGTGTAGTAGGTCCAGGTGCGACCATATAGGACAAGGGTTGCACCAAAGAGCAACCAGCGGATGTCATAGGTGTAGTGGTGCGAGAAAAAGTTCAAATAGATTGCGGCCGCAAGTAAAATGGTATACAGGCGCTTTGGGTACGGGCGGAATTCAAGCGCAAGGACTCGCCACGCACGAGCAATGAAGCTGCCAACCGCAGCATACATAAAGCCCGAATACAGCGGTACTGTGGCTAGTTTAAAAACGGCATCTTCAGGGTACGACCAAGACCCAATCCCTGGTGCCGTTTTGAATAGTTCCATACCGAGACCCACAAGGTGAAAAATGAGTATGGTTACAACTTCGTGTGGCTTTTCGAGCTTTGTTGCGACCAGTACCAGCTGAATGGAAACCGCGTACAGAAATAGCCAGTCATAGCGGGCAAGCAGGGGAAGTTCAACATATTTGGTGACGATAATAGCCCCGAGCATAAGCCCGCCGAATATCGCCGCCCAGCCAAGTTTGATTGTGAACGCAAGAAGCCATCCGCCTGGGAATTGTTCTACTCTCTGTAAAAAACGCCATTTTTTACCTGGGTTTGTCATGTGGGTATGATAGCATGCCGCAGGTAGGGGGCTAGGCGAGGGGGAGGGTGATGGTGAAGGTGGTGCCTTTGCCGCTTGCATTAGAGCGGGCGGCAATGTGGCCGCGATGCGCGGATATGATTTGTTTGGCAATGGAGAGGCCAAGGCCATGGCCAGCTACATTTTGGCTGCTACGTGATGTATCTGCCCGGTAGAAACGGTCAAAAATGTGGGGTAGGTCTTCTGCGGCAATGCCTTGCCCGGTGTCGCTGACGCTCAGTGTTGCCTGTTTGCCGCGTTTTTGAGCACTGAGGGTAATGGTCGATTTTGATGGGCTGTATTTCACAGCGTTGTCTAGCAAGATCACAAGTACGTCGGTAAGGCTTTCTGCGTTCGCGGTCACGGTAATATCCCGAGCAGTATTTTTGACGGAGATTTTCTTTGCCTGCGCAAGCGGAATGGTGCGGTTAACGGCTTCTATTGCAACCGCTTCGAGCGAAGTGGGGGATAAAGATATATCGTGGTTGTTCGCGAGCATAAGCAAGCGGTCAGTGAGTGTGCGCATGTGGTGAACTTCGTCGAGGCTGCTTGCAAGCAGGGCTGCGTGGCTGGCTTTGGTAGCAGTTTTATCACGCAAGCCAACTTCAATCTCAGACTGCATAATAGTGAGCGGTGTGCGCAGCTCGTGCGCGGCATCACTACTGAACCGCGTTTGGCTTTCGAGCGCTTCTTCAACGGGTCGTAACGTGCGTCGGGCAAGCAGGTAGCTCCCTATGGCACCACTTGAAAGAACCGCCAGATTAAATAAGACTAATTGCCCAAGCAGGCGCGAGCGACTCTCGGCAACACGTTGTTCGCGCCACGTCCGAAAGCCATCGGCATCATCGGTGAGGTTAATGAATATTTCACCTGCTCGAGGCGGGCGGTAGCTTCGCCCGAGTTCGTGTGTAGATATCTGGAAGACAATAAAACTAAACAGCAAGCTAATGAATAGTAAAATCAGCGTGTACCACGCTGTGAGCCGCAGGGTTGCAGAGTGAAACACTGGGTGTTTCATGCGACCTCGCTCAGTTTGTAGCCAAACCCGCGAACCGTGTGGATGAGGGGTTTGGCTTTGAACGGCTTATCAACTTTATTGCGCAGATAACCTATATAGGCTTCGACAGTGTTGGGCAAAATGTCTGCGTCAAAATCCCAGACATGGTTGATAATATTGTCTTTGCTTAAAACTCGGTCTTTGTTGCGTAAAAGGTACTCAAGCAGTGAATATTCGGTTTGCGAAAGGGCAATTGGTTTGCCTGCGCGGCGGACATCATAACCCACGGTGTCGAGGCTGAGATCGCCAGCTTGTAACGTGCTGCCACTCGTTTCGTGCGGACGTCGGGTGAGGGCCCGCAAACGAGCAAGCAACTCCTCGAACGAAAATGGCTTTACGAGGTAGTCGTCTGCACCGGCGTTGAGTCCGGCCACGCGGTCGCGGACTTGGCCTTTTGCGGTGAGCATAATGACGGGGGTTTTGACTCCCTTGCTGCGCAGTTTTTCACATATTTCGAGCCCGTCCATACCGCCAGGGAGCATACGGTCAAGGATAATAACGTCGTAGTCGTCGCCAAGTGCGGCCGCCAAACCATCGGCACCGTCGTGACAGACCTCCACGGTTGAGTGTTCTTGCTCAAGCCCCAGTTTGATTGCGCGGGCGATTTTGGGTTCGTCTTCTATAAGGAGTAGTTTCATATGCTTTAGTCTGATACCTTTCCCTGAATTATACCTGAGAATTACAAAATGCCAGGATCGGCAAGTAAGAGCGTAGAAATTTCAGGAATGCATGCAAGTGGATTGCCATCGAACAACACGTATAAACGGCCGAAGCTACTAACTGGGCGACGAGTGTTGATATAGTTCAATATCGCTGGCGTGGTCAAATGCAATCTCATTGCTTGGCGGTAGGGCGCTCAGTGCAAACCACTTCAATTCGGTTGTTTCCCAGTCATGTTTGCCCATTTCCCTTACTGCGTCGGCAATATATACAAACGAGATATTTTGGCGGTCTTCATGCGGCCTATCAGGGTAGTCTTTTATGCGTAGTAATCGCAGGTTTTCTATTCTCCAGCCCGACTCTTCCATGACTTCGCGTGCTGCGGCTTGTTCACACGTTTCGTCGCGTTCTACGTACCCGCCTAACAAGCCCCATTTACCACCTTCCAGAAGTTTCTCTGCGCGTTTTCCTAACAAAATTTTGTCGCCTTTTAAGACCAAACAGTCAACGGTAACGTGACGCAGGTGTGCTTTGTTGCCATCTTCAAATACGCATGAAATCATAGGAAGAGTATACGCCAAAAACATATCACCGACTACAAATTGCCGGTGATATGGGTGTTAGCGGCGAGGATTAATTCGCGGTAAGTCTAGGAGTTCGAACTTTACTCGTCTCGTTTGTGGTCGCCACGTGGTCCACCGGGGCCTCCCGGGCCGCCGTGACCGCGCCCGCCGCCAAAGACGAGGTAGCGGTAGTCGGTCGATATGCCGTTGTCGCTAAACCACTTATCGAGAGCGGTGCGTTCAGCATCCATAGCTGCTTTTCGCTCGGCGTCGGTTTTGCTATCCATGCTGGCGCGGTTGGCGTCACGGGCCTTTTGCAATTCGGCACGCTTGGCAGTGATGGCATCGGCTTGCGCTTGGGTAAGCTTGCCGTCTTTCACCAGAGTAGCGAGTTCAGTTTTCACTTCTGCTTCACGCTGGGCTTTCATTTCGGCGCGGTTGGCGTCAAACACTGACTGCACATCACTTTCTTTCAGGTTAAATTTCTTGGCAATGGCGCTGACGAGGCCTGACATTGGGTGGGAGCCATTGTTTTGTGTGGCGGCGCTTGCCATACCGAGTCCGGTGAGTCCGGTGACGGCCACCACAGCAGCGACGCTGGCGGTTACTAATGATTTCTTCATGGGCATTCTCCTTTACGATTAATTTGTGTTGCAACTACCCTATATTAACCATGTTTCATGAGAGCTTCCTGAGACACTCACTGCTTGAGGTTATGGTTATGCAGTGCTACGATGAATGTAAGGAGATTCTTCGCGATGGGCCAAGAAGACGCCAAAAACAAACACATCGTTATCATTGGCGCCGGAACTACCGGCATAATGGTTGCAAATAAGCTGGTGAAGTCTGGCCACCATGTAACGGTTATTGACCCGGCTAAAACACATTACTATCAGCCCGGCTTTCTGTTTGTCCCGTTTGGGCAGTACCAGTTGAACCAGCTGAGAAAGCCACTTGCTCGCCTGCTCCGAAAAAGGGTCAACCACCTTCGAGCGGTTGTACAAAGCCTGCAGCCTGCCGAGAAAACACTGCAACTCGACTCGGGTGAGTGTGTTCGCTACGATGTTTTGGTCATAGCCACGGGTACACAAACAGACCCAACCATGACGGAAGGGCTTGTGGGTGAGGGCTGGCGCAAGACCATTCACGATTACTACACTCCCGATGGTGCCGAGGCGCTACGCCAGGCTCTTGAGAAGTTTCAGGGCGGCAACTTGGTCGTGCAGATTATGGAAAT